>JBKECN010000014.1:0-68683 GCA_047974565.1 Actinomycetales bacterium
ACCAGCCCTACCTCACCGCCATCGCCGAAGAACTCAACAACATCCCCCGCGAAAAGCTCAACTGGCTCACCCCACGCGAAGCCTACGAACGCCTACTCGCTTCCACGCCTTGACGCCGCCCCCGTCCACGGCCGAAAGCGGGCCGGGTGCATCGTTGAAACCAGTCGACTCCAAGCAGAACCAGAAGGAGGGTCGGCTCCTTGCCCGGTTCTACGCCGAGTGTCCCGCGGTGAGAAACCACGGTGAAGCGTTCATCACCGTCCCCCTCGTCATCACCGACTACAACAAGCCCAGCGGATACCCCAGCCAAGCCTGGTGCTAGTAGCAATAGCACGCCATTAACGCGTAAAGGAGACCTCACATGACAGCCCTCAACGACGAACTCCTCCATGCACTCCAAGAGTTCGAGCGAGTCGGCCTCGCCCACGGCATCGAAGGATTCCGCATCCTGGCCCCCGGCATCACCGCCAGCGAAGTCGAAGACACCCTCGGCGCCCTCGGCCTCACCCCCCACCCCGACCTGCTCACCTACTACACCTGGCACAACGGCTACCACCCACCCCAACTGATCAACGGGCGCCTCGGCTTCCCCGGCATCAAAGACGGATCACTCTTTGTCACGGTCGGCGCGATGTCACTGGCCTACTCACGGGGAACCTATGAGGCCCTTGGGCTGGGCCGTGACGAACCGTTCACCTGCTACTGGCCGATCCTCGGAGACAGCCTCTGCCAGATCGTGCTCAACTGCAGCACCCACGGACCAGACACCGGCACCGTGCACATCTTCGACAACGTCAGCGACTTCGAAGGCTACGACCCCGCCCCCAACCTACTCACCATCATCGAATGGTGGACCCACTGGATCGACACCCGCCGTATCCGCTACGGGGGCGGCCCCTACCAGAACGCCTGGGACAACGACCTCACCCCCGACACCCTCACCCCCCTCCAACGCGCCACCGGCATGGCCTTCCTCCTCCCGGACTACTAAACCGCAGGACCGTCGACTAACGGGTGATCCGTCCGGAGCAACGGCCACCACAACCGCACCGCACACGCTTGGAGACACCAGCACATGACAGCCCTCAACGACGAACTCCTGCACGCACTCCAAGAGTTCGAGCGAGTCGGGCTCGCCCACGGCGTCGAAGGATTCACCGCCCTGGCCCCCGGCATCACCGCCAGCGAAGTCGAAGACACCCTGGGCCCCCTCGGCCTCACCCCCCACCCCGACCTGCTCACCTACTACACCTGGCACAACGACTACCTCCGGGCAGAACCAGGCAGCGGACACCTGCGCTACCGAGGGATCAACGACCCGGCACTCTTTGTCGCGACCGAGCACATGCCACTGGCCTACGCACGGAGAATCTATGAGGCTCTTGGGCTGGGCCGTGAAGAGGCGTTCACCTGCTACTGGCCGATCTTCGGGGACAGTCTCGGCCAGATCGTGCTCAACTGCAGCACCGACGGGCCAGACACCGGCACTGTGCACATCTTCGACAACGTCAGCGACTTCGAAGGCTACGACCCCGCCCCCAACCTACTCACCATCATCAAATGGTGGACCCACTGGCTCGACACCGGCCAGGTCCGCTGGAACAACACCCCCGGCCTCTTCGGCTGGTACAACGACCTCACCCCCGACACCCTCACCCCCCTCCAACGCGCCACCGGCATGGCCTTCCTCCTCCCGAACTACTAACCCCAGGACCGTCGACTAGCGGGTGATCCGTGGAGACGGGGAACCGGCCACCACAACCGCACCGCACACGCTTGGAGTCACCAGCACATGACAGCCCTCAACGACGAACTCCTGCACGCACTCCAAGAGTTCGAGCGAGTCGGGCTCGCCCACGGCATCGAAGGATTCCGCATCCTGGCCCCCGGCATCACCGCCAGCGAAGTCGAAGACACCCTCGGCACCCTCGGCATCACCCCCCACCCCGACCTGCTCACCTACTACACCTGGCACAACGGCTACCACCCACCCCAACTGATCAACGGGCGCCTCGGCTTCCCCGGCATCAAAGACGGATCACTCTTTGTCACGCTCGGCGCGATGTCACTGGACTTCGCCCGCAGAATCTATGAGGCCCTTGGACTAGGCCGTGACGAACCGTTCACCTGCTACTGGCCGATCCTCGGAGACAGCCTCTGCCAGATCGTGCTCAACTGCAGCACCCACGGACCAGACACCGGCACCGTGCAGATCTTCGACAACGTCAGCGACTTCGAAGGCTACGACCCCGCCCCCAACCTACTCACCATCATCAAATGGTGGACCCACTGGATCGACACCCGCCACATCCGCTACGGGGGCGGCCCCTACCAGAACGCCTGGGACAACGACCTCACCCCCGACACCCTCACCCCCCTCCAACGCGCCACCGGCATGGCCTTCACCCTTCCCGAAATTCAAACCGGCCTACCCCCGGAGAACCTCTGACCTGAGTTCGGTCAGGCCGGGATCATCTCCGACGGTTGTTGAGCCCCGCCCTTGACTATCCCCCGGTCACCGCGGATCTGGTCATCTCTGGCACGGTCACTATCGCTCCATCATGTTCGCGGCACAGCTCCCCCAGGTGTCGGCGAGCCGGGCCGGCTTCGAGTGAGCGGGCATTGACCACCACGTCCAGAGCACCCAGGCCGTCGACCTCGGTCATCGCCCAGGCGAGGCTGTCAACGATGAGGCTGTGCGGGTTCGCGAACACCCCGCCACCGATGAGGGTCAGAACCACCCGCGACTTGCCCAGCGTCAGCGCGCTCAGCAGCGTTCCCAGATAGGACGCCCGCAGCAGCGGCCTGCAGATGGCCTCCACCCCAGCGGGATCGGCGTCCGGCTGCCCGTATCCGCCGGCAGCCAGCGTCGAGGTGAAGACCTGGGTGATCAACGGCCGTCCCGGCACCGACCCATCGTGGTCGGCGCCGAGCACCACTTGCGCGTCCTGACTCACCCCGACCCGGATCATCTCCTGCTGGGAGCCCAGCGCGTCGGCGGCGGTGCGAAGGTCGGTGATATTCGCCGTTTGCAGATACCCGTTGCGAACGGAGGCGGCGAGCGTGTCGGGCAGGGCGTCCGCCAGGAGATTGAGCTGACGATCAGGGGTCTGGCGGAAACGTTCACCGTCGGTACCAGGCGCCGCGTAATGCCTAACCAGCGCCGCCGGAAAGGCCGACACCGCGGCCCGCGGCCCCTGAGTGGGGTCGTGCAGATAATCCTGCACGGCAACAAGAAAGGGGCCTGGCGCTTCCAGGCAATTGAACTGGGAGGCCACCTGGAAGACAGTATCCCGCGAGGAGAACGCCTGCAGCGCACCGATATCGGTGAGTGGGCCGCCTCGATCGAGCGCCCACAGTCGCACGGGCCCGCCCGCGCCCTGGGGCGGGCGTAGGTCCTGGATCGTCGGGGTGCTGAAGCGGCCTCCCGCGTACTCGTCGTCCCCGACGGCAACACTCGCAAAGCCTTGCTCGTCGAAAGTGATTGCGGTGGGATCGGCGTAGACGCGTTCCTCAGTTCGCCTGATCGCGCTGCGATCGCCCCGCCCCAGGGTCAGGCGAACCCGGCGATAGGCGTCCTGAACGCTGTCAGGTGATCCGTGCACCAGCACGTCGAGAAGATCCCACTCCACCGTGACGAGTCTAGGGAATCGGCCCCGTGGTCAGATCGCTCGCTCCCACTCGGGAACGGCGTCGGCACCCCGCAGCAGCCGGTCGGCCAGTGCGTACGCCTGTTTGGTGGCGAAGACGAGCCGACGTGGGGCATAGGCGTCGCCGAGGACGTAGGCCCGTGCGTGCTGGGCACTCACCTCGTCGAACAGCTTCGCGTCGGACTCGCTCCCGCAGGCCAGCACGACGGAGTCGAAGCCGGCAAGGCGTTGCTCGCGCAGCGAGTACACGTTGCGCACCAGCACCTGTGTGCCCTCGATGGCGCGCAACTCCTCCATGAAGCGGAAGCGGACGCCATGCTCGTCCAGGCGGCCAAGAACCCCACCGAGGATGTAGCGGCCGAGCAGCGGCGCCGGCCCGGTGGTGGCGTACAGCACGGTGACCTCATGACCGCGTTCACCGAGCAGGTCGGCCACCGACAGCGGAGCGACGTGGTCATCCTGACTCACCACGAGCACCCGGTGTCCCGGGTTCGCCCGGCCGGCCATCACTTCACGGACGTCGAGCACGTTCTCGCCGGCAACTCCCGGCACGGCGGGACGCCGGGGGCGGGCACCGGTGGCCACTGCGACGAGGTCGGCGCCGGCTGCCAGTACCTCTTCGGCAGTCGCGAGCCGGTTGGTCTCCACGCGAACCCCGGCCCGGTCCAGTCGGGCCGGTTGCCAGCGCAGGTACTCGGCGTACATCTCATGGCGGGGCGCCATCGCCGCGTAGCGCAGCTGTCCGCCGAGTTCGGCATCGGCCTCCCACAGGCGAACGCGATGCCCCGCCTCGGCCATCAGCGCGGCGAACTCCATGCCGGCCGGCCCGCCTCCCACCACGAGGATCTCGCTGCCGACGGCCGGACGGCGGTCCGGGCCGGCCTGCTGGGGCGGAGCCGGAAAGGGCCCTTCCACCTCGTGCGAGGTGCCCGGGTTCACCGCACAGGCGAAGCCCAGGCCCTCCACATACCGACGGCTGATGCACTCGTTGCCGCCCACGCACGGACGAATCGTGTCGGCCTCTCCCCTGCGGGCTTTGGCGAGCAGGTTCGCGTCGGCGATGTGCGCCCGGGCCATCCCTACCACGTCCGCCTGCCCTTCCAGCAGGATCCGGGCGGCCACCTCGGGAGTGTTGATCCGGCCGGTGTGCACGGTGGGCAGCGAGAGCCCGGCCTTGAGCCGCCCCGCCAACTCGGCATATTGGCCCGCGTCGAAGTAGGTGGGCTGGATGTAACTCGGGTTGCCCCAGGGGCTCCCGACCACCCCGTGCACGTAGTCGATCAGCCCGGTCGACTCGTAGTACTGGGCGATCTGCACTCCCCCAGCGACGTCGTAGCCCTCCGGCGATTCCTCGCGGATGTTGAGCCGAATCCCGACGGTCATCGACGTGCCGACCACCTCGCGGATGCCGCGCAGTACCTCCTCGCCGAACCGGCAGCGCTTCTCCAGCGAGCCACCGTAGGCGTCGTCCCGGTGATTGGTCAGTGGCGACAAGAACCATTCGAAGATGTCGTCGTGGTTGAAGTGCAACTCGATCCCGTCGGCCCGGCCGGCCTCGCACAGACGAGCCGATTCGGCGTACTCCGCGACGAACTCGAGGATGTCGTCGGTCGTCATCACGTGCGGCATGAGGTTGATCACCGGCGCGCTCATGGTCTGCGAGGGGCCGTGCGGCATGCCGCCCTGGTTGACGAACTGCACCCCCACCTTGGTGTCCAAGGCATGCAGTGCGTCGGTGAAGGCCTGCACCCGCTCGACGAAGAAGGGCAACCGGAAGAACCCGAGCGTGGGAGCACCGACCCCGGTGGGGTCGAAACCGGGGATCACGGTGTTGCGCACGTGAGTGGACAGCGCAGTCACCCAGCCGGGGCCGTCCTCACGACACCGGGACTCGAAGTAGGCGATATTGCGAGCCGCGTCCTCGTCGCTGCCGTAGATGTTGCCGATCGCCGATGCGTGTGGCGGCAGCAGCACCCGGTTGCGCAGGTCCATCGTGCCGATCGTGATCGGCTGGAAGAGCGATTCGTAGGGCGTGGTCATCTGGATCGCGTCTCAGTCCGCGGACTCTGCGGGCCGACGTGCCATCATGCCCACCCGCTTGCACAGGCAGATCAGTTCGTCACGTTGGTTGTAGCCCCGATGCTCGAACCAGACGATCCCGGAGTCGTTGCGGCTCTTGGACTCCCGCTTGTCCAGGATGGTGGTCTCGGCCCGCAGGGTGTCGCCGTGAAAGACCGGGTTGGGGAACTTCACCTCGTCGTAGCCCAGATTGCCCAGGGTGGTGCCGAAAGTCAGCTCGGGCACATGGAAGGCACCGATCAGTGCCAGAGTGAACAGGCTGTTGAAGACCCGCTGGCCGTGCACCGTCGTCTTGGCGAACTCGGCGTCCAGGTGCAGTGGCTGGATGTTCATGGTCAGCGAGGTGAACAGCACGTTGTCCATCTCGGTGACCGTGCGGGTCATCCCGTGCTTGTAGACCTTGCCAACCTCGAACTCCTCGAAGTACAGCCCTCTCATCGTTTCCTCCTCGTGTTCGGATGGCGCCCACCTGCGATACGCACGGGTGATGTGCCAGGTCATCGCGGGCCAGGAGCGCACGTGTCGGCCAGTGGGCCCACTCCCGATCCCGGCTCGCGAGCGGTCAGTAGCTGCGTGGCAGGCCGAGCACGTGCTCGGCGACGTAGTTGAGCACCATCTCCTGGCTGATCGGCGCGATGCGCATCAGCCGTGCCTCGCGGAAGTAGCGCTCGACATGAAACTCCTTGCCGAAGCCGAACCCGCCGTGCACCTGCAAGGCGACATCGGCGGCGTAGAAGCCCGCCTCGGCGCACAGCCACTTGGCGTAGTTCGCCTCAGCCCCGCAGGGCAGTCCCTGGTCCACCATCCAAGTGGCCTTGGTCAACACCGCCTCGGCGGCCTCCAGCCGGATCTTCGCCTCGGCGAGCTGGAAGGCGATGCCCTGGTTCTTGCCGATCGGCCGGCCGAAGACCTCCCGCTCACAGGCGTAGGCCACTCCACGGCGCAGCGCCGCCTTGCCGATGCCCAACGCCGCGTTCGCCGAGATCACCCGCTCGGCGTTGAGCCCTCCAAGGATCGCGCGAAAGCCCTTGCCGACCTCGCCGACCACGTCCCGATCCTCGACGAAGAGCTCGTCGATGAACAGTTCGTTGGTGTCGACGGCATTGCGGCCCATCTTCGGGATCGGCCGGATGCTCACCTTGTCCCGGTCCATCGGGGCGAAGAGCAGGGTCATCCCGTCAGTCCGCTTGGCGCCGTCCTTGCGCGGACTGGTCCGGCACAGCAGCAGCATCCGCTCGGCCTCAAGCGCCTTGGTGATCCACACCTTCTGCCCCGAGACCAGCCACCCACCGTCCACCTTCTTGGCGAAGGTGGAGATGTTCGTGGTGTCGGTCCCGGCGTTCGGCTCGGTAACCGCGAAGGAGGTGTGCAGTTCACCGGTGACCACCCGGGGCAGGAAACGCTGCTTGAGGTCCTCACTGCCGTGATGGATGATCGGCTCGAAGCCGAAGATCCCGATGTGCACGGCGCTGCAGCCGCCCATGCCGGCTCCGGAGGCGGAGATCTCCTGTTCGACGATGGCGGCTTCGGTGACGCCCAGGCCTCCGCCGCCATACTCCTCGGGCACGGTCAGCCCGAGCCATCCCCCCTCGGCGACGGCATTGTAGAAATCCCAGGGGAACTCGTGGGACGTGTCGTGCTCCATCCAGTACTCATCCGGGAACTTCGAGCAGAGCTGGCGCACTGCCTGACGAATGTCCTCGTGAACCGGGTCGACGGTGAAGTCCATGGGTGCGTCCTCGCTGACGATGTGCTGACGATGGAAAGGCTTCGACGACGTGGTCGCGGATCTGGGACCGCAAGTCGCGCTACAGGCAATTCATATAATGCTTATCAGCAATTGGGGTAGTGGGCAAGGGTTTGTGTCGAAGACACCGGCGACACGGCTCATCGCGGCGGGCCGTGCGTCAGTCTCCGCGCACCAGCCGGGCATGGGCCAACCAGTCCCGGGCCTTCTCGGCGTGCGCGAGGTCGATGTGCTGACCACGAAAGCGCACCGCCCCCTGACCCTTGGCCACCGCCTGATCCATCGTGTCCACCAGGTCGGCGTAGTAGGCCACCTCCTCGTCCGAGGGAGTGAACACGTCGTTGACCACGGGCACGTGGGAGGGGTGGATGGCGATCATCCCCCGAAAACCCAGCTGCAAACCGTAGTCGGCGAACGAGCGCAAGCCCTCCAGGTCGTCCAGGTCCTCCCACAGGCCGGTGAGTGGATGGAGCCCGAACTGCCTGCACGCCAGCAGGATCCGGCTGCGGAGGTAGAGGGTCTCGGAGCCTTCGCGGGACTGCCGGTAGCCCACCGCTCTGGCGATGTCGGCGTGCTCGGAGGTGGGCCCGATCATCGCCCCGACTCGGGGCGAGGCGCCGGCGATCTCGACGCAGTTGGTGATCGCCGCGACCATCTCCACCGGAACGATGAGATCCAGCCCCTCGGCTCCGTTGCGCGCTTCGAACCAGTCGATGAGCGTCTCCCAGCGCAGGACATCGTCGCGGGTGCTCACCTTGGGCACGAAGAGGCCGTCCAGCGCCGGGCAGACCACTGCCTCCAGATCCGCGCCGGCCTGGCGAGTGGCCAGGGCGTTGGGCCGCACGAACAGACCAAGGCGGGGGTGCTTCTCGCGAAGAGCGGTCAACGCGGCCCGGACCGTGTCACGCGCCTCGGCCTTGAGGTCGCCCGGGACGGAGTCCTCCAGGTCGAGCACGACACAGTCGGCCCCGGCGGCCACCGCATTGTCGGCCCAGTGCGGCTTGTGGCCGGGTACGAACAGGATGCTGCGGTACGGATGCATGACTCAGGCCTCCGCCCCGACCCGGGTCCGGTCGTGAGTGTCCTCGGTGACTCCCAAACCGCGCAGGCTAGCCTTCTGCACCCGCTGGCTGGGAGTCTTGGGCAACTCCTCGACGAACCTCAGATACCTCGGGACGGCGAAGTCCGGGATCCGTTCGTCGCACCACTCCCACACGCTTTGCGGGCTGGCCGCTTCACCGAGGATGACGTAGGCCATCACCTCGTCTTCGCCCGCCTCGGTATCGGCTGGCACCGCGATCACCGCGCACTCCAGCACACTCGGGTGGCTGAGTACCGCGGTCTCTATCTCGTAGGAACTGATGTTCTCACCGCGGCGCCGCAGGGCGTCCTTGAAGCGGTCCACGAAGTAGAACCAGCCGTCCTCGTCGCGGCGCAGGGCATCTCCGGTGTGGAACCACAGGTTCCGCCAGGCCTCGACGGTCTTGTCGGGCATGTTGAAGTAGCCCATGCTGCAGGTGAAAGGGTGCCGAGGACGGATGACAAGCTCACCGATCTCCCCTACCGGTACCTCCTCGTCCGTGTCCGGATCCACCAGTCGGACGTCGAACCACTCGTCCGCGGCAAGGCCGGCCGCGCCCGCCGGGCGTGCGGCCCCGTACGGCGACAGGATCGGCGCGGAGGTCTCGGTGAGACCGAAGACCTCGACGAAGGCCTCGATCCCGAAGCGCCGGCGCATCGGCTCCAGGATGGTCGATGCGGTGGGTGCGGCGAAGACAGCGCGCAGCGGGTTGTCCGCGTCGTCCGGGCGTTCTTCCTGCTTGTACACGAAGTCCATCATCACGCCGATGAAGTTCGTCACCGTGACCCGGCTCTCCCGCAACTGATCGACCCATCTACTCGCGGAGAACCTGCTGCGCAGAACGAGTCTGGCGCCGGCGACGATCGTCGGATAGGCGGCCATGAACTGTGCGTTGCCGTGGAAGAGCGGCGTCACCGTCATCCAGGCGTCCTGCGAGGTCAGGCGCACCAGGCTGACGCACTCGTCGGCGAAGAAGTACATCTGGGCGTGCGGCATCGCCACGCCCTTGGACGGCCCGGTGGTGCCGGAGGTGAACAGCACCGAGGCCAGATCCTGCGGGCTGACCGCGGGCAGGTCGACATCCTCGCGGGCGGTCTCCAGCTCCTCCCAACGTTCCGCCTCGAAACCGTTGGCGCGCAACAGATCTATCGCCGCGTCCGCGGAACCGGTGTCGATCACCCAGAACTTGACGATGTCGCGGGCATCGTCTGCGATGACCATGAAGCGCTCCGCATAGACGTCCTCGATCACGGCCAGCTTGGCGGCCACCGTACGAACCTGGTGGGCGAGGAAGTCGCGTTCATAGGCGGTGTTGATCGGCACCTCGACCAACCCGGCCATCGAGACCCCGAGCCAGGTGCGCACGAAACGCGAGGAGTTCGCCGCCACCAGAATGACGCGGTCACCGGGCACGGAGTCACCGCCGGCCACCGCACCGTGTGCCAGCAGGTTTCGCCCGACCCGCTCGGCCGCAGCGAGGATCTGCGCGTACGTCCAGGTGGCGCCCTCCTCAGGCACGTCCAGCCAGACCTGCTCGCCACGGGTGGCGGCCTGATGCCGCAGGATCGTCGGAAGCGCCCACTGGCTCCGGTCGAAGGTGGGGCGTAGGTCCTGGTAGAACTGCTGCGTCATGACTGCTCCTTCGTCGGCGTCTGCGCGCGGGCCCGGCGAAAGTCCGGCCGACGCTTTTCCAGGAAGGCCTGGGCGCCTTCCAGCATGTCCTCACTGCCGATCGCCTGGATGAGAGCCAGCAGGCCACCGGTCATGTTGTCCCGCGAGGCGTTCCACCACTGGTTCGAACTCACCTTGGTGATCTCCAGATAGCGCGGGCTCAGGCGTCGGATCTCACCCACCCAGCGGTTCACCGCCTCGACGAGGGCGTCGTCCTCGGTGATCTCGTTCACCAGGCCGAGGTCCAGAGCCTGCTCGGCGGTGTATCGCCGGCACAACATCGCCATCTCCTTGGCGCGCTTCTCCCCGATCTGCACTGCCAGCAGGTTGGTGGCCCCGAGCACGGGCGCTGAGCCAACCTTGGGCCCGGTCTGACCGAACGTGGATCGGCGAGTGGCGATGGCGAAGTCACAGGCCACGACGAGTTCGTTGCCACCACCCGCGGCGGCACCGTCCACCGCAGCGATCACCGGCCGGGGACACGCCCGGATGGCGTCCACCAGGCGCAGCGAGGTGGTGAACAGAGCGCGCAACTGTTCGGGGTCGGGCTCGCCCAACTGGTCGAGCGCGCCACCGGCGCAGAAGGCGCCACCGGCGCCGGTGATCACCACCGCGTCGGCCTGGGCCGCGTCCTCGATGGCACCGATCATCGTGCGGGCCATCGCGAGGTCGTAGGCATTGCGCCGGTCGGGCCGGTTGATGGTGATCCACAGTGTCTCGTCGCGCCAGTCCACCTGGACGGGCTCGCCGGACGGAGCCGGGGTCTGCGTCATCAGCACTCCTTCGGGTGATGGCGAGGCGGGCCTTGTCGCCGATCTGTGACCAATCTATGCTGTTCATAATCAGCAATCAAGATCCGGTCGTTGCCGACCTCTGCGGAACCCGTGCTCGGGTCCGCGCCGACGGTAGGGAATCGGCCGGGCACGGTTGCCGCGATGGGCTGGCCGAAGCCCGCCGCGTCACCCACACCGCACCAGCGCACGATGCCGGTGCAAGGAACCGAGGAACGCATGACCAAGACCGTTGAGGAACTCGACCGCGTCATCATCCGCTTCGCCGGCGACTCCGGCGACGGGATGCAGCTCACCGGAGACCGGTTCACCCAGGAGACCGCCTCGTTCGGCAACGACCTGTCGACGCTGCCGAACTTCCCGGCCGAGATCCGGGCCCCGGCCGGAACCGTCCATGGGGTGAGCTCCTTCCAGTTGCACTTCGCCAACTGGGACATCCTCACACCGGGAGACCGCCCGGACATCCTGGTGGCGATGAATCCGGCGGCGCTGCGGGCCAATATCGCCGACCTGCGCCCGGGGGCCACCATCGTCGTGGACAGCCACGACTTCACCCCACGCAACCTGTCCAAGGCCGGCTACACGTCCAACCCGCTGGAAGACGAGTCCCTGGACGGCTTCGCGGTGCACGCCATCGACCTGACGGACATGGCGGTGGGCGCGGTCAAGGAGCATGGGCTGAGCCGCAAGGATGCGGCGCGCTGCAAGAACATGGTCGCGCTCGGATTGCTGTCCTGGATGTACGGCCGGCCCGCTGAGGGCACGATCGCCTTCCTGCGCTCGCGCTTTCACGCCCGGCCCACCCTACGAGACGCGAATATCGATGCGTTCCGTGCGGGATTCAACTTCGGCGAGACCACCGAGGCCTTCGCGGTCTCGTACACGGTGCGCCCGGCGCGACTCAAGCCCGGCACCTACCGCAACATCACCGGCAACCTCGCCCTTGCCTACGGGCTGGTCGCGGCCGGCGAGCTCAGCGGCCTGCCGGTGTTCCTCGGTGCGTACCCGATCACCCCGGCCTCGGACATCCTGCACGAGTTGTCCAAGCTCAAGCACTTCGACGTCACGACCTTCCAGGCTGAGGACGAGATCGCCGCTGCCGGAGCGGCTCTCGGCGCGGCTTATGGCGGCAGCCTGGCTGTCACGTCATCGTCCGGGCCAGGGATCTCGCTGAAGTCCGAGACGCTCGGCCTGGCAGTGATGCTTGAGTTGCCGATGATCGTCGTGGACGTCCAGCGCGGGGGCCCGTCCACCGGGCTGCCCACCAAGACCGAGCAGTCCGATCTGTTGATGGCGATGTTCGGACGCAACGGCGAGGCCCCGCTGCCGGTGCTGGCCGCCAACTCTCCCTCGGACTGCTTCGATGCCGCGATCGAGGCCGCCAGGATCGCCATCACCTACCGCACCCCGGTGATCCTGCTCTCGGACGGGTACCTGGCCAACGGGTCAGAGCCATGGCGACTGCCCGAGCCCTACGACCTGACCCCGATCGAACCGGGTCAGGCCGCCGGGCCGAACCAGGTCGACGAGGACGGCACCGAGTCCTTCCTGCCCTATCAGCGCGACCCCCGCACTCTGGCCAGGCCCTGGGCACCACCCGGCACCGCCGGCCTGGAACACCGGATCGGCGGGCTGGAGAAGGAGGACGGCACTGGCGAGATCTCCTACGACCCCGAGAATCACGACCTCATGGTGCGCCTGCGCCAGGCCAAGGTGGATGGGGTGCAGGTTCCCGACGCCGCGGTCGACGACCCGAGCGGCGAGGCCGACCTGCTCGTCGTGGGCTGGGGGTCGACCTACGGGCCGATCGGCGCCGGCGTGCGGCGAGTCCGACGAGCCGGGCACGATGTAGCCCAACTTCATCTGCGCCACCTCAACCCGCTGCCCGCCAACCTCGGGGACATCCTGCGCAGCTACCGGCGAGTGCTCGTCCCGGAGATGAACCTGGGCCAGCTGGCACTGCTGCTGCGAGGGCGCTACCTGGTGGATGTGCACAGTCACACCAGCGTGCGGGGCCTGCCCTTCGGGGCCGAGCAAACCGAGCAGATGCTGCTGGACAACCTCTCCGAACTGGCCGGCGAACTGGCCGACACGAAAGGACACGCGCGATGAAGACCCAACAGGTGCACACCTCGCCGCTGGCGGGCCTGCGGGAGATTCCGATCAGCGACGCCAGGCAGACCCGCAAGGACTACGCCAGCGACCAGGAGGTCCGGTGGTGTCCGGGGTGTGGCGACTACGTCATTCTCAACGCGGTCCAGAGCTTCCTGCCCGAACTGGGGCTGCGCCGGGAGAACATCGCCTTCGTCTCCGGCATCGGATGCTCGAGCCGGTTCCCCTACTACCTCAACACCTATGGCATGCATTCCATCCACGGCCGAGCCCCGGCGATCGCCACCGGCCTGGCCACCGCCCGAGCCGACCTCAGCGTCTGGGTGGTCACCGGTGACGGAGACGCCTTGTCGATCGGCGGCAACCACCTCATGCACGCCCTACGTCGCAACGTCAACCTCACCATCCTGTTGTTCAACAACCGGATCTACGGCCTCACCAAGGGACAGTCCTCCCCCACCTCGGAGGTCGGCAAGGTCACCAAGTCCACGCCCATGGGGCTGGTCGACAACCCGGTGAACCCGGTGTCGCTGGCGTTGGGTGCCGAAGCGACCTTCGTCGCTCGGACCATCGACTCGGACCGCAAGCACCTCACCGGCGTGCTACGCGCAGCGGCCGCCCACCGCGGAGCGGCTCTCGTCGAGATCTACCAGAACTGCCCGATCTTCAACGACGGTGCCTTCGACGAACTGCTCGGCAGCGACGACGGAGTGATCCGCCTCGAGGCCGGCCAGCCGGTGCGATTCGGCCCCGACGAGCGCTACCTGGTGGCCCGTGACCCGGCCTCCGGCGGGATGGACGTGGTGGACTCGAGCGTGCACCCCGATCGCGAGCCGATCGTGCACAACCCGGGCTTGGCGGACCCCTCGCAGGCCTTCAGCCTGTCCCGGCTCACCGACGCCGGGACCATGCGCCGCTCGCCGATCGGCATCTTCCGGCAGGTGGAAAGGCCCAGCTACGACGACGAGGCTCGTCAGCAGGTGGCCCTGGCAAAGGGCTCACACCGCGCCGCCGACCTGCGTGCCCTCATCCGGGGCAGCGACACCTGGACGGTTGGCTAAGCTGCACACACAAGAGCCGGATCGCAGCCCGAGGGGCGGCGATCCGGCTGATTGAGAGGGCTATTCGATGGACAGTGCCCGCTCCGGGCAGGCGTCCACGCCGCGCTGGGCGGCGTCTTCGAGCTCGGGTGGCACGTCCGGGGTCAGAATGACGACATGGCCGTCCTCTTCCGCCAGATCGAAGACCTCCGGGGCCGTCATGTTGCACAGGCCGTGGCCCTGGCACCGCTCGTCGTCTGCTCGTACCTTCATCGCTACCTCCAGCCGATCACCGTGGGCCCGTACCGGTTCAGGACCATCTCACCGTCATGATGTGAGACGCAACCCTTGACGTGAACGGGCATTGATATAACTATTATCAGGAAAATGCCAAGGAGGGTATAGCCGTGAGCGAAGAAAGCACGAGTCCAGAGGCCACGTCGACCGGGCAGACCACCCAGACGGAGCCTCGGTGTCCGGTGGTGCATTTCGATCACCACTCACCCGAGCACGCCCACGATCCGGTCGGGGCCTACCACGAACTGCGTTCCAGCACCCCGGTCGCCTGGACCGAGGCCCACGGCGGCTTCTGGGTGCTCTCGGACTACCAGAGCGTCTTCGACGCCTCCCGTGACGACGACCTGTTCTCTTCGGCCCGGCACGAATCCGGCGGCGACGGCCTGGCCATCGTCATCCCGAAAGCCCCGACCGCCTTCCACATTCCGATCGAGCTCGACCCACCGGACTTCCGGCCGTACCGCAAGGTGGTCAACAAGGTCACCGCCCCGGCCGCGGTGAAGAAGCTCGACAAGGTGATCGAGGACTACGTCACCGGTTTCATCGACGAGATCATCGAGTCCGGTTCCGCGGACCTGGCTTTCGTCGCCGGAGTGCCCGCCGCGGTGACCGTCGACTGGCTCGGCCTGGACGCAGCGGAGTACCAGCGTTACGTCGACGCCATGCACACGCTGGTCTCGGCTCCCCCCGGCTCCCCGGAGTACGAGCACGCCCAGAACGTGGCGGTGCCCTGGGTCCAGGAGACGGTGAAGAAGCACATCGCCCAGCGCCGGGAGAACCCCACCGACGACGCCACCAGCGCCTTCATCGCCGCCGAGGTGGATGGGCGGGCGATGAGCGACGAGGAGATCTACTCCATCCTCGAACTCCTCATCTCCGGCGGCGTGGGGACCACCGCATCGCTGGTGACCCAGGCGCTGGTGTGGATGGCCCAGCACCCCCAGGAGCGGCAACGCCTGATCGACGACCCGGAGATGGTTGACGTAGCCGTCGAGGAGTTCCTGCGGGTCTTCTCCCCCACCCAGGCGCTGGCCCGCACCATCATGGACGACGCCGACTTCCACGGATGCCCGGTGCGCGCCGGCGATCGCGCCCTGCTCAGTTGGGCCTCGGCCAACCGGGATCCCGGCCAGTTCGAGGACCCCGACACCATCGACATCACTCGCTGGCCCAACCGGCACATGGCCTTCGGCCTGGGTATCCACCGCTGTGCCGGATCACACCTGGGGCGCGCGATGGGCCGGGAGATGATCGGCCAGGTACTGCGACGGATGCCCGACTACGAGGTGGACCTGGACGCCGTGGTCACCTACCCGGACCAGGGCACCAATGCCGGGTACCACAAGATCCCGTGCACGTTCACGCCGGGACCACGTCTCGGGCCGCCACTGTTCTCCGGGCGCCCCTGATGCTGGCCGCCATGACTTGCCCCGGCCCCGCCGCTCGAGCCATCGCTGTTCTCCGGACGCCCCTGATGCTGGCCGCCATGACTTACCCCGGCCCCGCGGCTCGAGCCATCGCTGTTCTCCGGGCACCTGAGTGGCCGTGCGTGGTGAAACCCGCTGCCCCCAGGCGGATCTGATGGGTCGGGTGGGAATCGACGACATCGAGGATCTGCGGGGGCTGGGCCTGGGCGACCAGAGCCGAGCCGCGCTGCTGGACGCGGCCACCGAATGCACCGTCTGCTTCGCCGCCACCGACGGCTGGCCGGCCGGGGTGGTGATGAGTTTTCTGGTGCACGAGGACGCCCTGTGGCTGACCGCGGTCCAGGGCCGCGCGCACGTGCGTGCGGTGCAAGCCGATCCCCGGGTGACCTTTGTCATCACCAGCGCAGGCACCGGCCTGCCACGCCAGATGCTCGCCCTGCGAGCCCGGATCGTCGTGCACGACGACGAGGAGACCAGGCGCTGGTTCCTGCCGGCCTTCGCCCAGCGGATGGCACCGGCTGACCCGGAGAGCTTCGTCCGGCTCCTGGACAGCCCCAACCGAGTGTTCTTCGAGGCCACCGAAATCCGGGTAGCGGTGAGTCACGACTCGACGAAGATGCCTGGTGACGGCCGGGGAGGCAAGGCATGACCGACAACCCCCAGAAGCAGCCGACGGCAGACGCCGACCGCTCTCCCGCAGTTCCACCCTCCAGCAGCGATCGGCCCAGGATCGTCGTCGCCGGAGCCGGGCTGGCGGCGGCACGCGTGTGCACCTCTCTGCGTCGCAAGGGTTTCGACGGTGAGATCACCCTGATCGGTGCCGAGCCGCACCTTCCGTACGACCGGCCGCCGCTGTCCAAGGCGGTGCTGGCGGGCGAGCGCACCAGCACCGACCTCGGAGTGGACGCCTCGGCTCTTGAGTTGACCACCCGTCTCGGCTGCCAGGTCACCGGGCTGGATCTAGACCGGCAGGTGGTCACCACCGACGGTGCCGACGAGCCGTACGACGCCCTGGTAATCGCCACCGGCGCCCGTCCGGTACGGCTACCCGGTGACGGTGAACAACTCGTGTTGCGCACCATCGACGACGCCCTGCATCTGGCTTCACGGCTGACCCCTGGTGCTCGGGTGGTACTCATCGGAGCCAGTTGGATCGGAGCCGAGGTGGCCACTGCGGCACTGGCCGCCGGCTGCCAGGTCACCTGTGTCGAGGCGGCCGCCACTCCGTCCAACCAGGCCCTCGGTGACGAGGTGGGCGGGGCCTTGGTCCCGCTGTGGGCGGGAGTGGACCTCCGCCTCGGTACCGGCGTGCGCGAGATCCATTGCGATGGCGTGTATCTCGCCGATGGAACGCAGATTCCCGCCGACGTGGTGGTCACCGGTGTGGGGGTGCGGCCGGAGACCGGCTGGCTAGCCGGCAGCGGGCTCGAGATGGGTCGGGGCGTGCACGTGGACGAGTTCATGGTCAGCAGCGATCCCAGGGTTCTGGCCGTGGGGGACGTGGCTGAGCGTTGGTCCCCCAGCCGGGGCGCCCGGGTTGGCGGTGAGCACTGGGACGACGCCGGTTCCGCGCCGGCGACGGCGGTCGCCTCCCTGCTGGCGATCGTCTCAGACACTGAGCGCCCGGCAACTGGCTACGACCCGGTGCCGTACTTCTGGTCCGACCAGTTCGGCCGCAAGATTCAGTACGTCGGTTGGCACACTCCGCAGGACCGGGTGGTGCTGGAGCGTGACGAGTCAGGCACGGTCCAGGTGGCCCTCTGGCTGGACGACCAGGACAGGCTCACCGCCTGGCTCGGGGTCAACCGTCCGCGCAGCCTCGTCCCGGCTCGGCGCGGGGTCGGCACCCGGGTGGACCCGGCCACCTTCTTCTCCTAGGTGCGCTGACGGGGTAACCCCCACGATCTACCCCATTCCTGAGGCGACCGAAGCGGGTTGACGGACCAACAGGTTGAGCAGGGTCGGCAGCACCTGCGCAGCGGGCTCGTCGAGTCTCTGTGCGGCAGGGCTGTTCGATGCCGCCACGCCATGGCTCCCCTGTCCTGCGCCGGCGAAGAACCCCCTGGCGGGGGCCACCCGGGCAACCGCCCCCAGACGAGAGGAGTCGAGCATGCACGAGCGCAACGCGCGCCGAGCCACCGGACTACCGGTCAGCCTCATCCTCGTGCTCGTCATCCTCGTCGGACTCAATCTGCGCAGCACTTTCGGTGTCGTGCCTCCGCTCTTGGGCGAGATCTCGGCTGAACTGCACCTGGGCGCCACCGTGGCCTCGCTGCTCACCGCGGTCCCTGTGCTCTTCATGGGCCTGGCCGCGCCACGGATGCCGCAGCTGGCGTCTCGGGTCAGCCCGGAGGGCGCGCTGAGCCTGATGATCGGCGTCCTGGCAGTCGGCAGCCTGCTCCGCCTTTTCGTCGGGTCGACGTGGAGCCTGCTGGCCACGGCGGTGCTCATCGGAATCGGGATGGGCGGCTGCTCGGCGCTCATGCCGCACCTCATCGCGCGGCATCTGAGCCGTATCCCGGGCACCGCCACCGGGATCTACTCGACCTCGATGGCGATCGGCGTGGCGTTGGCGGCGATGGCGGCCGGGCCGCTCGCGGCTGTCGCGGGGTGGCGCGTGGCGCTTGCCTCCACCGGCGTGCTGGCCGGCCTGGTCGGCCTGCTGTGGACTGCCCTGCTGCCGCGGCTGGCCACCGCGCCCACACCACTTCCCTCGGGTGGCAGACGTATTCGCCTTCCCTGGAGGAATCGAACGGCGTGGCTGGTCTGCGCGTACACCGCTCTCAACATGCTCACCGGCTTCAGCGGGGTGGCCTGGCTGGCACCCACCATGCTGAGTCAGGGAGTGCCTGCCCCGTTGGCCGCGACGATGTTCGCCGCCTTCCAGCTCATCCAGCTGGTGGCCATGCTCACCCTGCCTCCACTCACCGACGTCACCACGGACCGACGGCCGCTGCTGGCGGTCACCGCGGGCTGCACGCTGCTGGGGGTTCTGTGCATGGCCCTGGCACCGCAGACTCTGGCCTGGCCCGGGACCCTGCTGTTCGGCGTCGGCGTCGGCGGTTCGGCATCGATGTCATTGGTTCTCGTCCAGGACGTCTCGACCACGCCAGCAGACGCCGGACGGCTCGGCGCGATGTCGATGCTGGTGGCCTACGTCCTCGGTGCGGTGGGCCCCTTGCTGCTGGGCGTGCTGCGCGACCTCACCGGCGGGTTCACCGCCGGCTATCTCAGCCTGGTGGTGATCTGCGTGGGTGGCTTGGCGGTGATTCCTGCCCTGCGGCCGGGCCGAACCCTGATGAGCTGAGCCATGTGCTGATGCTGACCCCTGCTGTGCGGGCCCGCGCCCAACGCCGATCTGCAGGATCTGGGGTCCTCCCCGCACAGGCAGTCATCCCCCGCAGAACACAGTCCCCGCCGCCTGTCCCGATGATTGGGGACGGACGACGGGGACCCCAACGACGGGACCGCGAGCGACTACCTACCCGGACGAGCGGGCCAGGAAGTCCGAGAAGCCGATCGACTCCAGGTCGGCCAGCGGTGTGACGATCTCCTCGCCAAAGCGCTTGAGGTAGTCGGCCGTGGCGGCGGCGTCCATGCCGGGCCAGTGCGGGCGCACCATCAGCGGGCCGATCGGCAGCCGCGCGGCGATCTGGCGAATCTGCTCCCGGCAGCTCTCAGCGTCTCCGAGGATGACGTGATCGGCGACCGTCTCACCGAACTGGCGCACTGACTCCTGGCTGAGCAGGGTCATCCCGCGGCCCGCGTACGCCTCGTACTTGCCTCGCGCCACGGAGATGAATCGTGCTGCGGCATCATCGAAATCGGAGCCGATCATCAGTTCCCG
This sequence comes from Actinomycetales bacterium, assembly GCA_047974565.1. GTDB lineage: Bacteria > Actinomycetota > Actinomycetes > Actinomycetales > CAWJMD01 > JBDIAG01. The sequence continues at coordinate 19,743 of JBKECN010000014.1, forward strand.
GCGTAGCGGCAACTGGTTCAGCGGCAGATCCCGGGCGATCCGCTCCCGGGCGTAGACGCCCACCAAGCGCTCGACCTCGTCGATGTTCTGTTGCGGGGTGATCGTCCAGACATCACCGTGCCGGGCGGCGCGCTTGACTCCCACGCCCTTCATCGCGCCGAGCCAGATCGGCGGGCGTGGCTGTTGCAGCGGCCGCACATGGGTGGACTCGTCCTCCAGGTGCCAGAACTGCCCGGAGAAGCTCACCCGAGGCTGCGACCACATCGCGGTCATCAGCTCGATCATCTCCTCGAGCATCGCGTACCGCTTGGAGAAGTCGGCGCCGATCATGTCGTACTCGGCCGGTAGATAGCCGGTACCGAGCCCGACGACCAGGCGTCCACCGGTGATGATGTCGAGGGTGGCCAGTTCCTCACCGAGGATGATCGGATTGTGTACCGGGGCCACCAGCACGGTGGTGCCGAGTCGCACCCCGTCGTCGAGCTCGGCGGCCAACCTGGCGAGCAGCGGAATGGGTTGCAGCCACCGGAATCCGTCGTAGAGGAAGTGCTGGCCGATCGTCAAATAGGTGATGCCGGCCTCTTGGGCCGCCTCCACCTTGCGCAGCATCAGATCCAGATGCTCCCGCGGATCCGAGTCGACCGGCTGATCGCCCATGAGAATCCCGAACTCCATGCCACCACTCCTTCACTCCGGCGGGTTCTGCCACCCCTGGTACTGACCCGCTCGCCGGTCAGGCGAGCGGGGCTCACTTGGCGGTCAGACCACCATCGACCGGCAACGTGGTGCCGGTGACGTAACTGGACAGGTCGCTGGCCAGGAAGAGCGCCACCTGGGCGATCTCCTCCGGCTGGGAGGGACGACCAAGCGGGATCTGGCTGAAGAACGCCTGCTTGCGGGCCTCCAGCTCCTCCGGAGCGCTGCGGAAGAAGGCAGGCAGGCCTGGAGTGTCCACCGAACCGGGTGCGATGGCGTTGACCCGAACCCCGTCCGGGGCGAAGAACAGTGCGAGGGAACGGACCAGAGCGATGATGCCGCCCTTGGTGAAGGAGTACAGCGGGCTGTAGGGGGACCCGATCAGCCCGGAGGTGGAACTGGTGAAGATCACCGAGGCCCCGCCATCGGCTCCGGCCTTCTTCAGCGCCTCGGTGAGATAGTTGGTCAGGTAGAAACTTGCCCGGGCGTTGATCTCGATGAGTGTGTCCCAGTCCTGTTCGCTGAGGTCCAGCCCAGCGGCACCGGGAATACCGACGTTGTTGTACAGCACGTGCAGCGCCCCATGCTCGCGCTCGACCTTCTCCGCCAGTGCCTTGAGCGCACCGAGATCGCGGACGTCTGCCACCTCGGCCACTGCGCTGCCACCCTTGTCGCGGATCCCGTCCACGACCTCTTGGGCGGCATCGCCATTGACGTCCACGACGATGACGTGCGCACCTTCACGGGCGAACACCTCCGAGCCCGCTCGCCCCATTCCCGAGGCGGCGGCGGTGATCAGTGCGACCTTGCCCTGCAACAACATTGCTGTATCTCCTTCATGACGATGATTCTCCGGGGATGGGCCCGAGTGCCCGGTGGTGTTTCCCGAGGCGGCGGCAGGGGCGGGCACCTGAGTGGGTGCCAGGCCCGGCCGCCCACGGCCCGGCGAGGTGCCTCGGCGGGCGGACCGGGCTCAGGTACCCGGAGGCCGGGTGATACCCGCCAAGGGCCACTGGATGTGCTTGACCTCGAAGAACTCCGCGAAGCCGTCCTCACCGAGTTCGCGGCCAACTCCGCTGCGTCCCGGGCCACCCCAGGGGGCGTCCGGACGCATCCCGGAGCCGCCGTTGATGGTGACCGTTCCGGACCGGATCCGTCCGGCGACCTCGATCGCCTGATCCAGCGGTCCGAAGACAGGGGCGGCCAAGCCGGAGGGCGTGGCGGTGGCGATCGCCACCGCCTCGTCGATGCTCTCGTACGGCATCGCGATGCCGATCGGGGCGAACAACTCGGTGTTGGCGATCGGCGCGGCCGGATCGACGTCGGTGAGCAGCCCGGGCCGCAGGTAGAAGCCGGTCTCGGCCTCCACTCTTCCTCCGCCGGCGCCCCAGCGGGCCCCGCCGTCGAGGGCCTCCTGGACCAGCCCCTCCACCTTCTCTCGGTGCGCTGCAGAGATCACCGGGCCGACCACCGAGGACTCCTCCTGCGGGTCGCCGACGTCGATGGTGGCGATGAACTCCTCTGCCAGAGTGAGGAACTCCTCGAGTTTCTCGGCTGGAACGAGCACCCGGCTCCACGCCGCGCAGCCCTGCCCGGCGTTGCGGGCGAAGCGCAGGATGGATGGCCCGACCACGGCCGCCAGGTCGGCGTCCGGCAACACGATGTTGGGGCTCTTGCCTCCCAGTTCGAGCACGGATTTGCTCAACGAGCCGAGCGCTCCCTGCGACATGACCTGGGCGCCCACCCCGTCGGAGCCGGTGAACGAGACCATGTCGACGTCCGGGTGGCCGGTGAGTCGTTTGCCGATGTCGGGGCCGCCGACGACGAGGTTGATGACACCTGGGGGCAGCTCCAGTTCATCCATCAACTCCATCAGGCGCAGCGTGGTGACCATCCCCTGCGGGGACGGCAGTACCACCGTGGTGCAGCCGGCCGCCAGGGCTCCGCCGAGCTTCCAGGCCAGCAGGTTGATCGGGTAGTTGTACGCGGGCAGGCAGGCCACCACACCCACCGGCTCGTAGCGCAGCAGGCTGGAGGAGGCGACTGGGTTGTTGTACAGCGGCAGCGCCTGCTCGTACCCGCCGCGCGGGCCCTTCAGGGCCATCTCGGCGTACCAGCGCAGTGCTTCGATGGGGCCGCCCACCTGCATCGAGCGGGCCGCGCCGATGGGGGTTCCCACCTCGTCGGCGATGATCCGCGCCAGCGGTTCGATTTCGCGCTCGAGGATGTCGGCGAATCGGTTGATGACGTCGCTTCGTTCCTTCGGCCCGTAGGCCCGCCAGGCTTGCCCCTCGAAAGCTGCCTTGGCGCTGGCGACGGCGGCGTCCACCTGTTCCGGGGAACTGGTGACCGTGGTCTGGATCTCCGCCTCACGCGACGGGCTGGTCGAGGTGTACTTCTCGCCTGCGCCGTCCTGCCAGGCTCCGTCGATGTACGTCGACTTGCTGCGGACCTCGGTCATGCCGTTCCTCTTTCGGTGCTGGATTCGGTGCTGCTCTGTGGGCTGGAGTGGTCGGGCTCGGTGTCGCCGCCGGTCATCGACACGGTGCCACCCAGTGCCTCCACCAGCAAGATCGGGTCGAAGTATTCACTCAGTTCGACGATCTCGCCGTTCTCCAGCAGGACGGTGGTGATGTACGTGTTGGCGTAGCGCTTACCGGTGGCCAGCATCACCGAGTCCGAGGTGTAGCGGGCCACGTACTCACCCGGAGTCTCGGTGGCCGAGATGCGGTACTCGGCGAAGTTCATCGGGCCCGCCATGCCGGGTAGCGCCTGGTAGTAGTCATCGATCGCCTCCCGACCGGCGATCACCGGTGGGATTCCCGCCGGTGCGTAGGGCAGCACAACCCGGCCCTGGGGGCTGAACAGCGGCGCGATGTCGTCGACCGCCAGGGCACCGACCGCGTCGAGATATCTGGCGATCACGGCCTTGTCCCGGTCGATGACCGACTGGTCTACGGCGATCACCGCGTCGCCGGACGACTGCGATGTGGTGCTCATGACTCCTCCAACGTGGATGCTTCGTTGCTGCCTTTGCCGGCTGATCGTCGCGGCGCCGGCGGCCGAACCCCCCGGGGCGCCGACCCGGCCATCCGGCCGAGTCGACGCTGGGCGGCCTCAGTCGTCGTAGAGGATGACGCCGCGGATGTTCTTGCCCTCACGCAGATCTGCGAAGGCGGTGTTGATGTCCTCGAGCTTGTAGGTGTTGGTGATCAACTCGTCGAGCAGGAACTCACCCCGCCGGTACATGTCGATGATCAGCGGGATGTCGTTGCGCGAGTTCGTCGTTCCGTACAGGGAACCCTGTAGCCGCTTGCCGGACATGGCGAAACTGAACAGGTCGAAGGTGACCTCGCGCTGCAGGACCGGGGCGGCTGCGGTCGCCACCATCACCCCGCCACGACGGGTCAGGCTGTTGGCGATCTCGATGAGGTCCCCCGTGAGCACGCCCACCGTGATCAGCACCCGGTCGGCGCCCTGACCGTTGGTCATCTGCGCGACGAGCTCAGCGGCCTCCTCCGGCGTACCGACCGCGTGCGTGGCCCCGAACTTGGGCGCCCAATTGCGTTTGTCCGCGTTCGGGTCGACCACGATGATGTTCTTCGCGCCCCGGTGCCGGGCACCCTGAACGGCGTTCATCCCGACTCCGCCGACGCCGAAGATCACCACGGTGTCACCGAGTTGCATGTCGGCGGCATACACCGACGAACCCCAGCCGGTGGGCACTCCACAGCCGATCAGCGCGGCCTTGTCCAGCGGGACGTCCTTGTCGATCTTCACCATCGCGTCGATCGGTACCGTGACGTAGGGCGCGAAGGTGCCCAGGTACGACATGGCTCCGACCCCCTGACCGCGAGCGTGAATGCGGTGCGTGCCGTCGGGGGATGTACCGCCCAGGACGCCGGCACCGAGCTCGCACATGTTGGCCCGACCGGCCACGCACATTCGGCACTTGCCGCAGGAGGGCAGGAACGAGAGCACCACGTGGTCGCCGACTTCCAGGTCGGTGACCCCCTCGCCGATCTCGGTCACCACGCCTGCGCCCTCGTGGCCGCCCAGGATCGGGGCCCAGCCGAGCGGGATGTCGCCGGTGTCGAGGTGATCGTCGCTGTGGCAGATGCCGGAGGCGGTCAACTTGACGGTGGCCTCGCGGAACTTGGGCGGGTCGAGTTCGATCTCTTCGATCGACCAGCCGGACTTGGTGCCGGGCTCCCAGAGCAGTGCGCCGGGAATCTTCATGGATCACTCCTTCGTGAGGTCGGCGCGCCTGCCGCGCCGGGGTGTTTCCTTCTCGCCGGTCAGATGGGTTGTGTTCTGGCGGTTCTCGACGGGTCAGATGACGGATCCTGGGGCTTCGAAGAAGGCCACATCCACTCCCGCGGCGGCGACATTGGGCATGTCCGCGGTCGCGGCCTGGCCTTCTTGCGAGGCCAGAGACGCCTGCGCGGCCTCTTTGGAGTCCCAGCTCTGGACCGCGACGAAGAAGTGCGAGGGTGGGCTGCCGTCCGGGCTCGAGCAGGGTCCGTACACGTACGAGGCCAGACCAGGCATCTGCCGGGCCAGCTTGGCGTGGGTGCCTTCGTAGTGGGCGACGAACTCGGCCTCGTCGGCCGGATGGTGGTACAGGGCAACGACGTGATACACGTCTGCCTCCTTCGGTGTGGTCCGAACTTCCTCGGTGGGGCCCGCGGTGGCCCCCCGGCGCCGTGGTCAGGGGTGGGAGCAGGGGTGGGAGCGCCTGCGCCGAAAGCACTCCCGCCCGCTCTGGCAGGTCAGGTGAAGGTGAAGCCGGCGTATCCCGACCGCACGCACTCGTCCAAGCTGTCCTGGTACCCGGTGATGCCTCCGGCATAGGGCATGAAGATCTGGGTCTTCCCGGCGATATTGGCTCCGCGGTACCAGGAGCCGGAGTCGCCGTTGGGCCACAGGGTCATGTTCGCGATGTCCTCCACGGCCTGCACCCATTCGTCCTGGGCCTGTGGCTGAGCCTCAATGGTCCGGTGAGCATGAGAGCGCATGTGCACGAGCAGGTCTGCTATCCACCCGACGTGCTGATCGATGGCGGTGACCATGTTGGACAGCACCGAGGGGCTACCCGCATTGGCGACCGGGATCATGTTGGGGAAGCCGGCCACGCCGAGCCCGAGGTGGGTCTTCGGGCCGTGGTCCCAGGCATCTGCCAGCCTGCGACCGCCGACGCCTCGGATGTCGATCCGGTCGAAGGAGCCGGTGAAGGCATCGAAGCCGGTGGCCAAGGCGACCGCGTCGAGTGGGATCTCCTCGCCGGTGGTCAGCCGGACGGCATGGGCGGTGAAGGTCTCGATCGGGGTCTCCCGTACGTCCACCAGTCGTACGTTGTCCCGGTTGAAGGTCTCGTAGAACCGGGTGGCGATGACCGGCCGCTTGGCGCCCAGCGGGTAGCCTGCCGGCTTGAGCCGGCGGGCCACGTCCGGGTCGTCGACGATCTCGTCGATCTTGCTGCGGACGAAGTCGCAGACCGCGTCGTTGGCCCGCTGGTCCACCATGAGGTCCTGGTAGGCCCCCAGGAAGCCGACACCACCGATGTCCCAACGGGTCTGGAACTCGTGCTGGCGCTCAGAGTCATCGACGTCGAAGGCATTCTTGGGGTTGTCGTCGCGCACCACCCCGGCCAGAGACTGTCGGTTGGCCTTGCGACGGGCCGGGTAGGCGGCCTTGATCCGATCCAGTTCCTCCACCGGAACCGGGCGGTTTCCGGCCGGGATGACGAAGTTGGGGGTTCGCTGGACCGCGATCAACTGACCGACCCGAGGGGCGATCGCTGGAATCAACTGGGCCCCGGAGGATCCGGTGCCCACTGCCAGCACGGTCTGACCGGAGAAGTCCACCGGCTCGTGCGGCCAGTCGCTGGTGCGATACATCGGGCCGGCGAAGTTGTCCAGGCCGGGCAGGTCGACGTCCTTGGGCGTGGACAGGCAGCCGATCGCCATGATGAGGAACTGCGCGTCGAACTGCTCGTCGCCGTCGGTTCGCACCCGCCACCGTCCGGCGGTCTCGTCGAAGTCTGCTCCGGTGACTGTGGTGGAGAAGCGGATCAGTTCCCGCAGGTCGAACCGTTCGCTGACGTGGGTCAGGTAGGCGAGGATGTCGGCCTGGTCGGGATAGCGCTGGGTCCACACCCATTCCTGCTGCAGGTCGTCGTCGAAACCGAAGGAGTAGTCGACGCTTTCGACGTCGCAGCGGGCCCCCGGGTACCTATTCCAGTACCAGGTGCCGCCCACCTCGGGGGCCTGTTCGCAGGCGGCGACGGTGAAGCCGAGGCCACGCAAGGTCCACAGCAGTTGCAGTCCGGAGAAGCCGGCACCGACGATGAGCGCGTCGACCGTGGTGACTGCGGTCTCGGTGCCCGACGCGGCGGCCTCGGTGGCGGTCACGATGTGCTCCGAGCGAGTTGGTCGCGCAGATGGTCGGTGACGAAGGCGATGCCGGCGTCGCTTCCCGGCAGCACGTTCACCATGGTGAAGAAGCCGTGGCTCTGCCCGGCGAACCGACGGAAGTTCACCTCGACACCGGCGGCCTCGAGCTTACGAGCCAGCGCCTCACCCTCGTCGCGCAGCGGGTCGTGCTCGGCGGTGGCCACCAGCGCGGGGACCTGCCCGGACACGTTCTCGGCCCGCAACGGGGAGATGTCCGGGTGCTCGGCGGATGCGCCGTCGGAGACATAGAAGCCGAAGAAGTACTCCATCGCCTCCTTGGTCAGCAGGCCCTGGTTCTCGGGGTCCAGGTAGGAACCGGTGGTGAAGTCGCAGTCGGCGACCGGGTAGACGAGCAGTTGGGTGAGCAGCTCCGGGGCGCCCTGCTCGGCTGCTCGCCGGGCCATCACCGCGGTGAGGTTGCCGCCGGCGCTGTCGCCACCGATGGCCAGCGGCAACTTCTTGCCGACGAGTTCCTCGACGTGGTCGGCCACCCAGGTGAGCGCCTCCCAGGCGTCGTCCACGGCGGCCGGATAGGGATGCTCGGGCGCCAGCCGGTAGTCGACCAGGACCACTGCGAAGTGCGCGGCGTTGGCGAGTTTGCGTGCCAGGGTGTCGAATTCGTCGATCGCGCCGATCACCCAGCCACCGCCGTGGTAGTAGACCAGCACTCCCTCCAGTTCTCCGGCCGGCACGATCAGCCGACACGGCACCGAGCCGGCAGTGAACTCGCGCGAGAGCGAGACCTCGGGACCTTCGCCGTACATCTCCCGCAGTGCCTTACCGAACCCACGAGCCTCTTCGGGGGTCATCTCATGCAAGGGCGGTCCGCCCTGTTCAGCCATCGCGGCGAAGAGCGCAGCCGTTGCCTCGTCGAGCGCCATCTCATCTCCTTGCTAGATCTGTATCGAGGTTCCCTATCTCACAACGTTTTTCGCCGGACCGGCGGGGTAGCCTGACTCGTCGAGGTCGTCCCACGACTTTCCTGCGCTGGCCGGCGTCGTGCCTGGCCGGGATCGTGCCCGGCGCTCACCCTGATCGACGATCGCCGGTCGCCGACCCGAGAGGCATCCCAGGTCGTTCCGATGCGGGGCGGCGCCCACAGGTCGCAAGAACTGCATCGACTCGAACCATGCGGGCGCCACGTGCCAGGCGCTCATCTGCCGCGCCGGGCCGGTCACGACCGTGAGCGCGGCCGACCCGATCCGATCACCCGGCAGGTCGGCCGACTCAGGCCTGGCTCAGGCGTACTGGATGAGCTTGGTCTCCAGGTAGGCGCCGAGCCCTTCGATGTTGCCTTCGCGGCCGAGGCCGGACTGCTTGTACCCGCCGAACGGCTGCACGACGCACATGCCCCACGAGTTCACCGAGATCTGCCCGGTCCGGATGCGACGGGCCACCGACTCGGCAAGCTCGGCGTCCGAGGCGTACACCGCACCCGACAGGCCGTACTCGGTGCCATTGGCGATCTCCACGGCCTCGTCGATGGAGTCGAACGGGATGACGCACACCACCGGTCCGAAGATCTCCTCCTGGGCGATCCGCATGTCGGGCTTGACGTCCGCGAACAGGGTCGGCTGGACGTACCAGCCCTTGTCCAGGCCTTCGGGCCGCTTGCCCCCGGTGACCAACTGGGCCCCCTCGTCGAGGCCGATCCGGATGTAGTTCTCCACCCGGTCGCGCTGGCGCTCGGCGGCCAGCGGACCGAGCACGGTGTCCGGCTCGGTCGGGTCGCCGACCACGACGCTCTCGTACATGGCGGTGAGCGCCTCGACGAGTTCCTGCTGGCGCTCGCGGGGCACCAGGATGCGGGTCAGAGCCGCGCACACCTGACCGGAGCTGATGATGCCGGCGAATCCGAGACTGGGGATGACCTGGTCCAGCGGAATGTCGTCGAGGATGATCCCGGCCGACTTGCCGCCCAGTTCCAGGGTGACCCGGGCGATCCGGTCGCCACAGATGCTCATGATCCGCTTGCCCGCGGCGGTGCTGCCGGTGAACGCGACCTTGTCGACGTCCGGGTGGCTGACCAGGTACTCCCCCACCTCGCGACCCGCCGGCAGCAGGCTGACCACGCCCTCGGGCAGGTTCGCCGCCTCAAGTGCCTCGGCCAGCATCATCATGCTCACCGGGCCCTCCGGAGCCGGCTTGAGGACGACGGTGCACCCTGCGGCCAGGGCGGGGCCGATCTTGAGCGAACCCGTCGCCACCGGACCGTTCCACGGGATGATCGTGGCCACCACACCCACCGGCTCGCGCACCAGCGTGCCATGACCGTCGGCCCAGGTGCGTTCCTCCTCGAAGGTGAAGCGCTCATGCAGGGTGGCCGCGTCCTCCCACATCTTGATCGCGTTCTGGTGGAAGGCCTGGCTGACACCCGCGGGGGCGCCGATCTCGGCGGTGAAGGCCTCGGCCATCGCGTCGAAGCGCTTGGCCACCTCGTCCTGGACGCGCCGCAGCGCCTCGGCCCGTTCGGCCGGTGTCATCCGCGGCCAGGGCCCCTCGTCGAAGGCCTTGCGGGCGGCGGCCACCGCCGCGTCCATGTCGGCTTCCTTGGCTTCCGGGACGGTGGCCAGAACCTTCTCGTTGACCGGAGAGATCACCTCGATCTTGGCGTCGGAGGAGGGCGTCACCCAGTGCCCACCGATGAAGAGCTTGTCGTAGCTGGGAAGAGATTCTGGTACCGGCATCTTCTGTCTCCGTTGACTGCTCGCAGCGAAAAGTGTGGCGAACGAGAGCCCGGCAACGACCCCCTCGACCGCCTTCGGCCAAGTCCGTCCGCGTACTCGCTCTCGTACTTCAGAGCCTGCCTTGTGGACGTCCTCCTGTCAATAATCTCTGCATATGATTTTCAGAATCTTCCGATTCGGTGAGCACGACGGAGCTGCTGGTCGCGCCCTTGGCTAGCGCCGGCACCAAGCCTGAGCGAGCCCTGCGCTCAGGCTCCGGAACGCTGAACCGAGCGGACGTTTCCCCAGCGCGCCGACCCGGCGCCCTCACTTGCGGCTGCGGAACCGCTGAACCGCCTCAGCATGCTCCGGGGTGCCGAAGAGCAGCGCGATCGCTTCCACGGATTCGTCGAAGCCGATGTGGGTGCCGCGGTTGAGGAAGGCCTTGCCCACGCGTACCGCCAGGCTGGGCTGGGCGGCGATCTGCGCGGCGAGGTCGAGAGCGGACTCCACGAGTTCGCCATCCGGATGCACCTGGGCGGCCAGACCGATCTCGCGAGCCCGATCCGGGCCGATCTCCAGTCCGCTCAGGGCCAGCAGGCGGGTCCAGGCCGGCCCGATCACGTCTGGGCCGCGGACGATCCCGAAGCCCGGCGACAGGCCGACGGTGACCTCCTTGAAGGCGAACCGAGCCGCCTGCCCGGCCAGCACGATGTCGCACGCCAAAGCGAGTTCGGTGCCGCCTCCGAAGGCCACCCCGTTCACCGCCGCGATCACCGGGACGGGACATCGCTCGACGCTGTGGAAGGCGTCGTAGACCACGCGCAGGTGTGGGCGGACCGCGCTGGTGCGCCCGGCGAGGCCGGCGAACATGTCGATGTCACCACCGGCCGAGAAGGCACGTCCCGCGCCGGTCAGGACGATCGCCCGGGTCTCGTCCAGGCCCTCATCGCCCTCCTGGCCCAACTGCTGCATGAGCGCGATCAACCCGGCGAAGAAGCGCTGATCCATGGCGTTGAGCTTGTCGGGACGGTTCAGCCGCACCAGAGCCACCGCCGGACGCGGCCAGGTGACCTCGAACCTGTCCTGCCAGGACTCGCCGCCGGCCCCGGTCACGAGGGCTCCGCCCGAGACTCAGCCGAGGGCACGACCGGCGAACCTGACTCAGAGCCGACCGGTGAACGCGGCGCGGGCGCGCCCGAACCGCGGTCGAAACAGCCAGGAACGATCCCCTCCTCGCGCAGCAGATACTTGCGAACCCGCTGGCTCGGCGTCTTCGGCAACTCGTCCAGCACCCGCACGAAGCGTGGGACGGCGAAGGGGGTGAGCGTGAGCCGGCAATGCTCGATGAGGACGGCGGGATCGACCGTCGCGTCGTCGGCCGGCACCACCGCGAGCATCACCTCCTCCTCGGACAGTTCCGAGGGCACCCCGTACGCGGCTGCCTCTGCGACGGCGGGGAAGGTCAATGCCACCCGTTCCACCTCCCACGTGGAGATGTTCTCGCCGCGACGGCGCACGGTGTCCTTCATCCGGTCGAGGAAGGTCAGGAAGCCGTCCGGGTCGAGCCGGCCCCGGTCCCCGGTGTGGAACCACAGGTTTCGCCAGCTGGCCACGGTTTCGGCGGGCATCGCGTGATACCCGTCGAACATCCACCCGGGCCGCTTGGAGCGCACGACGATCTCCCCCGCCGTGCCGGTCGGCACGGGCTGGTCGTGCTGATCCACGATCGCCACCTGATAGTTGGCGGACTCGGTCCCCGCGGTGCCGATTCGCCGACGCTCCGGCGGCATGTCGGTGACGATGGAAACCTCTGTGCTGCCGTAAATCTCGGTGAGCGTGACCCCGAAGCGTTTCTCGAAGGCGGTGAAGATCTCCGCCGGGCACGGGGCCCCGAAGCCCACCCGAACCGGATTGAGGTGGTCGTCGTCTCGAGGGGGCAACTGGTAGAGGATGCCGAGCATCGCGCCCTGGTAGTTGAAGGCGGTGATCTGATGCTCGCGACAGATCTGCCAGAAGCGCGAGGCCGAGAACCGCCGGTGCAGGACCAGGTCGGCGCCTGCCTCGATGGCCGCCATCACGCTGCAGAACCGGGCGTTGCTGTGAAAGAGCGGGAACACGCTGAACAGCCGGTCCTGCTCGGTGTACCCCATCAGGGACACGGTGTGCCTGGCCAGGTTGACGTTCGCCCGGTGGCTGAGCACCGCGCCCTTCGGCGGGCCGGTCGTGCCGGACGTGTACAGGATCACCGAGGGGTCCTCGGGCCTGGGCCCGACCCCGTACCCGGCGTCGGTGAACAACGCGGCCAGGTCGATCACCTGCACCTGCCCCGCGTCCGGCGAACTCCCTTCCTCGCCGCCCCGGTCGTCCGCTTCGCCGGCCGGGCTCGACACGATGAGATGGTCCAGGCCGCTCGGCCGCACCCGCAGCACACGCTCGACCAGGTCCGCGTCACACACGACGGTGCGCGCTCCGCTGTGCTGGAGGTAATACCCCAGCAGCGCCTCGCCGCTGTCGACGTTGATCGGCACCTCGACCAGCCCGGCCCGGGCCAGGGCGAACCAGACCTGCAGAGCCGGCACGCTGGCCCGCATCAGCACGCACACCCGCTCGCCGGGGCGCAGACCCAGGCCTGCCAATCCCCCGGCGAGCTGGCGGGAGTCCTGCGCCAACTCAACACTGGTGTAGTCCATGTCGTCGACGAGCAGGGTGCTGACCCGACCGCGCCGACCGGCTTGCTCCACCGCTTCGTCCAGCCATGTGCCGAGCGTGCTACTCACCGCCACACCCCTGTCACTCCCGTTCGATCGGCCACGTGGGCAGGCCCTCGGGATAGTCGGCCGGGCCGGCTTCGGTTCGCGGCCAACGCATCCGCAGCGGCCCGCTCAGGGCACTGGCCACCTCGTCGGCGGGCACGGCGTACATGAAGGTGATGGAGCGCCTGGCGAACTTCCACCGGGAGTCCACCAGGGCGTACTCGTCGTCGTACCGGTAGGCGGCCAGGACCGTGGTGCGGCCGGTGACCAACTCGGCGTGCCCGCCGGCCCAGCCGACGGCAGTGTCCGGCCCGGTCAGTTCCACCACGTGCGCGTCCAGCGTGTGCAGCGTGGTCCGGTAGGTGGCCATCGCCACCCGGTAGGCCTCGCGGACCTGCTCCGCGCCTTTCGCGGCCACCCCACGACGCTCGAAAACCCCATCGGGAGTGAACATCTCGACCACCGCGTCGAGATCACAGTCGTCCACCGCGCGGGTGTAGAGCAGGGCCAAGTCGGCGATGGCCTGCCGGTGCCGCAATTGAGTCACGGCTGCGGTCAACGCTTCCAGATCACCCGGTGGCAACGGCGGCACCCGGGTGGCGTCGGTGAGAGCGGCCCACATCAGACACTCACCTGCCGCACCGGGAGCGTGCCAAGCAGTTCGGCGAGACGGTCCGGCACCGGAGCCTTGGCCCACTCCGGAGTGCGGCAGGCGAAGGTCATCTGACCGGTGGTGATCGGCTGGTCGTCCCGGGTGAAACCGAACTCGATCCGGTACGAGGAGGTCGACATCCGCGCCAGCCCGGCCTGACAGGTCAACTCGTCGAAGACGGTGGCCGGCGCATGGTAATCACACCCGGAGGACACCCCTGCGATCAGCACGCCGAGGTCTTCGCGGATCTGACCGCTGCGCAGACCATGGCTGTACAGCCAACCGGTGTACGTGCGCTCCATCCACCGGTAGTAGATGTCGAAGTAGGCGATGCCCACCATGTCGCAGTCGCCGTACGAGAGCGAGAAACTCATTCTGCCCTCAGCGATGTCACTCATCGGTCCTCCCGTCTCCACACATCAGATCGGCCGCCTCCCGAATGCGGCACCAGGCACGCCGCAGCATCGGTCGCCGCGACGGCAATAGTCACTCCGCCAGCAGCACGGTGGCCGTACCTCTCAGCACGTCGGCCCCGTCCTCGCGGCGCAGGTAGACATCGGCGTCGACCAGATGTCCACCCTCGTCCGGGCTCACCCCGGTGACCGTCCCACCGCTGACCAAGGCGTCCTCGGCGACCACGGTGCCGACGAAACGCACCCGGAACCTCCGCAACGCCTGATGACCTCCCGCCCAGTCGCTGAGCATGTTCATCACGTACGCCATGTTCAGCGGACCCTGATTGATCGGCTTGTCACCCATACCGAGTTGCGCCACGGCAGCGGTGTCGAAGTGGATCGGGTTCGGGTCCGCCAGCAGAGCGGCCATCGTCTTCATCTTCTCCGCGCTGACCGACTCCACCCGCCACACGGGCAGAGCGTCGCCCACCTCCGGGACCGACCGTGGTTGCGTGCTCATCAACGCCCCCTGGGGAAAACGATCGAGTTGTAGCACGTGGCCACCAGTTCACGTCCGTCGTGCATGCTGAGCCGGTATCCCACGATGTCGAAGACACCCGTGCTGCGCCCTGTCTTGCGATCGACCGAGACGACCTCACCGCTCACCTGGTACCGATCGCCGACGCGCAACGGACGGTGCAGGACCGTCTCGTGCTCGCCGAACATCGGCCCGTCGTCAGCATCCGCCCCGAAAAGCGCGAAGAAGTCGTCCCAGCTCGTGCCCCAGCCGCCGATCCCGGCCAGCCAGGCGAACAGCGGGTGCGCGCGTGCGGCGTCCGGGGTGTCCAGCGCGGTATCGGCGACCAGCCAGGCCCGCCACGGCTCGACCGCGTACTCCCCACCGGGAAAGCGGTGCCCGACCAAGGCGGTGAGCGAGTCGAGATCGGGCACCTGCCGCGCCCCACCCTCCTCGCCGTCCGCCCCGCCCGTCGCCGGCGGTGCGGGCTCACGCACCGACGTGGTGTCAGACATTGCGCTCCTGATCCGACCAGTATGGCTCCCGCAGAACTCGTTTCAAGATCTTCCCGGTCGGGGCCTTGGGGAGTTCGGGGACGAAGTCCACCGACTTGGGCTTCTGATAGCCGGCAAGTTTGGAGCGGGCCGCCTCGATGATGTCCGCCTCGCTGGCCTCTTGACCGGGCTTGAGGACGACGATGGCCTTGACCGACTCGCCCCACTCCTGGTCGGGGACCCCGATCACCGCGCACTCCAGCACCGCGGGGTGGCTCGCGATCGCCTCCTCGACCTGGACGCTGAAGATGTTCTCACCGCCGGAGATGATCATGTCCTTGGCCCGATCGACGATGAAGACGTACCGGTCCTCGTCCCAGGTGGCCACATCACCGGTCCACATCCACCCGTCCCGCAGGGTCTGAGCGGTCAACTCGGGCTTGTTCAGGTATCCCACCATGTTCGCGGGCGATCGCACGATGATCTCGCCGGGGGTCACCCCGTCGCAGGGCACGTCGACTCCATGCGGATCGACCACCCGCACACTGGTGACGAAACCCTCCCGGCCACACGAGCGCAGCCGCTCGGGGTGCTTACCCGCCAGCGCGTCGAAGTGGTCCTCCTGGGAGAGGAAGCACATGGTGGTGCCCTCGGTCTGTCCGTAGCCCTGGATGAGAGTGCAGGGGAACGAGTCCAGGGCCTGGCGGACGATACTGGACGGCATCGGCCCGCCGCCGTACTGGATGTTTCGCAGGCTGGAGATGTCAAAGCTGTCGAAGCCCGGCACGGCCATCATCCAGTTGAGCATCGTGGTGATGCCGAGGAAGGCCGAGACCCTCTCCTCCTGGATGATCTCCAGGGCCTGCTTGGCCTCGAAGTTCACCAGCACGAGCGGACATCCGTGCTTCTGATAGTTCATCGCCAACACGATCGGAATATGGTACATCTGACCAGTAAGCATGTACACGTCGGTGGCCACGATTCGTTCGGCCACCGTCTGGTTCAGCATCCCGGCCGCCGCGCTGGCGTGGGAGTGGATGGCTCCCTTGCTCCCGCCGGTGGTTCCACCCGTGTACAGAATGAAGAAGGGATCGTCTCCGCCGATGACACTGCTGGTCGCAGGCTCGTCGTCCCCGGCGCCGGCGATCAGGTCCTCCAGAGTCCCATCGCCGCCGGTGCCGAACTCGTACCAGTGCCCAACATCCACCGAGCGCTTCAGCTCGTCGATGGTCTCGCGCCATTCGTGCGCGCCGATGACGACCTTCGGGTCGGCATCGCGGATGATCTCCGCCAGCTCGGCAACCGCCAGCCGCCAGTTCAGCGGCTGGGTGACCAGTCCGGCCCGACCGGCCGCGTAGTAGAGGGCCTGGAACTCCACACAGTTCTTCGACAGAACCGCCACCCGGTCACCCGGGGACAGACCCAGAGCACGCAGACCGTTCGCCAGCCGGCGCACCATGGCGTCGAAGTCCGCCCAGTTGACCCGCCGGTCGTTGGGCGCGTCGTACACAGCCTCGCGGTTCGGGGTGAGCCTTGCCCACTTGGCCGGAATCAAACCTTGGTTCACGGGAGTCTCCTTCTGCTCTGACCTGAGAGGCGATGGCTCAGTAGGGCAGGTCGAGTTCGATGTGGCGCTTGGTGAAGAGCCACTGCCCGTCCCGCTTGACCAGCTCGTCGACGTAGACGGCGGTCGACAGCACGGTGAGGGCGCCGTCTGCCACCGAGATCAGCGTCAGGTAGGACTCGGTGCTGGCCGAGGACTCCGTCTGGCTGCGCAGCACGAGGTTCGTGGTGAGGTGACGACGCTGGTCGGACTGCGAGGCCAGGGAGTCTCGCATCAGCGTCATGATCGCGTCCCGGCCCTCGAACGGGCCGATCAGATCGCCACCGGCGATCCGCATGCTCATCACCGCATCGGGGGTGAAACATGCCTCCATCTCGTCCAGGTCTGGCTTGTCGTAGGCGAGGGAGTAGCGGTTGAAGACGTTCTCGATGTCTGCACGATCACTCATGGAATGACCCTCCGGATCTCTTTGTCGAGTGGACTGCAATGACGCCAGTCCAGCACTGCACCATGGGTACTTCCCTGGCGCCTCTGGGTGGCCCGAGCCACGGTGACACTTATCCGCCTTACGACGGTACAGCGGCCTTGGGTGGGCCGCGGGCCTCGATCCCATCCGTTGGCGAGACGGGCCGCTGGATGGGATCGAGACCGGATGGGTGGCGAACCGGGCCGGTGGCGGCCAGGCCGGGCTCAGGCGTCGAAGCCCTCCATCTGCGGGGTGGTCAACGGGCTGATCACCCGTTCGCAGATCCGCCAGCCGTCGGCGGTGCGCCGGTAGCGGTCCTCGTTGAGCGCGATCGCCTTGAACTGGGCGCCGTTCTTCATCTCGCCCTCGGAGAAGACATAGTTGGTGCCGTGTGCATGGTCCTCATCGTCGAACTCGACGATGTGGTTGGTGAGGATGTGGAACTGACGCTCCACCGCCTCGGCGTCGCGGGTGAAGAAGTCAAGCAGCTGCTCACTCCCCTCGAACCGCGCCAGGCCCACCGCGGTGGCATCCCAGACAGCGTCGTCGCTGAAGGCGGTCAGCGATTCCTGAGGGTCGAAGCGGTCCAGCCCCCGGGCGTATCGATAGGTGGCCTGGGTGATCTCGTTGACGTCGTCTGCACGCATTCGCCCTCCACGGCGGGTGTTGGTAATTCTGTTCGATGGATGGGATCTGTTGCCCGGACACTCCTCTATTTGACGAGGAAGCCGGCATCCACCCGGAGTTCGGTGCCGGTGACGTAGCGGGCGTCGTCACTGGCCAGGTAGACCACGGCGTGCGAGACGTCGGCGGAGTCGACCCAGGGCACCGGAATCGCGTTGCCGCTGGTCAGGCCCGGCTCGGCCTGCTCGCGGGTGGGGTGATCGACGTCCGGGACGAAGAGCTGATACAGGGCGTCGTTGAGGATCATCGGGGTGGAGACCCCGGTGGGGTGCACGGTGTTGACCCTGATGGAGTGTGGGCCCAACTCGACTGCGAGAGTCCGCATCAGGCCTACGACAGCGTGTTTGCTCACCGTGTAGGGGGCCACGTTCGGGGTTCCCTTCACCCCTGCCGCCGAACTGGTGATGACGATGGAACCGCCCTTGCCCTGCGCGAGCAGGTGCGGAATGGCTGCCTTGCAGGTGAGCCAGACACCCTTGACGTTGATCCCGATCACCTCGTCCCACTCGGCCTCGGTCACCTCGTGGGTGGGGGTGCCGAAGACGAAGATCCCGGCGTTGGCCACCACGATGTCCAGCCCGCCCAGCGCCGACACCCCCGAGTCGATGATCGAGGTGAGTGCCGCCGCATCCCGGACGTCGGCGACCCCGGAGACCGCCTTGCGGCCCTCGCCCTCCACCAGAGAGACCGTCTCGGCCAGGTCTTCCTCGCGCGGCCCCGAGTAGTAGGCGGCCGCCGCGGGAATGTCCGCGCAGACGTCGACCGCGATGATGTCAGCCCCCTCGGCGGCCATCGCCACCGCATGGCTGCGTCCTTGACCTCGCGCGGCTCCGGTGACCAGCGCGACCTTGCCTTCGAGCTTGCCCATGACTACCTCGCTATCGGAGCTCGAAACCCATTGACTTCGCCGTCATCTGGAAGGCTCCGGCTCACATTCGATCCTAATGATGAGTATAGATTTGTCAACGATTAGGTCACATTTACTCGGCGGCTTCAGTCCATCGACCCGAACGAGTCCCGCTCCACCGGGGCGAGCATCGACTCGGGGATCAGCGCGGTCCGAGCGAGCCGGATCCGCTTGGCGGCCAGTCTCAACTCCCCCGCGTCGTCGAGCACGACGTCGTCTGCGTACCGCCCCCAGTTCATCCGGGCGCCGTCGGGGTGGCAGGTGAAGGCGACGAAGGCCGCGTGCACGGTCCATCGGTCCTGCCCGGCCGGGACGACCTCGATGTTCGTGACCGTGTGCAGGCTGTCGAGCACGTCCGACTCGGCGAAGGCCCGATACAGCGCCACGAATGCCTCCCGCCCGGTCCGGGATCCGTCCCGGCGGTCGAGTTCGACATCGTCGGTGACGATCTCGCCGAGGCCAGCCAGATCCTTGGCGTCCACCAGACGCGCGTAGCGGTGCACCAGCGCACGGGCGGCCCGTTCGATTCCTTCGGCTACCTGCTCGGCCATCATTTCTCCAGGGGGTCGGGGGTTGCGGGGCCCTCGAGGGCTGACTCGCCCAGCAGCGAGTGCACGAGCGCCACGTTTGCCGACATGTCGTCGGCCTTGCCGGTGTGCGCGACCTCGCCGCGCGACATGACGGTGACCTGATCGGCGATCCTCAGCGCAGCGTCGGCGTTCTGCTCGACCATGAGTACCGCGATACCGGTGTCGGCGATGGCACGCACGCTGGTGAAGACGCGATCCACCATGGCCGGGGCCAGTCCCATCGAGGGTTCGTCCATGACGATCACCGCCGGCCCGGACATCAGCGCCCGACCGAAGGCGAGCATCTGCTGTTCACCACCACTCAGCAGCCCGGCAGCCACGGCGCGACGCTCGGCGAGGATGGGGAAACGCTCGTAGACCTCCTTCACCGCCCCGGCGATCCGCCGGGGGGTGGTGTAGCCCCCCATCCGCAGGTTCTCCTCCACCGTCAGCGGGGCGAAGATCCGGCGGCCCTCGGGAACCATCGCCAGGCCCTTGCGGACCACCTTGTGCGCCGGTAACCCGAGCACCGAGGTCCCGTCCAGGGTCACCGTTCCCGAGTCGGCCGACAAGAGCCCGCACACCGCCCGCAGGGTGGTCGTCTTGCCGGCGCCATTGGCTCCCAGAACGAGTGAGATCTCGCCCGGCGAGGCCGACATACTCACCCCGCGAACGGCTTTCACCGGGCCGTAGCTGACGTGCAGGTCACTGATCGTGAGCATCGGTGGCTCGCTTTCCCAGATAGGCCTCCTGGACGACCGGATCCCGCACCACGTCCTCGGGCCGGCCTTGGCCGATGAGACAGCCGAAGTTCATCGCGAAGAGGTGATCGCAGGTGTCCACCATCATCTGCACGTCGTGCTCGATGATGAGCTGGGTCAGTCCCTCGTCGCGCAACTGGCCCATCAAGGCCGAGATCTCCGCGCGCTCCTGTTTGTTCATGCCGGCAACCGGCTCGTCGAGCAGCAACAGCCTGGGTCGGGCGGCCAACGCCCGGGCGATCTCGACGCGTCGCTGGAACCCGTACGACAACTCGTCCGGACGCAGGTTCACCACCTCGCGCAGGCCGGTGCGTTCGATCGCCTCGTCGACGGCTGAGCGCACATCCTGCCCTCCGGCCCGCCTGGACCGGGGCAGGGCGTCGCTGCCGAGAAGCACGTTCTCCCGGACCGTTCGCCCCTGGAGCAGCCGGACGGTCTGGAAGGTGCGGGCGATGCCCCGGGCGGGCACCGTGTGCGGCGGCTTGCGGGAGAACTGGACGCCTTCGAAGAAGAGGCGTCCCCGGGTCAGTTTGACCAGGCGACTGATCGCCGCCAGCAGGGTGGTCTTGCCCGATCCGTTGGGGCCCAGGATCCCGAAGATGCGGCCTTCGTCCAGGCGCAGGCTGACGCCGTCGACGGCTTTGACCCCGCCGAAGTGCACTGCGACGTCGTCGAGTTCGAGCACAGCTACGCCAGCGTCCGGGCGCTTGGCAGCCGGGTCACGCGTGGGAGTGCTCATGCGCTGACCCTCTCCTTCTCGTCGCTGGGTTTCTCCTGACCCGCGCGGCGACGGCGGTCCAGGCGCCGCTTGAGGCCCTGTAGGACCCCGACCACCCCTTCGGGCATGAAGATCGCCGACAGCACGACGACGACCCCGAAGACCGCCGACTCCCATTCACCGACGAACTCCAAGAGCGTGGGGAGCCAGACGAAGATCAGCGAGCCGATCGCCGCTCCCAGCCAGGAGTTGGCGCCACCCACGACGATCACAGTGAGGGCCAGCACCACCAGGTGGAAGTTGACGTCACCGGGGGTGATGGTCGAGCGCAGCAGGATCGTCACCGCTCCTGCCAGGCCGCCGATGAGTCCGCTGATCACCATGCTGGCGAGCCGGTAACTGGCCACGTCGACCCCGAGAGCCGCTGCTAACTGGGGATCCTCGCGGACCACGTCGACCCGTCGGCCCATCCCGCCGGCCTCCGACCAGGCCAGCAGGCCGACCACGATCAGGACGATGACCAGAAGTTGCGGAGTGCCGATGTCGCCCAGGGCGCCGAACACTCCGGATGCACCCCCGGTGAGTTCGCCTCCGTTGACGGCAAGCACGGAGATGATCAGCGAGAAGGCGATTGTGGCCATGCCGAGGTAGAGGCCGGTGAGCCGCTGCACGATCAGGCCGAGCACCACCGAGACCGCACCGGCCAGCAGCACTCCCAGGAGAATCGAGGGATAGGTGGACCAGCCGAAGCGGGTCATCGCGATGGCCGCGGAGTAGCCACCGATGCCGAAGCAGCCCACTCCGGCGAAGGAGAACACCCCGGCCCGCAGCGGAACCTGGATGCTCAGCGCCAACAGCAGCGTGGTCAGCGTCGCCTGCACGAGAACGACATTGGCGTTGTACCAATCCATCATGTTCGTCGCACCTCCGCCCGACCGAACAGACCCTGGGGCCGGAAGAGCAGGAAGCAGAAGATCAATCCGAAGGACACCGCATCCACCCAGGAGCCGAGGTTGTAGAACAGGATGAGCGTCTCGGCCGCGGCCAGGATGTAGGAGCCCACGACCGCGCCGAGCATGCTGCCCAATCCGCCGAGCACGATGATCGCGAAGGCCTTGATCAGCAGGGCGTCTCCGCTCTCGGGGGCGATCGCCTGGAGCCGGAAGGTCAGCAGGGCTCCTGCCAGCCCGGCCATCCCGCCTGCCACCGCCATCGTGGTCATGGCTAGGCCGGTGCGGTGAGCGCCCATCAGCGACGCGGTCTCGGCATCTGCGCCGATCGCGCGAAGAGCCAGGCCTTGGCGGGAGCGGTGCAGCCAGAGCGTCACCGCGATCCCCAGCACCAGCGCGCTGACCAGCACGATGAGGTCGGTGCTGGTGACCCGGGCCAGGCCACCGAGGGTGAAGACGGTGTCCTGGTAGGTGGTTCCCTGGAAGCCGAAGGGGAAGCTGCGGGTTTGCCGCTGAGCGATCGCCAGCGGGATCGCGGCCACTCCGATACCGGCGATCAGGATGCGCATCTCCGCGCTGCGATGGTCTTTGGCTCTGGCCATGATCGGCGCGAAGGCGAAGAACTGGGTGAGTACCGCCATCACGGCGCCGACCAGCACGGCGATGGCCACCACGGCCGGCAGCCCGAGGGGCACCTGCGCCACCACAAGGTGGGCGCAGAAGGCCGAGAACATGAAGGTCGCCCCGTGGGCGAAGTTGAGGATCCCGATGGTTCCCCAGACCAGTGCCATCCCCAGCGCGAACAGCAGGTAGACCGAGCCCAGGGTGGCGATGTTGATGAGGGTTTGGATCATGAGGTGCTCCGACTCCAGTGGATGGACGATGCCGTCGCGCTGAGGGTCTGCGGCAGGGCCGGCGGCACTGCTGTGCCGCCGGCCGACCGGTCAGTTGTTCGTGACGAGAGTCTCCTTCGTGCCGTCCCACTCCACCAGGACTCCCTCGACCCGCATGTCGTTGCCGTCGAAGGTCAGCGGGCCCATCGCGCCGTCGAAGCCTTGGGAGGCAACGGCCTTGAGGCCCTCCATGACCTGCTCGCGATCGGCCGAGCCCTGCTCCTTGATGGCCCGGGCGATCCACCAGGCGGCGTCGTAGCCCTCTGCGTCATAGGGCTTGGGGTCGGCGGAGTAGGTGGACTTGTACGCCTCGGTGAAGGCGACCGAGGTGTCGTTGGTCATCGCCATCGAGTAGTCGGTGGGATACACCAGACCGACTGCCGCGTCACCCGCCTGGGAGATGTTGCCCGCCCCCTGCACGGAGGTGGCCAGGATCTTGCCCTGGTACCCGTTGTTCTTCAGTTCGGTCAGTGCCGTCACCGACTGCGGAGCCGTCAGCAGCATGATCACCGCGTCCGGCTGGCCACTGACCAGGGTGCGCACCGGGGTGGTGAAGTCCTGGGTGGTCTGCTGCACCGGCACCGAGGTACCGATGTTGACGCCGGCCTTCTGCGCGTCGGCGGGCACGGTCGTTTCAGCCATCTCCGAGAACGTCAGGAAGGTGGCGTTGTAGATCATCGCCACGTTCGTGAGGTTCTGTTCCTGCAGGTATTCGGTGGCCAGGTGGTAGTACGTCGACATCGGCGCGGTGGCACGGAAGGTGTAGTCGCCGATGACGACGCCCTGAGAGCCGGCCTGGGTGAAGACGGTGGGGACCTTGCTGCGCTCCACCAGCGGCGCCACCGCAGCCGCTTGCTGGCCTTGGGCCGGGCCGATGATCGCGGTGACCGACGAGTCGGCCATCGCCTTGGTCATCTCGCTCGACGCCGTTTCGATGGTTCCGGCGGTGTCGGCAACGGTGATGTTGACTGTCACCCCTTCGCCGAGGAACTGCTGGTCGTTGATCTCCTGGGCAGCAAGTTGGGCGCCTTTCAGCGCGCCGACTCCGGCGTAGGCAACTGGGCCGGTCTGGTCGCTGACCACCTCGATGGTGATCTCCGAGGGCAGATCGCCATCCGCTGCTCCTCCCGAGCCGGACGAGTCGTCAGACCCGCCGCCGCAGGCGGCGAGCAGGGCGACGGCGCTGGTGAGGGCGGCGGCGCGACCCCATCGACTGGACATCATCGTTGACTCCTATCTATGCGAATGATTCGAATACTAATCACGGAGTGGCGTGGAACACAAGGGTCGGCCACCCCGGTTCCGACCATGACCTGCCAGGGTCCCCGGACGATCCCGGACGCGGTGGACAAACCACCCCGGCCTTGACCTAATCGATATAAGGATTAGCCTGGTTACCGCTGCGGCAAGGACGCCCAGCAAGCTCGAGGGCAGCGACCGTCGAGCTCACGTCGCCACGGGGAGAAGAGAACTCATGTCAGGACGTATGCAGGGCAAGGTCGCATTCATCACCGGCGCCGCCCGGGGCCAGGGCCGCAGTCACGCGGTGCGCCTGGCGCAGGAGGGCGCGGACATCATCGCCGTCGACATCTGCCAGGACATCGACACGGTGACCCGGAACTACTCGCTGGCCACCGAGGCGGACCTCGAAGAGACGGTGCAGGCGGTCAAGGCGCTGGACCGACGGATCGTGGCCGTGCGTGCCGACGTACGTGACCTGGAGGAGTTGCAGGCCGCCTTCGACCAGGGCCTGAGCGAACTCGGCCGGGTGGACACGGTCGTGGCCAACGCCGGCATCGCCACCTTCGGACGCACGTGGGAGCTCACCGCCGACGAGTGGAAGGACATGATCGACGTCAACCTGACCGGCGTCTTCCACACCGCCAAGGTCGCGATCCCGACCCTCATCGAGCAGGGCGACGGTGGCTCCATCACCTTCACCAGCTCGATCGGTGGGCTCAAGGGAATCATGGGAGTTGGCCACTACGTGGCGGCCAAGCACGGCATCGTCGGCCTGATGCGAACCCTGGCCAACGAGCTCGGTGAGTACCGGATCCGGGTGAACACCATCCACCCGACCAATGTCGACACGACCATGATCCAGAACCCGGGCACCTGGGCGATGTTCAGCCCGGAGAACCCGAGCCGGGAGAATGCGGTTCCCGGTTTCATGACCCTCAACCGGCTCCCGGTGCCGTGGGTGGAGTCGATCGACATCAGCAACGCTCTGCTCTACCTGGCCAGCGACGAGGGCCGGTACGTCACCGGGGTCACCCTGCCCGTGGATGCCGGCGCCTACGTCAAGTAGGCGGCCAACGACTGCGGGCCGGTTGCTGCCCAGCGACCGTCAGCGCCGCCCAACCGTCACCCGGGTGACACCTGTCAGCCCCCGGCAACCTCTACCGTCACCGGAGGCTGCCAAACGTCACCCGGGTGACGTTGTGGTCCGCCGAACCCAGCCAAACGTCACCCGGGCAACACCCGGCACCCCACGGCAACCTCTACCGTCACCCGAGCCCGCCAAACGTCACCCCGGTGACGTTGTGACCCGCCGAACCCCAGCCAAACGTCACCCGGGCAACACCCGGCACCCCACGGCAACCTCGACCGTCACCGGAGCCCGCCAAACGTCACCCGGGTGACGTTTGGAACCAGCCGGACCCACCCCATTCCCCGGAACTGCTGGCTCGGCCCGCTCTCCCGAGTCGGCCGCGGACACGTCATCAGTCCCGCCACCTCCGCGACTTGCGCACACGAGCCCGGCCACGACCGGCCACGCACTCATACCGGTCACGAGCACCACTCCAGCAACGGCCCGCTCACCCCAACCCCCGGGCGGGCAGGACCAGCCCCGCGGCCACCGCAAGTCCACGGGCGATACGGACAAAACCCAGGCCCCCCGCCGGGTTACGCGGGGCAGCCCGTGGCCATCGCACGTCCGTGACCGGTTTGCACCAGACCCAGGCCACACTGCCCCGGCGCCACGAGACACCTGGGACAGGTGAGACGGACGAGACCACCAGGCCATCCCAATGAACACAATTGCGTCCCACAGACACATTTGCGTACACCGGAGCCATCTGGGCGGCGCCCCGTCGCGCGCCAGCCCTGCACGCGCGCACCGGACCCGACATCCATGGCCAATTGCCCCACGCAAACCCAGTTGGCGCGACAGGCCACCGCGCTCGTACCGGTCACGCGCGACAAGCCACGCGGCGGCCCACCCACCCGGCTGGTCAACCCGGGGGCCAGCCCGTGGCCATCGCACGTCCGTGACCGGTTTGCACCAGACCCAGGCCACACTGCCCCGGCGCCACGAGACGCCTGGGACAAGTGAGACGGACGAGACCACCAGACCATCCCACTGAACACAATTGCGTCCCACAGACACATTTGCGTACACCGGAACCAACTGGTCGGCGCGCCCTCGCGGCGCCAGCCCTGCACGCGCGCACCAGACCCGACATCCATGGCCATTTACCCCACGCAAACCCAGTTGCCACGACAGGCCACCGCGCTCGTACCGGTCACGCGCGACAAGCCACGCGGCGGCCCACCCACCCGGCCGGTCAACCCGGGGCCAGCCCGTGGCCATCGCACGTCCGTGACCGGTTTGCACCAGACCCAGGCCACACCGCCCCAGCCCCACGAGACACCTGGGACAAGTGAGACGGACGAGACCTCCAGGCCATCCCACTGAACACAATTGCGTCCCACAGACACATTTGCGTACACCGGAGCCATCTGGTCGGCGCGCCCTCGCGGCGCCAGCCCTGCACGCGCCCACCGGACCCGACATCCAGGGCCATTTGCCCCACGCAAGCCCGCTGTCGCGAAAGGCCACCGCGCTCAAACCGAGCAACAGGGACACTCCAGGCAGCGCCCCACCCACCCTGCCTGATCAGCCCAGGGACCAGCCCGTGGCCGTCGCCCGTCCGTGACCGGTTTGGACCAGACCCAGGCCATACCGCCCCGCGCCACGAACGCATCAGGGATAGGTGAGACGAATGCAGTTGGCAGTCCGTCCCAACGAACACGCTTGGCTCTGACAAGCGCGGCCAAACGTCACCCAGGTGACATCTGTCGTCCCCCGGCAACCTCTAGCGTCACCCAAGGCCGCACATCGTCACCCGGGTGACGTTTGGGTCTGCCGACGCCAGCACATCGTCACCCAGGTGACGTTTGGGTCTGCCGGGACCAGCACATCGTCACCCGGGTGACGTTTGGCTCTGCCGACGCCTGCACATCGTCACCCGGGTGACGTTTGGCAGAGGGTCGGCCGCACCACGCCAGCCGGCGTGACCTTGGCCAACCCGACGGCACCCTGCCAACCTGACGGCACCCTGCCAACCCGCGGCGGCGACCATGGCCAACCCGCGGCGGCACCCGGCCAACCCGACGACACCACGCAGACCCGCAGGACCCGCACTCGAGACTGGTCAGTCGCGGGCCAGTTCCTCCTCGAGCCGTTCCACCTTCCCGGTGAGCATCTCGGTGTGCCCGGGCCGGATGTCGGCCTTAAGTACCAACGAGACCCGCTCCCCGTTGGGTGCGACCGCTTCGCACGCGCGGCGAACTACGTCCATGCACTCCTGCCAGTCGCCTTCGATGGTGGTGAACATGGAGTCGGTGCGATTCGGCAGACCGGACTCTCGCACCACCTTCACAGCGGCGGCCACGGCCGGTGCCAACGAGTCACGATCAAGGCTGGGGGCTACGGAGAAGGCGACCAACATGATCCCAGCCTGACCCCTGGCGTCCTCGGGCGCAACGGGTGCGGCGCACCATCCGGCCGGCGGCCTCGCGTCCGGCTGTCGCCGAGCCCCATCGGCGGCGCGTTCGATCCCAACCCCTCGCTCGGTGTCTCACCGCCACGTGCGCATAGCACCGACGCGAACAAGACCAACGCGAACATGACCGTCCGAACGAAACCTTCCGAACATGACCGCCTGAAGAGACGGACCTGAAACTGCCGCACCTGCGCGGGGGTGTCGAAAGGTCGCGCACCCTCACCTGGCGAACCTCTGGCATGGTCTGGGGCATGGAGCATGACGTCCTCGTCGTCGGTGCCGGTGCGGCCGGCTGCGCGGTGGCCGCCAGACTCGCCTGCGAGGGTTCGGTGCGGGTGTTGCTCGTCGAGGCGGGCTACCGGGTGCACCACCCGGCGCAGCGCATCCCCAAGGCCTTCCTCACCGCGATGCTCAACCCGAGGCTTGCTTACCACTACCCCACCGAGAGCGGTGAGACCTGGATCCGCGGCCGAGCCCTGGGCGGGTCCACAACGATCAACGGGATGATGTGGGTGCGCGGCGATCCGGGCGACTACGACCGACTGGCCGCCCTGGGCAATCCCGGCTGGGGCTGGGCGCACCTCGGCCCGGTCTACGCCGACCTCGAGGCCGGCGCGCCCGGCGCCCGTCGAGGGCTCCGGACCACGGTCCGAACCACCCACGACCCGATCGCCGCAGCGATCCTGACCGGCGCAGCCGACCTCCAAGTCCCCCCGGTGGCAGACCTCAATGCCACTACCGGACCTCGAATCGGCTTCACTCCCAGCACTATTGATCACGGTCTGAGGGTGGACGCGACCTCGCTGCTGCCGTCCGCGAGCCCCACATTGCAGGTGCTGACCGGCGCCAAGGTCGGTTACCTGCTACTGGAGAACACCGCGGACGGGGTCCGGGCCACCGGGGTCCGGGCGCTGCACCGCGGCCGGATCCGGGACCTGCGGGCCCAGGAGGTGGTGCTGGCTGGCGGGACGATCGAGTCAGCGCTGCTGCTGGAACGCTCTGGGATCGGCCGGCCCGAGATCCTGGCCGCGGCAGGAGTGCGAACGGTGGTGCCCTCCCCGCGAGTGGGTGAGGGTGTGGTGGAGCAGCGCAGCGTCACTCTCAAGGCTCGGGTCCGCGACGCGGTGGGGCTGGGTCCGCGGCTGGCCACCAGGTCCGCCCGCGCCCGGGAACTGGCCCGCTACCTGCTCACCCGCAGCGGGGCGGTGGCCGGCGGGGCCTACGAGATATCCGCAATGCTGGCCCTGGCATCGCCGGGGCTCGTCGACACCCAACTGCTGGCAACAACTCTCGCCACGGACGACACGGGGCTGACGGTGGCCGGCCACCCGGGGCTGATGTTGCAGGGGTACCTGATCCGTCCGGGCACCGACTCGTCGGTCCACCTGAGCGGCCCACATCCGGACGATCCCCCGAGGATCCGCGACCGGTACCTGGCCACCGACGGCGATCGCGAAGCGGCCGCCCGCATCCTGAACTGGCATCGGCGACTGCTCTCAACCCGGTCCTTGGCCGACCTGGGGGCGCACGAGGTGAGTCCCGGCCCCGGTGTACGGGACGTGCCGCAGGTCGCCCGGTACGTGCAGGACAGCGGCAACGGGATCTTCCACGCCGTCGGGTCCTGCGCGATGGGTCCGGACGAAGAAGATGTGGTGGACGCGGCCTTGCGGGTGCGAGGAGTCCACGGCCTGCGGGTCGCCGACGCCTCCGTGCTGCCCTTCCCGGTCGCTGGCGGCACCGCGGCGCCGGCGATGGCGGTCGGGCATCGCGCCGCCGAGATCCTGCTCGAGCAACGCTTCGCCCGGCCCGGTCGGCCCTGAATCGTTCCCCCGCAAGGGATCAGCCACGCCGGGGGTGCTGGACGCCAGGATCAGCGTGGACCGGCGCCGCGCGGCCCGAGATCCGGCACCAGCGCCCGCAGCGACCGGGCCCGCCAGGCTCCCGCCCACAGCCCCGCCCCGTAGGCGAGGTCGTCCAAGCGGCGGGCCACCACATACCGCGCGGGACCCAGCCGAGGCCGGACCCGTCGGTAGTCGGCGAGTGCATCAGCCACCGCGGCGACCACCAGCGCCCGCCGGGCCCGTCGCGATACCAACGCGGCAGGCACGGCCACCGGCCAGTAATGCCGGGTGAGACCCGCACCGGTCTGCCACAGCGAGGAGACGGCCGCCTCCAGGGTCAGGACGGCAGCCGCCCGCGCCGGGTGATCCAGAGACCGCAGCTGCGCGGCGGTGCGCCAAGTCCCCACGCCGTAGGCTGCCAGCACCACACCGGGCGACCATCGGCGCTGCGCCAGCGCACCAGCCACGAGGGCCAGGCTCCAGCCGCGCAGCACCATCGGCGCCACCGCACTGCGGTGCCGGCGGGCCAGTTCGGCCGCGGACGAGCCGTAAAAAGCCTTGCGCTGCAACCACGGCCAGAACTCGGCACGGTGCGCGTGCCGCACCGACGCGGTCGGCTCGTAACGCACCCGCCAGCCCGCCTCGGCCAGCCGCCAGATGAGGTCGACGTCCTCGCCCACCCGCATGCTCTCCTCAAAGCCCGCGCCGAGGGCTTCGACCCGGGCCAGCAGGCACGCCGAGGGCAGGTAGGAGACCACCCCGCCGGGCGCGACCAGGGCGGGATGCGGGCCGAGATCGAGAGAGGAGCGGGCCTGTTCGTACCGCTCGACCCAGCCGTCGGCCGGATCCGGCGACGGGCCGAGCACCCGCGGGGCGGCGACCGCGACCGCCGGGTCGGTGAAGTGCCGGACGAGGGTGGCCAGCCACCCCGGCTGGGGGGTGATATCGGAGTCGACGAACGCCACCAGAGGTGTGCTCACCCGCCGGAGCCCGGTGTTGCGGGCGGCAGCCGGACCCAGGTTGGTGTCGTGGCGCAGCACCAGAGCGCCATGCCGCTCGGCGACGGCCCGCACCCGATCGGGATCGCGTGAGCCGTCGTCGACCACGATGACGGCCAGACCCGGCGGCAGGGTGGCAAGGAGAGCCTGCACCGCATCGGGACGGTCAAGCGTGGGAATGACGACGGTGACATCGCCGACGGCCCGGTCGGCGTCCGGCCCGTCCGGTGGCGTGTGCCAGACGGGGTCGGCGAAGCCACGGTCGAGCAGGTTGCGGGCGAGCCGGGCGTCGACCTCGTCCCGGACCACGAGTTCGCCCTCGGCGGTGATCCTGCCCTGGGCGGCGGGGCGGATCCGCAGCACCCGCCGGCGACTGCCGCCGAGCAGGGTGGCTCCGTCGTCGCACCGCCGGGCGTGCGGGCTCAACCTCACCCGAAAACCTGTCGGCAGTACGGTCACCCCGGGGCCGTCGAGGACGACACCCGGCTGCGCGCCATACCCCGGGCCACGACTCACGCCCCCGCCCGACAGCCGGTGCCCAACCTGCGGACCACCCATCAGGCCGCATCCGCAGGTGATGTCGGCGACGAGTTGCCGGCACGCAGCCGCCCGTCGGCGCCGACGTCGAAGACCTCCACCTGCCTGGTGATGTCAGCGACGAGTTGATCGAGCAGCACCCGTCCGTGGTCGGCGCTGGCTCCACCCGGATCGCCGAGGACCCCGTTGGGTGACACCCCGGCCACGCCGCCTTCGCGTAGCGCCGGCATCAACTCGCGAATCGGGGTGGTGTTGCCGGGTCTGGCTGCCTCGGTGCGCACCAGTGCAGGGTCCAGGGCGAGCATGAGACTGGTCTCGGTGAAGCCGGCGTGGGCGTCCCCGCCCGTTGCGCAGGCGGCCCAGGCCACCCGCCGGCCTTCGGCCCGCAGCAGGGTGACCGCGGATACCAGCGCGGCCGCATTGCCTCCGTGGCCGTTGACGAAGACCACCGCGCCGGCCCAGCGGCAGGCCGACCGGCCCAACTCCACCAGCAGCAGCCGCAGGCCTTGGCTGCCGATCGAGACGGTGCCGGCGAAAGCCTCGTGTTCGCCGCTGGCCCCGTAGTTCACCGCTGGTGCCACCAGCGCTGGCCCGTCCAGGCATTCGGCCACTGCGTGAGCGACCGCGGTGGCCACCCTGGTGTCCACGTCCAGTGGTAGATGCGGGCCGTGCTGTTCCAGCGAACCGGTCGGTACGAGCACCACTGGCGGCTCATGCGCATCGCACTCGGGCCAGGTGGCCTGACCAAGGTCCGCGCCCGGCCGGCGAGCCAGCTCACCGGGCAACCCCGCCCGCCGGGCGCTACTACCCTCGTCACGGGATCGTCCCTCGGAGTCCGGCCCACGTCGACTCCGAGAGCCGGGTTCATTCCCGGGTCGCTGGTCATCCCGACCCGCGAGATGGCCTGCGCACCTGGACGATTGCCCAGGCTCGCCGGGCTGAGTGGGGCTCGGCAGGTTCACCCCGGCAGGCTGGAGGGCCGGGCCAGCGGAGACTCGTCGCAGGCGTGAGCCGGTGGACGGCGCTGCAGCGTCAGGGGTACCGGAGCGTGGCGCACCGGGCCGGAGTGGGAGTGGTCCTGGGTAGGGCCGGGCACCGCGGCTCGGTCCACCAAGGCCAGGTCCGCCGTCGCGTTGCCCCGCACACATTCGGGGTCGGGGCCGTCCAGGGGCAGACCGGTGAAGAACTTGGCAGCCATGCACCCGCCCCGGCACGCGTCGTACGCCGAGCAGGCGGTGCAGGCTCCGCCGGTCTGCGGGCTGCGCAGTTCGGTGAAGAGTTCGGACTGCTTCCACACCCGGTCGAAGCCGGCGTCGCGAATATTGCCGGCCTTGAACCGGTCGTGAATGGCGAACGGGCAGGCGTACACGTCTCCGACCGGGTCGATGAGACACACCACCCGCCCCGCGCCGCACAGGTTGAGGCCGGGCAACTGCTCGCCATACCCGGACAGGTGGAAGAACGAGTCCCCGGTGAGTACGTTCTCACCGTTGGCCAGCAGCCAGTCGTACAACTGGCGTTGCTGGTGGGCCAGCGGGTGCAGGTCGGGCCACACGTCGGCGCCGCGCCCAGAGGGTCGCAGCCGGGTGAGCCGGAGCTGGGCGCCGTAGGTGTCGGCGATCGCCTTGAAATCGTCCAACTGGTCGATGTTGTGCCGCGTGCAAACCACGGAGATCTTGAAGTCACGCATGCCGGCCTCATTGAGCCGTCGCATCGCGGTGATGGCGGCGTCGTAGGTTCCGGCACCACGGATCGGGTCGTTGACCTCGGCAGTGGCCCCGTCCAGGGAGATCTGCACATCCACGTAGTCGGTGGCCGCGAGTTGTTCGGCCCGGTCGGGGGTGATCCGGAATCCGTTGGTGGAGAACTTCACTCCGACGTTGTTCGTCACGGCGTAGTCGAGCAACTGCCAGAAGTCCGGGCGCACGG
Organism: Actinomycetales bacterium; assembly: GCA_047974565.1. GTDB lineage: Bacteria > Actinomycetota > Actinomycetes > Actinomycetales > CAWJMD01 > JBDIAG01. Next base: position 51,981 of record JBKECN010000014.1, read on the forward strand.
TCGGCTCGCCGCCGCCGATATTGACGTAGAAGATTTTCATCCTGCGGAACTCGTCGATGAGTGCCATGCACTCCTTGGTGCTCAACTCGCCAGGATCGCGGCGGCCCGACGAGCTCAGGCAGTGCACGCACGACAGGTTGCACGCGTAGGTGAGTTCCCAGGTGAGACAGATGGGAGCGTCCAGGCCGTACTCGAACTGCTCGACGAGACTGGGTACCCGCTCACCTGCCGGGGCAGCGGGGGCCTCGGGCCGTTGGGGGGCGATGGTCACTGCGCTCTCACTCCTTCGGGACGAGCATTCCGCCCTCGGCCAGTCGGTCGAGGGCCGCCAGATAGGTCGCCCGCCGATCGCCCTGCACCTGGCACGCGTCGAGAGCCGCGCCGACGGTCTCACTCTCGCGCAGGCTCTCGACCACGCTGACCAGCAGCGGGGTCTTCAGGAAGGTCAGGCGGCGGGACTTGAAGTCATATGCCATGGCGCCGAACGGCTCCGGTCGCAAGGACACGGAGTCGCTCAGCTGCCACGACTGCGGTTCGCTCAGCACGGCGTGATCAGTAGACCCCGCACATCCCGTCGATCGAGACGTCTTCGACGAGAACGTCCTCCACGACGTCCTCGCGAACCGCTTCCTGCTGGGTGGGCTCGGGCATTGGGCACCTACTTCCTCCCCGCCCCGAAGCGGGGTTGGTGGACAGGGTCATCAATCCAGCGTGGGCGAGGCTTCGCCCGGCCCCACGCTACGGGCAGCCTACGCGTCAGACCCACTGGTCGGGCAGATGGAATCACCCCACCCGATCGGACAGGTCGGGCCAGCCCTACCGGCCGGTTTATTGATCCTGGCCTGTCGCCCGTGCACCGGGCGGACCTAGCGTGCGGATCGTCCCGGCGTTCGCACACCAGCGCCGGGGGCCCCGAACCCACGCCGGTGTCCGCTTACCAACGGAGGTCACGATGCAGGTCGACGAACTACTCAAGCCGTTCCCGATCAAGGAGTTCCACCCCTTCCCGCGGGGAATGATGGGCCCGGGGGCCCACGAGATGATCGGGCCCGAGGCGCTCAAGCTGGGCTTCAAGAAGGTTCTGGTGATGACCACCGGGCTGCGGGGCAGCAACACCGTGCACAAGATCGTCGAGTCGATGAAGTACCACGGCTTGGACGTCGTGGTCTACGACCAGGTGGAGTCCAATCCCAAGGACTACAACGTCATGGACTCGGTGAAGATGTACCAGGAGAACGAGTGCGACTCGTTCGTCTCGATCGGAGGCGGCTCGGCGCACGACGCGTGCAAGGGCGCGCGCATCTCGGTTGCCCATGACGGACGCAATGTCAACGAGTTCGAGGGCTTCAACAAGTCCGAGAACCCGAAGAACCCGCCACACATCGCGGTCTCCACCACAGCCGGAACCGGCTCGGAGACCTCGTGGGCGTATGTCATCACCGACACCACGACGGACCCGGACAAGCCCCACAAGTACGTGGCCTTCGACGACGCGGCGGTGGCCACCCTGGCGGTGGACGATCCGGTGCTCTACTACGACTGCCCGGTGGACTACACCGCGCAGTGCGGCTTCGACGTACTCGCCCACGCCTCCGAGCCCTACGTCTCACGGCTGAACTTCCCCACCTCGCTGGGCAACGCCCTGTACGCCATCAAACTCACCAACGACAACCTGCGCCAGGCCACCTGGAACGGCCAGGACCTGCCCGGCCGCGAGGGGATGATGTACGCCCAGTACATCGCCGCCCAGGCCTTCAACTCCGGTGGGCTGGGAATCATCCACTCCATCTCACACGCGATCTCGGCGTTCTATGACACCCACCACGGCCTCAACAATGCGATCGCTCTCCCCCGGGTCTGGGCCTTCAACATGCCGGTGGCGTACAAACGTTTCGCGGACATCGCCGGCGCCATGGGAGTGGACACCCATGGCATGACGGACGTCCAGGCCGCGGACGCCGCGCTGGAGGCCGCCATCCGGCTGCTGCGCGATGTGGGCATCACCGAGCGCTTCGTCGACGTCACCCAGAACAGCTACTCCAAGAACCGGCTCGGTCAGGGCCCGACGAAGTTCTACGAGAACGCCAAGGAGATCAAGGGCGACGCGGCGGACGTGGACCGGATCACCAACCACGTGCTCGGCGACGCCTGCACCCCGGGCAATATCAAGGAGTGCACCTTCGAGACGGTCCGCCCCGTGGTGGACCACTGCATGAACGGTTCCCTGGACGAACTGCTGCCCTGATCCCGCACCGGCGGCCGCCAAGCGGGGCTTCTGGCCGCCCGACCCACCGGGCACCGCACGGCAGGTCGCAGGCCGTCCGCCGGGCCTGCCCGGGTGGGGGTGGATCGCGGACTCCACCCCCGCCCGGCGTACCATCCAGCCACCCACCAGAACGGAGCGAGCGTGAGCATCAGAGCCGATGATCACCCCGGTGGACGATCCGGCGGGACCCTCGGGGCCGGCGAGTTCGCCGACGTCGAGCAGGCCCGGCAGCGGTTCGCCGACCACGGCTACCTGACCGACGACCGATTGGCCACGACGGTCTTCCTGCAGACCCGGCTGGGCAAGCCGGTGCTCCTGGAGGGCCCGGCCGGGGTGGGCAAGACCCAACTCGCCGAGAGCCTGGCCGAGGTGACCGGCCGTCGCCTGATCCGGTTGCAGTGCTACGAAGGCCAGGACGAGACGAAGGCGCTGTACGAATGGGACTACGGCAAGCAGTTGCTGTACACGCAGATCCTGCGGGAGAAGATCGGCCAACTCGTCGCCGACGCAGCCAGTCTCGGCGAGGCGGTCGAGCGGATCGCCGCCCAGGACAGTGTCTTCTTCTCCGACAGGTTCCTCGCCCCCAGGCCGCTGCTGGAGGCACTGGACTCCGACGAGCCCACCGTACTGCTCATCGACGAGGTCGACCGTGCCGATGAGGCACTCGAAGCCGTTCTGCTGGAGATGCTCTCGCAATTCCAGATCTCGATACCAGAAATCGGCACGGTGCACGCCAAGCACATTCCATACGTCATTCTCACCTCGAACAACACCCGCGACCTGTCTGCAGCACTCAAACGCCGCTGCCTGCACCTGTTCCTGGAGTACCCCTCCGCTGAGCGGGAACTCGCCATCCTGCGCAGCAAGGACGTGGGTCTGGCCGACGCCTTGGCGGCCCGTCTGGTCGAGGTCGTCCGGGGACTGCGGGAGTTGGAGTTGCGCAAGGCGCCGAGCATCTCCGAGACCATCGACTGGGCCCGGACCCTGTCGGTGCTGGGCGTCACCGAACTCACCGCACAGGTGCTGGCCGAGACTCTCAACGTGGTGATCAAGTACGAACGCGACATGCAGCGGGCCGGAGCGGCCCTGCCGCGACTGGTCGATCCCAACGCCGAGGTGCCCGATCACCTGCACTCCCACGGACATGGGCACGGGCACCATCACGACCACGGGCACGACCACAGCCATCCGCCCGCTCGACAGGACTCGTCCCAGCCCGCCGCGTCCCGGCAGCCGAGCCCGGCTGGCGGGCACCCCGAGGACGGGGACGTCGATGGGCGTGCCGTGCGGGCCGCCAAGGACCAGCCGGGACGCTTCGACACCGAGTACTACGGCGCGCCGGGGTCCCTGGCGGGTTCTCGGCGGGTGGGCGCCGGGCAAGGCGAAAGGTCGTTCGCCGCCAAGCGCCCGGCGAGGAAGCGCCCCGTCTGATGGAGTCGGCCCTGCATCGCTTCGTGCGCCTGCTGCGCCTGCATGGAGTGCGGGTGAGTGTGGCCGAGGCTGTGGTGGCGATGGAGGCGGCCGCCCAACCCGGGGTGCTCGACGACCGGGAGACCCTGCGTTCAGCGCTCATGGTCAGCCTGATCAAGGACCGGCGCGACCTGGAGACCTTCGAGACGGTCTTCGAGCGGTTCTTCCGGTTACGCAGGGCACTGCCCGGTGAGGAGGGCGAGGAACATTCCCACGCCCACGACGACCTCTCCGACACCGGCGAGCTGACCGAGTTCACCCTCTCCGACGAGCCGGGCGACCAACCGCAGCAGGGCCATTCCCACGGGAAACCCGTTGATCTGCACCAGTTCTTCCGTCCGGAGGACATGGCCCAGCAGTACAACCTGCACCAGGAGGCCAATCGTCTCGACATTGCGTCGATGACTGACGAGATCGTGCTGTCCAAGGATCCGGCGAGTTCACCCGGAGAGGCCGCTCGGGTGCAGATCTCCACCTCACGCCTGCACAACCCCGGCAGGCCCGGGCAATTGTCCGACCGGCCGGGACTCCAACTGGACACCGAGTTGAGCGTGGCTCAGGAGATGGCTCTGCTGAGCTGGCTCGCGGACGAGTTGCCCGACGAGGCCGAGGGCACCGAGCCGGAGTCCCTGGCCGCCCTACGGGCGGCGCTGGCGCCCTTCCTGGCCAATCTGCCCGAGCAGTTGCGCCGCCACCTGGAGAGCCTGATGGAGGTGGAGCTCAGCGAGATCGAGGCCTCCAACGCCCAGGCGGTGGACGAGGCGGACCGGGCCGCGCTCGAAGAGGGGCTACGACGGTTGTTGCGTTCGCTGCATGGGGCGCCACGGCCCCGACGCACGGTGGCCAGCCGCGGAGTGGTGGACGGGCCACGCACGATGCGCTCCAACATGCGCTACGACGGCATCCCGTTCCGTCCGGTCACCGTGAGCAAGGTGGAGGACCGACCACACCTGCTGGTGCTCTGCGATGTCTCACTCTCGGTCCGGATGACCGCGCAGTTCACCCTGCACCTGGTGCACAGCCTCCAGTCGATCGCGACGAAGGTGCGGACTTTCGCCTTCGTCCGGGACCTGGTGGAGATCACCGACCTGTTCGCTGAGCATCGGATCGAGGATGCGCTCTCCCTGGTGATGAGCGGACTGCCCGCCGGGGGCGTGCTCGATGTCGACGCCGACTCCGACTACGGCTGCGCCCTGGAGCAGTTCCTGGAGCACTTCGGCTCGGCGATCACCCGGCGCAGCACGGTCATCGTCCTGGGGGACGGCCGCGGCAACGGTCGCAACCCGCGCCTGGACATCTTCGCCGAGATCAGCAGGCGGGCCCGCTCGACCATCTGGCTGACCCCTGAGCCGCGCTACTCCTGGGGCCTGGGCGGGTGCGATCTCCCCGCCTACGCCGAATATTGCGATCGGGTGCAGGTGGTGCGCAATCTCGGCGGACTGGACAGGATCTCCCGGTCGATGGCGATGTCTCCATGACCGGAACCGACGCACAGGTGCCGCCCCCCATCGATCCTTTCACCCCCGTCCGAAACGGTCGGTACCGCGACCGGGTGCTCGAGGTCGTCGGGCTCGACGCCGACCGCTGCGCGGATCAGGAGACCGACGCCAGGGGTTGTCGAGAGCTCGTTCACACCCCGCACTTCGACGTCGCTGAGGCAGGCAGCCGACTCGTGGTCCGGCATCGGGTGCCGGCCGCGTTGGTGGACGCCAACCTGGCCGGCCTGGTGCACCAGGAACTCTTCGGGCCGGGCTGGCTACGCGGGGCCTCCCTCCTGGAGCGGATCGTCACCGCAGTGGTTCTGACCAGCCGTGATGACCCGATCACCGGCTGGGAGTGCTTCTACCGCAACACCTTGCGCGAGATCGATCGAACCAACCTGGCACGCCGCGCAGGCCTGGAGCCGACCGGCAACATTGCTGACTTCGCGCCCGTGTATCAACACGCGCTCGCGTTGGTGGACACCTCGACGGCCCTGGAACTGGGATGCTCACTCGGCTTTTTGTCGCTGCAACTGGCCGCGGCCGGGGTATTGACGACGGCCTCGGACATCAACCCGGGCACCATCGCCCTGCTCTCGACAGTCGCCGGGCGCCTCGGCCTGTCGCTGCGAACCACCTGCGCGAACGCTGCGCACTACCCCAGCGCCGACGACGGCATCGCCGACACGGTGCTGGTCATCCACCTGCTCGAACACCTCGACGAGCCCACCGGACGACGGGTCCTGGACGAGGCGATCAGGCTGGCTCGCACCCGGGTGGTGGTGGCCGTGCCGTTGGAGGATGAGCCGGACGACGCCTGGGGGCACATACGCACCTTCACCCTCGACGACCTGACCGCGCTGGGTGCCGGCAGGGGGCGGGACGCACAGGTGCACGAGCACCACGGCGGGTGGCTCGTTCTCGACCTGTGAGCGCGCCGGGGCCGGCGAGCCGGGGCACGGACGGGGCACTGTGGATTTGGTGACGGATTTGGTGGCTGGGGCCGCTCATCGTGGGCCTCGGCGATCAACCCCTGGAGCGCAGGTCAATCCGGAACGGCTTCGCTGGACATCCGATCGACGTGAGCCGTCAGATCACACCGAGTTTGGACGCCGCGTATACCGCCTCCGCCCGACCCGATGCGCCGAGTTTGCGCAGGATGTTGCCCACATGGAACTTGGCGGTGGCCTCGCTGACGAACAGGGCCGAGCCGATGTCACGGTTCGACTTGCCCTGGGCCAGCAACTGCAGGACCTCGTGCTCGCGGGCGGTCAGTGCGCGAGCCGCTTCGGCGTGCGGGGCCGAGATTCCGCGGACCATGGCGGCTGCTGAGGAAGCATCGAAAGCACTTCCACCGCAAGCGACATCGTCGATTGCACGAACCAGGGCCGAGGTGTCCACAGCCTTGACGACATACCCCCGGGCACCCGCCCGGACCGCTTGCAGAACGTACTCGTCCCCGATGAACGTGGTGAGCACAAGCACCGCGATCTGCGGGAACTCCCGGGTGAGCTGCGCGCATAGCAACAGTCCATCGCTGTCGCTGCCGGCGGAGAGCTTGAGGTCCAGCAGCACTACGTCGGGGCGATGTCGGTGCACAGCGTCCAGGGCCTCCTCCACCGAGCCCGCCTCGGCCACCACGTGGATCCCCGGCTCACGGTCCAGCAGCGACCGCAACCCCTGCCGCACGATGGCGTGATCGTCGACCAGGAGCAGCCGCGCGATGCCGGATGCCCGCGGACCGGGACGAGTGCGTTCGAGTGTGCTGGTCAGCATCGGTATCTCATCTCGTTGTGGTCGCAGGTGAGGTTCGAGTGATGCGAGCGGCCCTGGCGATGCCATCCCCGGCCGGGCGATGGCCGTGCGCTCCCGCTGTCACCCCGTCGTCCTGGCCGGCCGGGGTACTCATCGCACGCAGACCGGGGCGGTGGTTCGCCGAGTCCAAGGGGACCCGAAGCTCCACTCGCACTCCCCCGATCCGAGAGCCACGCAAGGTCAGCGTTCCACCCAATGCGGCGATCCGCTCCTCCATCAGAGCCAGACCACGATGCCGACCGTCCGAGGGAGCCTCTCGTTCGAGCCGGAGCAGCCGGGTCAACTCCTCCGGGCGGCCCCGACCGTTATCGGCGACGCTGACCAACACCCGCTGGGGCTGATAGGTCACCCGAATGCAGACCCGGCTGGCCTGGGCATGGCTGGCCACGTTGTACAACGCCTCCCCGACGCAGCGCACCAGTTCATGATCTCCGTCGTGCGGCACCGGCACGACAGTGCCGCTGACCCGGACGGTGACGCTGAACCGACTCTCGTGTTGCCCGGCCACGGCGCGTAGCAAGGTCGGCAGGCTGGCCAGGTGGTGCTGGGCGGGCTGCTGCAGGGAGTAGATGGCCCGCCGCAACTGTTCGACGGCCGAGTCGGTGAGCTCGCGGGCGGTGTCCAACGGGGCGAGCGCGGCGGCGGAGGAACCGTCCGCAATCTCGTGCCGGGCCACCTGCACGCACAGGCCGGCGGACAGCACGGTCTGAGTGACGCTGTCGTGCAGCTCGCGGGCGATCCGGTGGCGTTCGGCGTCGAGCAACTCGCGCTGTCTGGCCAGGACGAGATCGTCGCGGGTCTGGCGCAACTGCGCCGTGCGCTGATCCAGGTCAGCTCGGCGCGCCTCCACCTCCGCGTGCAGCCGCTGGGCCTGCCCGTAGAGCCGCTGACTCTCCTGATAGCGCTCACCCGCGTGCAGCGACACGGCGGCCTGGTTGGCCAGGATCCGAAGCACAGCCAGGTCATCGGGGTCAAGGTCCGGGTCCAGGCCGTGTCGAGCGGTGAGGCTGCCGACCACCGCGTCTGCCAGTCTCATACTTACCCGGGCCCAGCCCCGTTCGATGCTGGGCACCTGGCTTCCGGCCCGGATGGCTCGCAGCTCGGCGGCAACATCGTGCGGGAGGGCGTCGGCCTCGGTGACCAGGGTGCCCTGCGGGTCGAGTGCCAAGAGCCGGGGCCGGGCCCCTGGCAGCTCGTGGTCGGCCAGGGCCAGTAGCACCCACTCCGCGCGCAGGTGACGCCCGGCGGCGCGGACCACTCCCTCCAGCAGCGCGCGCGGACCCTGTACCGGGCTCACCAGTGCCCTGGAGATCGAGTCCATCGCGAGCACCGCGTCCCGCATCCGCTGGTCTGAGCGCACGAAGTGGCGGTAGTAGCTCGGCTTGCCCGAGCGGACTCCGGTGAGGCTGGCCAGATCTGGTGGCACGTGAGCGAGATTCACTACCTCACAACGCCTCTCGTAGCAGGCCGGCGATCTCCCGATGGCCGGCCGGACGGGGGTTCGTGGCCAGGCAGGCGTCGGTCAGAGTGGTGTCGGCGAGGTCGTCGACGTCCCCGGGCCGCACCCCGAAGCAGGCCAGTCGGGTGGGCAGGTCGAGGTCGGCGGCCAGGGTCCCGGCCCAGTCGGCCAGGCGGTCGGCAGCCGCTTGGGGGGATCTGCCGACCAGTCCGGCCGCCGCGGCGAGGTCCGCGTAGCGCGCGGTGCAGGCCGTGTTGTCCTGCCCAGCCTCGTCGACACCGGCGTTGTAGCGCACCACGTGCGGCAGCAGCACCGCATTGACCATCCCGTGTGGCGCGTCGGTGAGGCCACCGACCTGGTGCGCCATGGCGTGCACGGCACCGAGGATCGCATTGGAGAAGGCCAATCCGGCCTCCAGACTCGCCTGCGCCATCGCGGCGTGGCCGTCCAGGCCTGTGGACGAGGTCAGGCTCGGCCGCAGATTCTCGGCGATCAGTCGAAAGGCATTGAGTGCGTGTACGTCTGCCAAGGGATTGTGCGCGAGCGAGACATAGGCCTCGATCGCGTGGGTCAATGCGTCAAAGCCGGTCGCGGCATTGAGCTCAGGCGACATGGTGGTGAGCAGCCGCGGGTCGGTCAGGGAGATGTCGGGTACCAACGCGCGCCCCATGATGGACATCTTCACCGCCCGTGCGGTGTCGGTGACGATGCAGAACTGGGAGACGTCGGCCCCGGTACCGGCGGTCGAGGGGATCATCAGCATCGGCGGAATCGGCCCACCGACCTGGTCGATGCCGTCGCAGCCGAGGATGTCACCACCATCGGCAGCCATGATGGCGATCGCCTTGGCCGCGTCGATGCACGATCCTCCACCCAGGGCGATCAGCACGTCAGCCCCATGCTCGCGGTAATGCCGGGTCCCGGCCCTGACCTCGTGGTCCTTGGGGTTCGGGGTCAGCCCCGCCCACACGCTGGGATGCAGCCCGGCCTGGCGCAAATGTGTGAGTAGCTCATCGACCCACGGCGTGGTCAGCAGACCCTCGTCCGTGACCACGAGCGGACGCACCGCTCCCAGCCGCCGCGCCGCATAGCCGGCCTCGGCCAGCGCCCCCACCCCGAAGAGAATCTCAGGTGCGTGGAACTTCACCGGCGCCCGGTGCGCGGAGGCGACTGCCTCGTCGCCGGCCGATGACGCCCCGGCCCCGCCGGGGACGGTGGCCGGAGCGCTCGACCCGCACCCGGACACCAGGTGCAGACTCCTGGAGCCCGGAGTGGGTCGAGCGCGGCGGGAAGTCATGGCAACCGAGGGTCGTTCAGCGTCCGGTCGCGGGAGAGATCACGCCTTTGACCTCGCTGATCCGGTTGCAGGGGAAGCCACCGGCAGCGGCGTGCTCGCGGATCTTCTCGGGGTCGTCGGCGTCGTACACGCAGTAGAACTTGTCGTCGCTGACGTAGGACTCGACCCAGTCGATGTTCTCCATGCCGGCCAGCACCTCATTGGATTTGGCGCTGATGTCATGCAACTCCTTCTCGCTCAGGGATCCCGCGCCGGGGAGGTCTCTTTCGATGATGTAGCGGGCCATGACGCTCAACTCCTGTCGGTGAATCACCCGGTCGGGGACCGGATCTGGGGTGGGGGCCGGTCTCAGCGACGCCGGCCGGGCCTGCTTCGGGAGCCGGGCCCGAGGGACGCCGCTGACGGCGACCCCGGGCCGGGACGACACCCATGACAGCCGGCCCTTCGGCGGGCAGTCGGGGAAGGTCTGTGCTCACACCTGAGGCGCGTGGCCTCAGGTGCCAACGGCGTCAGACCCGGATGGACTCGTGCGTGGGAACCGGTAGCGGGCGTCCCTGGGTGGCCGGTGTGTCGCTCGCCCCGAGGGTGCGGATGAAGCCGTCGGGGATGATCACGTCGTCGCGGGACAGATCGCCGGTGCTGCGGTGACCCAGGCCGAGCAGGGCGGAGTCGATGCCGCCGCGCAGCACGTCCAGGACGTTCTCCACGCCCGCCTGGCCTCCCGCGGCCAGGCCCCACAGATATGCGCGTCCGATCATCACGGCTTTGGCACCCAGCGCCACCGCCTTGACCACGTCGCTGCCTCGCCGGACACCTCCGTCGAGCAGCACCTCCACCCGGTCGCCGACGGCGTCGACGATCGGCACGAGCATCCGGACCGCGCCGGGGGTGCCGTCCAGGTTGTTCCCGCCGTGGTTGGAGACCGAGATGGCGGTGACCCCCGCCTCGGCGGCGCTGATCGCGTCGTCCACCCGGCTGATGCCCTTGAGCATGAACGGTCCGCCCCATTCCTGGACGGCCCACGCCACGTCCTCCCAGCTGGGCGGAGTGGCTTGCATCCACTCCCCGTAGGCGCCGAAGAAGGTGGGCGGCGGGCCCTGCTCGGTGAGGTTCGGGGCGGTCAGGTCGGGAAGTTTGCCACTGCGCGCGAAACTGGCCAGCCAGCTCGGACGCAGGATCGCCTCGGGCGCGAACTGCACCATCGCCTTGAGATCGAGTTTCTCCGGGATCTTCGGGCTGCCCCAGTCCCGACCGTAGGAGAACGACCAGTCGAGGGTGAGGATCAACCCGGCGGCGCCGGCCCGTCGGGCCCGCTCCATGCGGGCCTTCATCACCTCTTTGCCGCCCATCCAGTACATCTGGAAGAAGGTCTGCGGGTTCGCCGCGACCACCTCCTCGATCGGCTTGCTGGCGAAGGACGACAAGCCCATTGCCACCCCGCGCGCGGCCGCGGCCCGAGCGACAGCCACCTCACCGTCGGGGTGCACGGCCTGTACGCCGGTGGGTGAGATGAGGACCGGCATCGAGACGTCCTGTCCCATCACGCTGGTGCCCATCGAACGCTCGGCATGCAGACCCGCGACGTGCGGGGCGAAGCCGAGTTCGTGGAAGGCGGCCATGTTGTCGGCGTAGGAGATGCCGCGCTCGGAGCCTGCCAGCAATGCGGAGTAGACCGATGCCGGCAGGCGGCGCTTGGCCCGGCGCTGAGCCTCGGCGACAGTTTCGAACCAGGAACTAGCCATAGCGAAAATCCTTTGTCGGGTGCGTCTCACAAACTCTCCACTGTGAGAGTTATGCGAGAACTCTCCCGCGTCAGGCGAGTCCCGTCGAGACCCGCGGGGAAAGTCACAGGTCGGGTCGAAACCCGCTGTGGACGGCTCGCGTGCTCGCCGGGGCGCGCCCGAAAGACGGACGGCCCCGACGAAACACGCTGTGGTCAGGGTGCGGTGGCCGAGCGGAGAACCGCCCGGCCGGCCTCAGAGTTCGCCGAGGGCGACGAGTTCTTCGGTGCTGAGCAAGCGCGAGCGAACGAGGAAGCGCACGCCTTCGGGCGCCTCCAGCGAGAAGCCGGCACCACGTCCCTTGACCACGTCGATGGTCAGATGAGTGTGTTGCCAGTACTCGAACTGCAATCGGGACATCCACACCGGAACGTCGGGGATGCCCTCGACCTGCAGATCCCCGAGTTGCACGTCCGCGTCACCGGTGAGGAACTCCCCCGCCGGATAGCACATCGGCGTACTCCCGTCGCAGCAGCCGCCGGACTGGTGGAACATCACCGGGCCGTGGGTGGCGACGAGGCGGCGGAGCAGATCTGCCGCCTCGTCGCTCACGGCGACCCGGGAGAAACGCTCGGACTGAGCGGTGTCGCTGGTCATGTCCAGGCTCCCGGAATCGACGGCTCGATCAGAAGAAGCCCAGCGCGTTCGGCGAGTACGAGACCAGCAGGTTCTTGGTCTGCTGGTAGTGGTCGAGCATCATCTTGTGGTTCTCACGTCCGATGCCGGACTGCTTGTACCCACCGAAGGCCGCGTGGGCGGGGTCCTGGTGGTAGCAGTTCGTCCACACCCGGCCGGCCTTGATGGTGCGACCGGTGCGGTAGGCCTGTGCACCGTCGCGGCTCCACACCCCGGCGCCCAAGCCGTACAGGGTGTCGTTGGCGATCTTCAGCGCGTCTGCCTCGTCTGGGAAGGAGGTCACCGACACGACCGGCCCGAAGATCTCCTCCTGGAAGATCCGCATCGAGTTGTCGCCCTCGAAGACGGTCGGGGTGATGTAGTAGCCGTCGGCCAAGTCGCCGTCCAGGACGTTGCGCTCACCGCCGGTGAGCACCTTGGCGCCCTCCTGCTTGCCGATGTCGATGTACGACAGGATCTTCTCCAACTGGTCGTTGGAGGCCTGCGCGCCGATCATCGTGTCGGTGTCGAGCGGGTTGCCCTGGGTGATCTTCTCCACCCGGGCGATCGCATCGGACATGAAGTCCGAGTAGATCGACTGCTGGACCAGCGCCCGGGACGGGCAGGTGCAGACCTCGCCCTGGTTGAGGGCGAACATCGTGAAGCCCTCAAGGGCCTTGTCGTAGTAAGCGTCCCGCTCGCTGGCCACGTTCTCGAAGAAGATGTTGGGGCTCTTGCCGCCCAGTTCGAGAGTGACCGGAATGATGTTCTGGGTGGCGTACTGCATGATCAGGCGCCCGGTCGTGGTCTCGCCGGTGAAAGCGATCTTGGCGATCCGCGGGCTGGACGCCAGCGGCTTGCCACACTCGACGCCGAAGCCGTTGACGATGTTGATCACGCCGGCCGGGAGCAGGTCGCCGACGATCTCCATGAGCTTGAGGATCGACCACGGGGTCTGCTCGGCGGGCTTCATCACCACGGCGTTGCCGGCGGCCAGGGCGGGTGCCAGTTTCCACACGGCCATCAGGATCGGGAAGTTCCACGGGATGATCTGCCCGACGACACCCAGCGGCTCGTGGAAGTGGTAGGCGACGGTGTCCTCGTCGATCTCGGAGATGCCACCCTCCTGGGCGCGCAGCACCCCGGCGAAGTAGCGGAAGTGGTCGATCGCCAAGGGGATGTCGGCGGCCATGGTCTCGCGGACCGGCTTGCCATTGTCCCAGGTCTCGATGACGGCGATGTCCTGCAGGTTCGCCTCCATCCGGTCGGCGATCTTGTTCAGGACGTTGGCGCGCTCGGCCGGGGCGGTCTTGCCCCAGGCGTCGGCTGCCGCATGCGCGGCATCGAGTGCGGCGTCGATGTCCTCGGCGGTGCCGCGGGCGATCTCGGTGAACGCCTTGCCGATCACCGGCGAGATGTTCTCGAAGTACTGGCCCTTGGCCGGCTCAACCCATTCGCCACCGATGAAGTGGCCGTACCGGGACTTGACCTCGATCGAGGAGTCGGACGATCCGGGCTGTGCGAAGACGGGCATACTGGCCTCCAGCGACTGTGATGGAGCGGTGGGCCCAACGGGCCCCTGATCGCCCCACTCTAAGCACGGCAACGTTGCGTCAACGTTGCAACGTGTCTGTCAGATCACATCGGCGAATGTTGTAATGGGCGGGTGCCGCGCACCGTTCGACCTCAGATCGAGCAGTCGTGGCTGCGCAGCCGCGCCGCCGGGGTGTCCTCGGACGGCGGCGCACCTCCGTTGCTGGACCCCGACAGCCTGGAACAGGTTCGGGCTGGACTCGGCGTCGCCCCGGCCCTACCGGCGATCTGCGAGGTGCTCGGCCCCGCCGCCGACGACTGCGACGCCGTGGTGGCGGTCTTCGACCCGGCCGGACGGATGGTGTGGCAGCACGGGCCATCCAGCGCCCGTCGGCGGGCGGAGCGGATCGGCTTCGTCGAGGGCAGTGTGTGGGACGAGCGCCTGGCGGGGACCAACGCCCCCGGAATGGCGTTGGCGATCGGCGCTCCCGCCCAGATTCGCGGGGAGGAGCACTACCGCCAGGACGTCAAGAGCTTCGGCTGTGTGGCCGCCCCGATTCTCGACCCGGTGACCGGACGGGTGGCGGGCGTGGTGGACGTCACCGGCAGACCGCGTATCGCCACCGCACAGACGATGGCGGCCGTGCTCGCCACGGCGCGCCTGGCCGGAACCATGCTGGGGTCCGAGCCGACGGCACCCGCCCGCACCCTGCTGCACCTGGAAGCGCTCGGCCGGGACCGAGCCCTGCTGCGGGTTCAGCGACCGGGTATCCCGCGGGGACCGGCGGTCGAACTGAGTCCGCGGCACAGTGAGATCCTGGTGCTGCTGTGCGAGAACGAGGCCGGCCTGACCGGAGATCAGCTGGCCGCCGAGTTGTACACGGACGAGGTCGCCACCTCCACGCTGCGCGCCGAGCTGAACCGGCTCAAGGCACTGCTCGGAGAGCCGGTGCTGACCTCGCGGCCCTACCGGCTGAGGGCCGAGGTGGACGCGGACTGGCAACGCGCCGCCCGGGACGGGACCCTCGCCGATTACCCTGGCCCGCTCTTGCCCCGCTCCGGCGCGCCTGGCGTCGAGCGGGTCCGGGACCGGCTGCATTTCGCGGTTCGCCAGGCCGTTCTCGATTCCGCCGACCCGCAGCGGCTGGCGACGTGGACGGCCGGAGCCTGGGGCAGCGACGACTATGAGGCGTGGCAGGCATTGGCCGTGCTGGCACCCCGCGGATCGGCGTACGCGTCCTTGGCCACAGGCCAGCTGGCCCGGCTCGACGCCGAGCTGATCTGACCTGACCTGAGGTGAGGTTGGCCGGCGGGCTCCGGTGTACGGAAACGCGTGCCACAGACGCAGAAGTGTTCACTCGGTTGGTCCCGGGCCTCGCCTCGGCCACGAAGTGCCGAGTTGGTCGCGGGGCGGCTGAGTCGTTGGCGGCCAAACGTCACCCTGGTCACGAACGTGCGCCCGTGGCCACGAAATGTCAGCGCCACCGCCCCACCAGACGTCACCACAGTTGCGCGTGCGCCCTCAGTTGCGCAAGTGATTGCCGACGGGCTCCGGTGTACGGAAACGCGTCCCACCGACGCAAAAGTGTCCACTCGGTCGGTCCCGGTCGCCGCGCAGATGGCTGGCGGTGGTCCGGTGTACGGAAACGCGTCCCACCGACGCAAAAGTGTTCACTGGGTTGGTCTCGGGCCTCGCCTGGGCCACGAAGTGCCTACTTGGCCGCGGGGGCGGCTGAGTCGCTGACGGCCAAACGTCACCCTGGTCACGAACGTGCGCCGGCGGCCACGAAATGTCATCGCCACAGCCGCGCCAGACGTGACCACAGTTGCGCGTGCGCCCTCAGTTGCGCAAGTGATTGCCGACGGGCTCCGGTGCACGGAAACGCGTCCCACCGACGCAAAAGTGTCCACTCGGTCGGTCCCAGTCGCCGCGCAGATGGCTGGCGGTGGTCCGGTGTACGGAAACGCGTCCCACAGACGCAAAAGTGTTCACTGGGTTGATCTTCGCTGTGACCTGACCTGAGCCAACCTCTGCGCTGAGCGGACCTGAGGTGCGGGGTCTCTCCCCGTGCCACCAGCCGAGTTTGATGAAGTGAACCGAGCGAACCGAGCCGTCCGCCTCCTACCCAGGGATGACTCGCACTCGCTGAGCCAAAAGGGACTACCCGGACAGGATGACGTCGGCGGGGGGTAGAGCCCCGATGCGCTACCCGGCAGACTGTCCGGGTGAGTCGAACTCCGAACCTGGCCTTGACGGACCGCCGCAGCCTGGCCCGCTGGGCACACGCGTGCGTGAGCCCGGTGGTGCACGTGTTCTGGGAGGTGGCTCCGGCCGACGACCGTCCGGCCGATGCGGTCGACGCCATCGCCGAGTTCGCCGCCGGCCGGATCGGAGTGGCGGATCTGCGGTCGGCAGCTCGAGGCGCCCGAGAGGCCGCCACCCTGGTCGACGGGCGCGCCGCAGCGGTGGCCACCCTGTGCGCTCGTGCAGCGGCCATCGGCGCGGACGCCGCCCAGTCGCAGGCTCTGGGTGCCGAGTTGCGCGACCTGATGCCCGAGTTGGACGAGGCGGATGCGGTCGTCGTGCGGCATGCGGTGACCCGGCAACTCGACCTGCTTCCGCGGAGACTGCGGGACTACATCTATGCGGGCCAGGTTCCACGCCGATTCGGCGACCCGCGCCCGGCTCCGCGCGGCGTCCGCCCACGGGACGGCTCGCGACCGCGAACCAACGGGCCCTCGACGGCAGATCACGCCCGCCTCATCGACATCCGAGCCGCGGAGCGCCGATCCCTGCGGTCGGCCGAGGTTCCCGCCCGGGTCTAGGGTGTGTCTCGTAATGCAAGCCGGTCGCGAGCAGGCTTTGGCGGAGTGTGCGGCAAGGCGGACGAGCGAGGGCGTGGCAGAGCCACGTCGAGTCGAGGACAACGCCGCCGGACGCCCGTCAGGGTCCTGCGCAGCAGGGCGGGGATTACGAGACACGCCC
>JBKECN010000036.1:0-1661 GCA_047974565.1 Actinomycetales bacterium
CCTCCCTCATCCTCGCCCCCGTCGGAGGACCCATCACCGCCGGAGCGATCAAACTCGGCGCCGTCGGCCTCCGCGCCGCCGCCCCCGCCCTCCGCACCACCAAAACCATCACCACCACCACAACAGCCGCAAAATACAGCGACGACCTCGCAGACGCCTGCCGTACCAACAGCTTCACCGCCACAACGCCCGTTCTGATGGCTGACGGGTCAAGGAAGCCGATCACGGAGGTCAAGCTCGGTGACTGGGTGATGGCCACCGATCCCGAGACCGGCGAGGCCGGGCCACGCAAGGTTGTCGACCTGATCCGTCATGGCGGGCTGCACACCATGGTCGCGGTCCGGCTCGCCGACGGCTCTGCGATCGAATCCACCGACCAGCACCGCTTCTGGGTCGAGTCCCGACGGGAGTGGGTCGGTGCGATCGCCCTCCAGCCCGGCGACATAGTTGTTGGCGCTGACGGTGACCGGCTGACCGTGACGCGCTTGGGGATCAGCGAGCAGGACCTGACGGTCTACAACCTCACCGTCGAGGGCCTGCACACGTACTTCGTGGGCGCCGAGTCCGTGCTGGTCCACAACTGCATCAGGAACTCCCACCTGGCTGGGTCTACGCATCCGACGTCGGGTGTCCCATTCGACGACGCCGGCTTCCCCAATTTCTCGGCATGGCGTCACCCTGAGGTTTCGGACGTTCGAATCCAACTCACCGGGAGCCGTTCGAAGGACTTCAGGCTCGCCAATGAGGCCGCCGGCTTGGCGCGGACGCCGACTGGATACACCTGGCACCACCACCAAGACACGGGGTTGATGCAGCTCATTCGTGCCGATATCCACCGAACGACCGGGCACACCGGTGGCTTCTCGATGAGGTGAGCAGAGTGGCAAGAGAGTTCTTCGAGGATGATGACTACTACACAGGTCCGCTAGCAACGCCAGACTTGATCCAGCGCGCGGAGACCTCACTCGGCGTGCAGCTGCCCGCCGCATATCGCGAGTTGTTGAGTGAGCGGAACGGAGGCTCGCCCCTTCGACGATGTTTCATGACTGAGTTTGAGACTTCGTGGGCTCCCGATCATTTTGAGATCTCTGCCGTGCTCGGTGTCGGCGGCGATCTCGGCGTCGACTCCGCGGGCGGTCAGGGCAGCGCCGATCTCATTCGGGAGTGGGACTACCCCGACGTCGGCGTCGTCATTTGTGACACACCATCAGGTGGGCATGACACGGTCATGCTCGATTACCGGACTTGTGGCCCGAGCGGTGAGCCGTCGGTCGTATACGTCGACGAAGATCGGGTGCCGCGTGAAGTTGCACCCTCATTCGAAGCCTTCGTCGCGCAACTCACCGAATGCCCTGAGGACGCCTGATGGTCGGAAGGGTCGTTGGATTGATAGTCGCGATCGTCGCGGTGCTGCCCTTCGCTCCGGCCAGTGCCAGTACTACTACCGCCGCTGCAACCGTCCACACCTACGCCGCGAAAGGGTCGTATGCCGCGACGAAGCACGCGCCGCGACCGACCGGGACCAAGAAGCCCATCGATCAGATCAAGGTCGGCGACAAGGTCCTCGCGACCGATCCTGAGACCGGCGAACAGAAGCCCAAGAAGGTCGAGCATGTCTTCGTCCACGACGACTGGCTGACCGACCTTGAGTTTGCCGACGG
>JBKECN010000082.1:0-35596 GCA_047974565.1 Actinomycetales bacterium
CGCAGTCAACGAGACCACATGATCCTTCGGCCTGGGCATCAGCACTCCTCCCGATCAACGTATCAATCAGGACCAGCCAACCCCCACAATACCCAAACTATTAGGAACGACACGCTACTAGGTCGAACTAGGCCAACCTCCGGGCTCTGGCCGAAGGTGGAAAGAGTGGACCGGAGGAGTGAGCCACTGGGTGAAGTGGCGGTGGGGGTGTAGGCGTTGGGCGTGACGGGGAGGGAACTCCTTCGAAGTGAGGGGGTTACGTCACCGGGTGGAACATGACAGCAGTTTCGCCCCAGGAGTTGCATCATGTCGTGACACAAAGTGCACCCAGACAGCTCCCAGGAGCGCTACCATCTCAACATGGGGGGCATCCTGGACATCTGCGACATTGAAGACGTCGGCGAGCTGACTACGGACATGCTGAATGCCCTGACGGCCCCGCGCGGCGCCCCTGGTCAGCTAACCATCGACAAGTTCGCCCAGTCCCCGGTGCTGGTACGGGTCAGCGGTGGTGGCGACCCGCTCGACGGCTACTTCGCGTTCCGGCGGGAGCTCCAGCGCTGCAACAAGGGCGACCGCCAAAGCGCCGCAGCCGTCCTGTCCCTGCTGGCCGAGGCCGAGACTGTGCTCGATCGGCTCCAGAAAGCGGCCCAGCAGCTTCCACGGACGATGACGTCTGCGACCAACGCACCGCCCGGCGATGGCGCGACCGTGGACTGCAGACACTGGCTAATCGGTACGGTGGAGCACTGCACCGAGATGCAGCCGTCCGTGATCATCGACGAGCTGACTGACGTTGGCCTGCTGGCCACCGCTCCACCGGTGCGGTGCTGGCACGGCACGGATGGAGAGTCCACCAAGCGCCAGGGGAAGGTCGACCTGGAACAAGTCAGCCCT
Organism: Actinomycetales bacterium; assembly: GCA_047974565.1. Taxonomy (GTDB): domain Bacteria; phylum Actinomycetota; class Actinomycetes; order Actinomycetales; family CAWJMD01; genus JBDIAG01. Next base: position 898 of record JBKECN010000082.1, read on the forward strand.
TCGACTGCCGAGGACGGCGGTCACCGGCTGTCTCGAGACCGTGTGCAGGTCGAGATCCCGACGGCGGGCAAGCCGGGTCCGGTGCTTGGCCTGTCCGTGGAAGGGCGGAATTCGCCAATGGTGGAAGGGCGGAATTCGCCAATGAATGAGTGTGCTGAGGGTTCAACTCGTCCAGCTGCTCAAGCCCATGTGTTCGATTTCACTCGGTACCGCACGATCGCGGCTGTGACAGTCGATGCGGTGGCCACGGGTCGCATGACTGCAGACAGACCACGAATCTGGGGGTGCCAAGCACCGAGTAAGCCCGGTAGGACTGACGACTTGCGTATGCCTCACAGGTCGTCTAAGGTATCGCTCTTCGGCACGCCGCCGGGGGGTTAGGGGATAGCAGGAAGCTGATAACGTGCAGCTTCGGCGCTTTGGTCCATAGACCAAGAGACGGGGGGACGTGTTTCAAAATATCGCGCGCTTTGTGACTGGTGCACTCATTCTCGCCATGGTGATGAGTGTGGATGGCTGCGCTGCCGACGACGCGACTCAGGCCGCCTCGTCACCGCAAACGCGTCCCGCCGGCTCGCCCGGTCAAGACGTGCTGAGCGATCTCGGCACTTGGAAGAATGATGTCGCAGTAATCAGCAGCGATTTGGCCTTCTCGTCAGGAAGCGCAGAGGTGTCGCCTGAAGGCATAAACCAACTGTGGCAACTCTCCCCGCGCATGACCACCCAAACGTCGAAGACTATTCGCATCGATGGTTACACCGACGGGGTAGGCGGTATGGGTGAGTTCAATCAAAGGCTCTCAGAGGATAGAGCAAATGTAGTAAGGGACTGGCTCGTCGCGAACGCGAACATCCCAATTTCTCGCATCACGGCAACAGGACATGGTGCAAACGGCACGGTCAACGGCCGGGCGGCTATCGAAGGCAGATCCGACCCCTCTCGTCGCGTGGTAACCATTACCCTTCAGTGATTCTCGAGAAAGAGATGTGCCGTGAATTTTCGCCAGACTGCTCTCCTTGGACTCTTGCTAACTCTTCTCGTCGCCACTAACGGCTGCACTAATCCTCAGCAGCAAAGCGAAACTTCCTTCAGCTGCGGTGGCTTGATCAACCAATCAAGCGAACCAACAATAGGTGCAATGTCTGATACATCGAAGATACACTACAACCTTCTCATAGACTTGAGTAGCACCTCGCCAAGAACTATTGAAGCTATCCATACATCTCTGGCTCCATATATCAAGTGCGCCGTGCAAGACAACTCCTATCTTCGAGTTACTATCGATCCCGGAAGTGGACGAGAGCTAATTATTCCTACCAATCCCGAGCTATCAGGGAAGCAGCGTGTTCTAGTAGAGTTCAATAACACAACAAGACAGAAGCAGGAGGAGGAGAAGAAAGAAGCCGCTCTCATGGCGGAGATCGTCGCCCAGTTATCAGATGCAGAGTTATCGGAGACGGGTAGTGCGTCTCGACTCTTGGCTACAGCTCACACTATAGAGACCGAGTCTTCGGAGGGTGAGGCAAATATCTACGTCCTTTGGTCGAACCTACTTGGCACCTCGGAAGATCACCAGGACTGTCTTGATATCTCAGGCGTTGCACCAACTCAGGAGAATGCTGAAGCGATGGTTGCTCGCTGCATAGGGCAGGCACTGATACAGCCTGTTACTAACGCGGGCTCAAAGATAGTTGGCGTAGGCTCGGGCTCACAGTCGAATGAACAGCAACGGTTCGCCACGTCGCTCAGCAAGGAGATTTCAGCTCAGGTTCTTGGGGCGAAGTGATGGCTTCCAATTCCGAAGATCAACACTTTCAGCGGGTTTTAGCAAAGACCGCTGTCGTGATGGGGATCTGCGGCGTCGCCTACCTGTTGTTGATTGCATGGTGTTTCTTCTCAGTCAGAGAGGGTAATCTTCGCTTGCTGCAGATATTGGCCGCTTTGATTCTCGCGGCCAGCGCATTCGCCGCTGGAAATACGTACCGCCTAAAGGATGTGCGTCGGCGAAAAGCTTTTCAACTACGCAAGATCCTGACAAGCGACCAAGATGGACTGAGGAGAGAATGGGCAAGCCTTGTCCCACAGGAGACGATTACTTTTCGCATGCGCCTCTCGTTCGTCGGTGCGACGATTGGCCTGCTCGCCCAGATTGCCATCATGTTCGTTTTTGCTGGAAATGAGGCAGTGGCGACAGGCGTTGTCGCAACTTTCCTAGTGTTCGTCGTTACGTTATTTACATTCTTGGGCGGCACTTTCAGTCGCCCGATTGACTAACCGAAGGAAAGTTTGAGATGTTCAGAAGAAGTCGTCCTATTTCCGCTAGACTTTTCGACATCGGCGATATCGATACCGATGGTGCGTCCGGGATCGATCGGTTACGACTTGTTGACACGGAAGAGCGGACGGCGCTGGCCTACTTGAAGAGTGGTGCCGAGTCGGCGATCCGTCAAGCGGCAGGCGAATACAACAACGCTCGCTTGCGCTATCAGCGATGTAAAGCTCGACGCGTTGAACGCAACTTCGTACGTCAGCCTGGACTGGCCTTCGCGGAAGCATGGAGGAATCTTGGTGCTCAAGAGGCGTATCCCCACGCCCATCTCCCCCTCCCTCTCACGATCGTCCTTTTCATTCTGCTCGCGGGGCTTGACTTCTATGTCTTCGCCATGGCCTACGCCGTAGTAGACGATGTTACGAATTTCTCGGCTCAATGGTGGGTTGGCGGACTGCTTGGCCTGGTAGTGTTCCTCGCTGGGTTAATTGTTGCGCGACAGGTAAAGCTATTTGCAGTCGGCCAATCTGAGAAGCGAATTCTTACGGAAATTGAAGGGACGCCCACCTATAAGGCTCATGATCAGGTGCGCAGGCTGGGCGTAAATCGGGCAAATCTTCTTATCCTCTTGCTGAGCTTACTTGTCTTCATCGTACTCGTGGGCGTGGGTATCTGGATCCGGGCCAGTGCGAATCAGGGCCAGCTTCCAGCTATCGTTATGACGGGTCTCGTTCCCATTGTCATCATCAGTGTCGAGATGTATATGTATGACCCGCTCGAGCGATATAGGGCGAAGCCGAATTCTCTGGAACGCTCACGAGAGCGCGCTATGCGCAAGAAGCGGCTGGCAGTCGAAGACATGTTGGCTGTCTACAAGAGTGAGATTGCCAAGATTCAGGCGGGTTTCGCTAATCAGCGACAGGTAGCCCACGTAAAAGCTGCAGACCTCGGTCTCGATATGACCCGTGAAGCGACCTCCCAATCTTATTCAAGTGAGGATTGGATGATCAACTGGGAGGACTTGCTTTCGAATAGGTTTGGGCACTTGCTGGACAACGAGCCTTTGGATCAAGACGACTAATTATGAGGAGGGTGAAGAAGTTATGGTACGCGGGTCAGATACCCACATTGGAACAGCTCTGAAGGCGCAGGTAAAGAAGGAAGCTCTCCTTGCGATACGCATGGAGAAGTTGTCCCGCAGGTCATTCGAAGCCAGTGGGGCTAAAGACGCTGATAAGAGGAACTGGAAGAACTTGAGGGACCGGACTACCCTGTTCGGGCTTTCTCGGGATCGAGGTCTGAGGAGGGGCAAGGGAAGATCTAGGTCCGAGAGGATCTTTGCTCGGCATGGACACTATGGACTCGCTCAAAAGTTCTACCGGCCTGAGTATAATATGCTGGGTCGACTTGTAGTCGGGGGAAGATTGCAGTCATACAAGGAGTTCAGTGATGCCGAAACGAAACGTTGGGGCTAGAAACGTAGCTTAGCTTTCATGCGCGATGCGCGAAGCGTTAGCTTCTCAGAAAGAATGCATACATGAGCGCGCACCCCACGGCGTGACTTTTCATTGCGCTTTGGCGCTATGGCGGGCGTCTTGGCAGCTAAGGGGGAGCATCCGTCAAGATCGCTTACACTGGGTATCCAGTGGTGTGTCTCGTAATTGATTGACTATTTGGTGGGTATTGTGAGGGGTGAGAGCAGCGGCGCCGGCGTTGGTGATGGCTTCGGTTCGGCGGGAGGTGTTGGAGCGGGTATCGAGATCGTCGTCGGCGGCGCATCGTGAGGTCGTGCTGGCGCGGGTGTTGTTGGCAGCTGCTGACGGTGTGGCGAGCGTGGTGAATGCGCGCGTTCATGGGGGACGGCGGTCACGGTGCGGGCTTGGCGGGAGGTGTTCGAGACCGACGGGCTGGTGGGCGGACAGGTCAAGGCTGGGCGTGGCCGCAAGCCGACGATCACCGATGACCAGGTGGGTGAGATTGTGACGACGACGACTACTGCGGTGGGGCACGCGCACCGATCGTGTCGGACGATTGCGGCCCGGGTCGGGGTGAGTTCGGGCAGCGTGCAATGGATGTGGTCGGAACTGGGGTTGAAGGCGCACCGGGTAGACACGTTCAAGGTCAGCAACGACCGACGGTTCGAGGAGAAGTTGATTGACGTGGTTGGCCTGTACCTGATCCCCGTTACCTTCTTCCTAGCTTGGATGTCGAGGCTGCTGGTCATCGGGTTCGGTATGACTTACTGCCCCTGTCGTTGATGATCCGGGGGTGTTGTCGCCGGGCCTGGTGGCCAGGGTTGACCGCTGGTAGGGACACGGCCGTCGACGCCGGCTCGTGCGGGTGTTCGGGAGGTCTCTTCGTAACGTGGGTGCCGACGTCCTTCGCCAGACTGGGTGGCCAGCCGACGCCCGGCCGATGGCCAGGACCGCGGGAGTGCCAGCGCTCGCCAGCACGGCGATCAGATAAGGCGAGGCACCCGGACCGTCTGGAGCCACGAACCCGTAGCAGGGCCGGTGGAACACCCGGCGCGCCCCCACGCCAAGAACGGTCACGATGCCGAGCGCGGCGACCCCGTCGACCACGGCGCGGGAAACACCTGGGCGACAAAGACCACCGCCAACGCCGCTGCCTGCACGATGAAGAACCACCAAGGCAGCGGCGGGCCCAGCAGGCGACGCGCCTCGTCGCTGGCGAAGACGCCTCGGCATAGGTTCTTGTCGGTGAGTTCGCCGAACCAGCGTTCGACCTGGTTCAGTCACGACGACGAGGTGGGCGTGAAGTGCATCGCGGCTGGGGGTCTCCAAGTCCGCCCTCAGCAAGCATGTGTCGCAACTCGTCCAGGCGGGCTACCTGGAGGAGTCTCAGGTCACCCGTGGCGGTCGCGCTCGGCTGAGCCTCTCGTTCACCCCGGCCGGACGGACCGCGTACCTCGGTCACATCGCGGCACTGGAACAGATCACCGGGTCATCGCCCCCACCGGACGGGACCCCGTACTCCTGGCCAACCGCGACATCGAGCACGACCGGCCCGTCGTCCCTCGAGAACTGAGCCGCCGACCGCAGCACCGGCTGGCAATGCAAGCGTCACCGTGAGAGGCAGATCGCGTGCAGCGACAGGCCATCTGCCGAGAGCCGCTGCCAGGGGCATCATCGTCGCTGGGCCCCCGCGCAACACAAGCCGATCATGGCTCGGGGATGACCAGCGGCGACCGATCTGGATCCAGCGCCTCCGGGTCCGGGCCTGAGCGGACTCCGGTATCGAGCGCGTCGATCCTTGCCAGTTCCTCGCCGGTGAGCTCGAAGCCGAGCAGGTCCAGGTTCTCCGCGATGCGCCGGGGATTGGTGGACTTGGGGATCGCGGACCGTCCCTGCTGCAGGTGCCAGCGCAGCATCACCTGCGCCGGCGTCCTGCCGTGTGCCGCCGCGATCTCCCCGATCACCGGGTCCGTCAGCGTGCTGCGACGGTCGTCGCCGCCCCAGCCGGGATAGAAGGTGATCCCGCCGATCGGCGACCACGCCTGAGAGATCACGCCATGACGGGCGTTGGCCTGCTGGGCGCCGGTCTGCCGGAAGTACGGGTGAACCTCAATCTGATTGACCGCGGGCACCACGTCGCAGGAAGCCAGGAGTCGCTCCAGGTGCTCGGGCATGAAGTTGCTCACCCCGATCGCCCGCACCTTGCCCTCGGCCAGCAATGACTCCAAGCCCTGATAGGCGTCGATGGTGCGTTGGAACCGCAGCGGCACCGGCTGATGGAGAATGAGCAGATCGATCACGTCGACGCCGAGTTTTCCTGCGGCCTTACCGAAGGCATGCCGGGTCTTCTCATACCCGTAATCGGTGGCCCAGACCTTGGTCTCGATGAAAACCTCGTCCCGATCGAGTCCGCCACGGCGGATGCCCTCGCCGACCTCGCGCTCATTGAAATACGCCGCCGCGGTATCGATGTGCCGATACCCGGTGGCCAGCGCGGTCTCGACGGCCCGCGCCGTGTCCTCGGGGCTCGACTGGAAGACACCGAAGCCGATCTGGGGCATCGTCACGCCGTTGTTCAATGTCAGAGACGGGATAGTGGTCACAGGTGTCCTTCCTGGGGCATTGCTCATTCGAGGCCTCGCAGCATCTCGAGCATGTGCGGGTCGCGGTGCGTGAATCCGGCGATCGGCTGCTGCCGGTCGAGCTCGGCGATGCGGGTCATCTCGTCATCTGCGAGGGAGAAGTCGAAGACGTCAATGTTCTCCCGAAGACGTTGTGTGTGAGTGGATTTGACCACGACTGCGATGTCTCGTTGCACGAGCCAGCGCAGCATCACCTGGGCGACGGACTTGCCGTGCGCGGCGGCGATTTCGGCCAGGGCTGGATCGTGGTGGGCCTGCGGATCACCCTGCACGAGGGGTGCCCAGGCCTGGAGCACGGTGCCATACGGGGCGGCGAGTTCGGCCAGGTCCCTCTGCTGGTTGAACACGTGCGTCTCGCGCTGATTCACGGCCGGCACGACACGGTTGTGGGCGACGAGGTCGGCGTACCGGTCCGGGTAGAAGTTGGAGACGCCGATGGCACGGACCAGACCCTCGTCGAGCAACTCCTCCATGGCCCGCCAGGCGCCGTAATAGTCGTTGAAGGGCTGGTGGATCAACCACAAGTCGAGACGGTCGAGTCCCAGTTTGTCCAGGGAAACGCGGAGCGCATCCTTGGTCCGCTCGTAGCCGTGGTCCTTGAACCACAGTTTGGTGGTGGCGAACAACTCGTCGCGGGGCACGCCGGACTCGGCGATCGCGCGACCGACGGCCTCCTCGTTGTAATAGCGCGAGGCCGTGTCGATAAGCCGGTAGCCGACGTCGAGCGCCTCGGGCACGGCCTGGAGGACTTGCTCCTCTTTCATCTGGAAGACGCCGAGGCCGAGCTTGGGCATCTCGACGCCGTTATTCAGAGTGATGGTGTGCATCTGGTTCCTCGCTTCATTCAATGGGGACGTGGACCGGCCATGCCGCCGGTGCCGATAGCTGCGTTCCTCATGAGTGACCGCCGTCCCTCTCTTCGATAGGCCTGCTGCGCCACGTCCTGGTCATCCTGCGGCCCCTCATCGCCTGCCTGACAGGCACTGTTGGGGACCCTCAGAGGAGGAATATCGGCCCTAGCCTGGAACGCATGGACATCAAGCCAGAGATCCGGGACTTCCTCATGAGCCGCCGGGCCAGGGTCACCCCGCAGATGGCCGGGCTGTCCTACGCCGGCGGCAGCGACCGCCGCGTGCCGGGGCTACGCCGCGAGGAAGTCGCCATGCTCGCCGGGGTCAGCGTCGAGTACTACACGCGGATGGAGCGCGGCAGCCTGGGCGGCGCCTCGGAGAGTGTGCTTGACGCGCTCTCACGGGTCCTTCAACTCGACGACGACGAGCGGGCCCACCTCTACGACCTGGCCCACAGCGCCGGTACCTCCTCGCGGGCGCGCAGGAAGCCGCGGCGCGAGCCTGCCGTCACCGACGCCGTGCAGCAAGTCCTCGACTCGATGAGTGTGCCCGCGGTGGTGATGAACGCGCGGATGGAACTGGTCGCGGCGAATGACCTCGGCCGAGCGCTCTACCCGGGCCCGTTCAGCATGGCGGGGGGACCCAACTTTGCTCGCTTCGTGTTCCTGGACTCCCGGGCCGCAGAGTTCTACGCCGACTTCGACGGGGCGAGGAACTTCACCGTCTCCGTGCTGCGTGCCTCTGCCGGCCGCGACCCGCTGGACACCAAGCTCAGCGACCTCATCGGCGAACTCGCCGCCCGCAGCCAGGACTTCACGGCCCGGTGGGGCAAGCACAACGTCCACCGCCACAGCCAGGGCCGCAAGACCTTCAACCACCCCGGAGTCGGCACTCTCGACCTCGTCTACACCGACCTCGCCCTGCCGGGTGATCCCACGGTCTCCATGACGACCTATACCGCCGCTCCGGACAGTCCGACCGCGGACGCGCTCGCGCTGCTGGGTGCGTGGGCGAGGACGCAGCAGAAGGAGCACATCCACTCGGCGGCCGTCGAAGGCACCCGTGCGGCGGAGCCCTCGCGCAACGAGTAGCTCAGCTCCCTCGTCTGGCCACGGCTCCCGTCATCTCGCACCGGGTCGCCTTCTCGCACCCCTGCGCATGTCCGAGGGTCCCTGGCAGTGCCTGGCAGGACGTGCTCGACGCGCACAGGCTGGAAGCAGCCGGGACCAGCCCGTTCCCAGCGCAGTTGCAGGCCAGCAAGATCACACGACCATGAGTGAGGGAAGCGGTGACGAACTCGAGATCTCAGCCCAGGCTTTGCTGCTCTGCGTCACCGCAGGGGATCGGCACCTCGGTGCGCTCTCGCTGCCGGCCTCGATGAACTCACCCCCGGCGTGGCAAGGGACACCCGACCCGCGGGGCATCGGGCGAGCAGGAAGCGCGTCGTCCGCAGAAGAGGAGAAACACTATGAGCAGCAGGGTTGTTCAGCGCGCCTTCGGAGGTCCCGAGGTCCTCGAGCTCGTCGACGCCCCAGCGCCGACCGCAGGCGATCTTGGACCGGACGAGGTCCTGGTCGCCGTCGCCGCGGCCGGCGTCAACCCGATCGACGTCATGACCCGCCAGGGTGGCGGGATGGCCGCGGCCGGGATCATCACGCTTCCGTTCACCCCCGGCTGGGATGTCGCGGGCACCGTCGAGGCGGTGGGCGATGAGGTCACCGACCTTGTCATCGGCCAGCGCGTCCTCGGCCTGGCGCGGTTCCCACGCGAGGGCGGCGCGTACGCCCAGCACGTGGTGGTCCCTGCCGAGGACCTGGTACCGACGCCGAACACGCTGTCCGATGAGCAGGCCGGGGCGCTGCCGATGGCGGCGATGACCGCCTGGCAGGCGTTCGCCGACACGACCTGCGTCGGGCCCGGCCAGCGGGTACTGATCACCGGTGCCGGGGGAGGCGTCGGCCACCTCGCCGTCCAGCTCGGCCACCACCTCGGCGCGCAGGTCGTGGCCCTCGCCAGCCAGGGCAAGCACGACTGGCTGCGAGGGCTCGGCGCGGACGAGACGGTCGACTACCGCGATCACCGGGCCGTGGCGGCCTTGGCAGGCAGCGTGGATGTGGCGTTGAGCCTGGCCGCCGGCTCCCGCGAAGCCGCGCTGACGGCCGTGCGCTCAGGCAGGACGCTCATCGCCCTCGGCGGCGAAGCCGGCGACCTCCAGGCGGCGGCAGAACGGGCCGGCGTCCAGTTCGCTGCGACCCACGTCCACACCCAGCGTGAGTGGCTCGAGAGCGTCGTCGCCCTGGCCGCGAACGGCGAGTTGGTGCCTACCATCTCGGAGTCCTTCGCCCTCGCCGAGGCAGCCGATGCCCACCGGGCCGTCGAGTCCGGCCACAGCACCGGCAAGGTCGTCCTGCTCACCACCACGCAGCACTGAGCGCACGTCACGACCCCGCACCACGCACCCAGGAGATGAGGAAGGACCCGCACCACGCACCCAGGAGATGAAGAAGAAGGAGACGCTCGATGGCTGGCGATGTCACCGTGAACCCCGGCGTCGAGATCCCGTCGACCGTGGTGGGGGCCACGACGGCGTCCCCGGTCACGGCCGAGCCGGTGCGGGCCGCGCATTGACCGGACGGCGGTCTACTCCAGGGAGCGCGTGGCAGGCGAATGCCGGTGCACGGCGCACATCCACGGATCCGGCGGCGGTGGCTGACCGGCGTGGCTCGCTCTCCGCGCTGGTTCTGGCGTCATTGGGGTTCTTCCTCATCACGCTGGACGTGAGCATCGTGAATCTCGCTCTGCCGAGCATCCGTTCAGATCTTGGCGGCGAGATCAGCAGCCAACAATGGATACTCGACGGCTACACGCTGTTCTTCGCCGCGCTCCTGCTGTGCTGTGGCAACATCTGCGATCGCGTCGGGGCCAAACGGGCCTACCTGGCGGGAATCGTGTTGTTCGGGGTCGCGTCGCTGCTGTGCGCCCTCGCCCCAACGATTCTCGCGCTCATCATCGCCCGGTGTGTCCAGGGGGCGACCGCGGCGCTGATGCTGCCGGCCTCGATGACGCTGATCCGGGAAGCGTTCCCCGAGGCGCGGGCGCGAGCCAGGGCACTGGGCCTGTGGGCAGCCGGTGGTGCGGTCGCCTCCGCCGCCGGACCCGTGCTCGGCGGCGCACTGTCCACCTGGGACTGGCGCCTCATCTTCGCGCTCAACGTCCCCGTCTGCGCTGTCATGTTGCTCCTGGCTCCCTGGGTCAGACGCTCGCCCCGCACCAATGTCCCGTTCGATTGGGTGGGCCAAGCCCTCGCCCTCGTCGGCCTCGGATCGCTCATCTACGCCCTCATCGAGGGGGGTGTCATCGGCTATGGCGCCCCGCTGATCCTCACCCTGATCGTGGTGGGTGTGGCAGCGCTCGTCCTCTTCATGCTCGTTCAAACGCGCGTGGCCAATCCGATGATGCCACCAGGGCTTTTCGATTCACCGCAGATGCGGGTGGCGATGTTCGGGGGGTTCACGTTCATCTACGCCTGGTTCGGCAGCGTCTTCCTGGCCAGCCTGTACCTGCAGCAGTACTTGGACATCCCGCCGTCCCTGGCCGGCCTGGTGTTCCTCCCCAGCGCGGTCCTGTCCTTCTTCGGCAACCTCGCCAGCGGCCCACTCGCCAACCGCTACGGCCCACGCTTGCCGGTGCTTGTTGGCATGGCATCGCTGACCATCGGGCTTGGTGGGCTTGCCCTGTCGGCCCGCGCGGACTCAGCCGGGATCGTCTCCCTCGCGTTGATCTTCATCGGTGCCGGCGGATCGGTTGCCATGCCACCTCTGGCCGGTGTCGTCCTGGAACACGCCCCCGAGGGACAGGCCGGCATTGCCAGCGCTGTCTCCAACACCTTTCGGCAGGTGGGCGGCGCGATTGCCGTCGCCGTCTTCGGCGTACTCCTTGTCCATAGCGACGACGTCGTCGTCGGTATGCGGATCAGCCTCACCACCGCGGCTCTTCTGGCCGCGGCCTGTTTGATCGCCGGAACCAGGTTGCCTGGCCCGCCGCGCCGTCGCAACGCTTCACCCTGACCGTCCCGGCTACGTGAAGCTCATCAGCAGCACATAGGCGAGAGTGCCGGCCCCGACGCTGAGCAGAGTGCGCCGCCGTGCCAGCAGGTGCACGGCCACCGTGACGGCCACAGCTGCCAAGGCCTGAGGCACATGCTCTTCACCCGCGCCCATGGAGGTACGCAACGTACTGGCGACAAGGATCGCCAGGATCCCCACAGGCATCCAGATCGCCATGGCCTCCACGATTCTCGACTCTCTCAGAGGCCCCAAGACCGCGAAGGCACGGCCCGTAGGGCGAACGTGATGGTGAAGACAATGGCGAGGACACCGAGGCATTCCTCACCGACCGCGTGCTCACTATCCTTGGAATCTCACGCGTCTCATCCAGATTCGCCATGAAGACGCTCAAGTCGCTGCGCCCGACGGGAGAAGCCGCTCGGCTCGGATAGGTGGGCAACCTGTCGGTGATCCTGGTGGTCGCTCCTCCCGGGCCCGTCTCCACACCCGCCTACCGCACGAATCGCGGCGTCCAAACGGTGTTGTCGGCGCGCACCTGCGTACTCGATGCCCCGACGATGACCAGGCAGGCCATGTCGACGGCGTCGGGGTCGAGGTCGGCCAGGGTCGTCACTCGCAGGCTCTGCCCGGGCCGCCCGACGTGCCGGGCGATGACCACGACCCGGTCCCCGTCGACCACCTCCAGCAGGTCGGCCTTGGCCTGGGCGAGTTGGTGGGGTCGCGAGTTCGAGCGTGGGTTGTAGATGGCGATGGCGAGGTCCGCCGACGCCGCCGCCTGCAACCGCCGGCGCAGTACCTCCCAGGGCTTGAGCCGATCCGACAGGGAGATCACGCAGTAGTCCGCACCCAGCGGGGCGCCAGCCAACGCGGCGGCGGCATTGGCCGCAGTCACCCCGGGTAGCACCTCGATCGGAACCGCCGCGAACCGCTCGTCCTGGGCTGCCTCGAAGACCGCTGACGCCATCCCGAACACACCGGCATCACCGCCGGAGACCACGGCGACATGCTCCCCGGCGGCGGCCGCCTCCAGCGCCTCGCGGGCCCGGTCGACCTCCACGGTGTTGCCCGAGGAACACAGCCGCAGCCCTTCTCGGACAGGCACTCTGGCCACGTACGGCGCGTACCCGTACACCGCGCTCACCTGAGCCAGCACGCTGTCGGCCTGCGGAGTGAGCCAGTGGTCCGGGCCCGGTCCAAGCCCGATCACACTCACCCGCCCCACCGCGCGCCCACCGGACTCCGGGTTCTGCGGCCCATCGGCACTCGCCGCTGCAGCCGAACCTCCATCTCGCTGTGAAGCATCGGGCGCCAGCACGCCCGCGCTGCGGAACCGGCCGGCGGAGTCGGCCTTCCTGCCCTGCCCCGGCACGATCACCATCGACATGTACGGCACCCGGGCCGGATCGACCTCGGCCACCGGCAGTACCCGCTCGCGGGCCCCGGTGGCACGCTCCACATAAACCGCGCGCTCCAGCACCCCCGCCTGCCGCAACGCCTGCACCACATCGGGAAAGGTGCGTCCGAGCTTCATCACCACCGCGGCATCGGTGTCGGCCAGTCGCCGGGCCAGCTCGGGCACCCCGAGGGTTCCGGGCAAGACCGTGACCACGTCCTCGTGTCGGCACAAGGCTTGCGCGGCAGCGGCACTCGCCCCGCTGACCGAGGTCACCCCGGGCACGATCTCCACCGGGAACCGGTCTTTGAGTCGATCCTGCAAATACATGAAGGTCGAATAGAAGAGCGGATCTCCCTCGGCGAGCACCACCACCCGCCGTCCGGCGGTAAGGTGCGCGGCCAGCCGCTCGGCACACTCGTCGTAGAACTCGGCGATCACCCCGTAATAGCCACCGGGATGATCGGTCCGGCCGGTGGTCACCGGGTAGCGCAACTCCTCCTCGATCGCCGAGGGTGCGATGAGATCCGCGGCGATACCCCGGGCGACCGACGGGCTGGAGGCACCACGGAAGTAGGCCACCACGTCGGCCGCGCCGATCAGCCGGGCGCCCCGCAGGGTGATGAGTTCAGGGTCGCCCGGCCCCACCCCGACCGCGACCAGAACTGCGGGCACCGCACCGGCTGCCCGAGAATCGTCGGCGCTCATAGGATTTCAGCCGTCGTGGCCAGGGCATTGATCGCGGCGGCCGCCATTGCCGAGCCGCCGCGACGGCCGTGCACGACGATCCAGGGCACCTGCCCGCCCTCGGGCAGGACGTGCTCGGCCAACGCCTGCTTGGACTCGGCGGACCCGACGAAGCCCACCGGCATGCCGACGATCGCCGCCGGCCGCGGGCCACCGTCGGCGAGCAGTTCGAGCAGGTGGAACAGGGCGGTGGGGGCGTTGCCGATGGCGACCACAGCCCCGTCCAGACGCGGACCCCACAGCGACACTGCCGCCGCCGCGCGAGTGGTGCCCCAGGCCCGGGCCAGCCCGGGCACCGCCGGGTCTCGCAACGTGCACACCACCTCGTTGCCCGCCGGCAACCGAGTGCGGGTCACCCCGTGGGCCAGCATGTTCGAGTCGGTGAAGATCGCCGCCCCCGCACGCAGCGCATCCAGGGCCGCAGCCCCCACCTGAGGGTGCGCGGCCACGCACTCGGTGATCCCCGGATCGCCGCAGGCGTGGATGATCCGCACCGCCACCCGGGCCACCGAGGGCTCCAGGCCCGACAGGTCGGCCTCGTGGCGGATTGTCGCGAAGGAGCGCCGGTAGATCTCGTCCCCGTCGTGGACGTAGTCGTACCGCCGCGTCGGGGGGTGCGGCACAGCGCGGGCGGGCTCGAACCCTGGGTCGCCAACGGGCGGCGTCGCCGGGGCGGACTGTCCGGCGGACGCCTGGACGGGGCGTTCAGTGGGGTGTGGCACCCGCAGATCCTCCCAGCATCTCCAGCGCCTCCTGCACATCACCCGGAGCGAGGACGTCCTGGTAGGGGCCCGTGGGCGCCCCGCAGCGGCGTTCACAGCCGCTGACATGCACTCGCGCGGAGCTCGACGGCACCCCGACACCCGGTGACACCACCGGATCGGACGGGTACCGGACCGCACGCGGCAGCGCCGTGGCCGTGGCGATCTCTCGGGCGATGCGGTGGGTGTCGACACTGGTGCGCCGACAGTAGGGGGCGCCGATGCAGGCGGTCACCCCGTCCCAGCCCGAGCCGGGACGGCTCACCAGGCCCACGCTCTCCAAGCGGGCGAGCTGGGACGCAGGTTCGGCTCGCCGCGCCGCACCCGGAAGGACGACCTGACGCCACGGCGTGAGCACCAGCGCCGGGCTAACCTGGGCGAGAACCTCCACCTGCTCCCGACCGAGCAGGCCCAGCGGCACGGTGAGGACCAGATCTGCCCCCCGAGCGCCCGCCGGCCGGTGGGCCGCAGAGTCCGCCTGGGCAGCACCCGGAGCCGTGCACTCAGCACCGGCACCGGTGCACTCAGCACTCGAAGCCGCCGGCAGCGGACTCAGACCCGCGAACACCGGGGCGTCCGGCGCCACCTCTCGAATACTCCACGGAGCCGGGTCCAGCCCCTGCCGATACCTCAGGAACTCCCGGGCCCGGTCGAGCAGCAGCCCCACGGCCTTCTCACGCCCGACCTCGACGCTGCGACCGGCCACCAGGAGCCGCCCGGCTGAGGCGTCCACCCGCTGGTAGCCCACGTCGTAGGGCAGGTCGAGCAGGTCGCCGGTGCCGTCGTCGACGACGACGAGGAAGCGACCCGGCAGCGCGGCCAGGCCCGGATCGGCGCACAGCCTGGCGTCCAGCTCGGCGACGAACTCGCCCAGCTCCCGCTCGTGCACCGACCACGGGGAGGCGACGATGGTCCGCACTCGCTCGTGGGTGGGGTGGGGGAGCATGCCGGCGTCGGTGATCGCGTCCAGGAAGTGTTGTGGCACAGGGTCACTCAAGCCGCGGAACTGCAGATTGGCTCGGGACGTGAGCTGGACGAAAGGCACCCCGCACTCGGCGGCCGCGGCCAGTACCCGGCGCAGCCGTGCGGCCTCCAGCCGACCACCCGGCACCCGTACCCGCACCAAGGCGCCGTCCGCGGCGGGATAGGTGCGCAGCACCCCCGGGCAGCGGTCGGCGTCCGGGCGGGTGCTCACCCGTTCTGATTACGCCACCGCGGCCACCGGACGCAACTTCGTGCCCACCCCGAGCGCAGGTACCCTCGGCCGGTGCCCACGATCGCGCTGCTGTCCACCTCCGACACCGACCTGCTGAGTGCCCGGGCCAGCGGCGCCGACTACCTGTGGGTCAACCCCACCCGGCAGGACGGCGAGCAACCGGTGCACGTCGCGATGGCGCAGGCCCTGGAGGCCGCGGACATCGTCGTGGCCCGCATCCTCGGCTCGGTGGACGACCTGTGCTCGGGCTTCGCCCGGATCCGGGCCACCGGGAAGCCGATGATCGTATTGGGCGGGGAGCAGGCGCCGAACGCCTCGTTGATGGCCGAGTCCACCGTCCCGGCCGGCGTGGTGCGCGAGGCGCACCGGTACCTGGCCGAGGGTGGGGCGCAGAACCTGGCGCAGTTGCATGCCTTCCTCAGCGACACCCTGCTGCTCACCGGTATCGGGTTCGAGGCCCCGCAGGCACTCCCGACCTGGGGTGTGCTGGAACGACCGGCCCCCACCGATCCGGCCGCGCCGCGGGTCGGGGTGCTCTTCTACCGGGCCCAGCACGCCGCCGGCAACACCGACTACGTGCACGCCCTGGCGGACGCGATCGACGCCGCCGGAGGCATCGGCGAGCCCATCTACGCCACCAGCCTGCGTGAGGCGGCCCCGGACCTGCTGGCTCACCTGGGCACCCTCGATGCCCTCGTCACCACCGTGCTGGCCGCCGGCGGTGCACGTCCGGCGCTGGCCGGCGCCGGGCAGGACGACGGCTCCTGGGACGTCGCGCAATTGGCCGCCCTGGACATCCCGATCCTGCAGGGGTTGTGCCTGACCTGGCCGCGCCAGAACTGGGCCACCTCCGACGAGGGGATGAGCCCCCTGGACGTGGCCACCCAGGTCGCGATCCCCGAGTTCGACGGGCGGCTGATCACCGTCCCCTTCTCCTTCAAGGAGTTCGACGCCGACGGGCTGCCCCGCTACGTCCCGGACGCCGAGCGCTGTGCCCGGATGGCGGGCATCGCGACGGCCCACGCCCGGCTCCGGCACACCCCGCCCGCGCAGCGCAAGATCGCCCTCGTGCTGTCCGCCTATCCGACCAAACACTCCCGAATCGGCAACGCGGTCGGCCTGGACACCCCGGTCTCGGCCATCCGCCTGTTGCGCGCCCTGCGCGAAGCCGGGTACGACCTGGGCGAGCCGGGCCAGATCCCCGGCACCGGCCCCCTCGACCCCGTCGAGGGTGAGGACGCCGACACCACGGCAGGTAACCATTTGCTGCACGCCCTCATCGCCGCCGGAGGTCAGGATCCGGAATGGCTTACCCAGGAACAACTCTCGGGTCAGCCGGTGCGGATTCCGGCGGCCACCTACCGGGGCTGGTTCGCCGACCTGCCAGACTCCCTGCGCGTCGAGGTGGAGGCCGCCTGGGGCCCGGCACCCGGCGAACTGTTCGTGGACCGTGCAGTCAACCCGGACGGCGACATCGTCTGTGCGGCGCTGCGTTCCGGCAACGTGGTGATCCTGGTCCAGCCACCCCGCGGCTTCGGGGAGAACCCGATCGCGATCTACCACGACCCCGATCTGGCCCCCAGCCACCACTACCTGGCCACCTACCGCTGGATCGAGCGAGCCTTCGGCGCGCATGCGGTGGTGCACCTGGGCAAACACGGCAACCTGGAGTGGCTGCCCGGCAAGAACCTGGCGATGTCACCGGCCTGCGGCACCGACGCGGCCCTGGGCAACGTCCCGCTGATCTACCCCTTCCTGGTCAACGACCCCGGCGAGGGCACCCAGGCCAAGCGACGGGCCCACGCCACCATCGTCGACCACCTGGTGCCGCCGATGGCCCGGGCCGAGTCGTACGGCGACATCGCCCGGCTGGAGCAGCTTCTCGACGAGTACGGGTCCGTCTCGGCGATGGATCCGGCCAAGGCCCCGGCATTGCGTGGCGAGATCTGGACCCTGATCCAGGCCGCGAAGATGGACCACGACCTCGGCCTGGACGAACGCCCCGACGAAGACGCCTTCGATGATTTCGTCATGCACGTCGACGGCTGGCTGTGCGAGGTCAAGGACGCCCAGATCCGCGACGGTCTACACGTTCTCGGCCAGGCCCCGCAGGGCCAGGCGCTGGTGAACCTCACCCTGTCGATCCTGCGCTCGAACCAGGTCTTCGCCGGCCAGGCGGGTGTTGCCGGACTGCGCACCGCCCTT
Source organism: Actinomycetales bacterium (assembly GCA_047974565.1). GTDB lineage: Bacteria > Actinomycetota > Actinomycetes > Actinomycetales > CAWJMD01 > JBDIAG01. Next base: position 18,524 of record JBKECN010000082.1, read on the forward strand.
GGCCTGGACGAGGCCGCTGCGGGACGCACCCACGCTGACGAGATCGAGCGGCTCGCCCAGCACCTTGTGCAACAGCTCGCCGAGACAGACTGGGACGCAGACCAGATCGACGACATCCTGACCGGGACGAGCCTGCCCGGCGGTGCCCATCACGACCAGGTGCGGGCCAGCCTGCGGTTCGCCTGCACCGAGGTGATCCCGCGGCTTCGCGCCACTGACGGTGAACTCGACGCCGTGCTGCACGCCTTGGACGGCGGGTACGTCCCGGCCGGGCCGTCGGGGTCGCCGCTACGCGGTCTGGTCAACGTGCTGCCCACCGGACGCAACTTCTATTCCGTTGACCCCAAAGCGATTCCGTCCCGGCTGGCGTATCAGACCGGGCAGCGGCTGGCAGATTCCCTGGTGGAGCGGTACGTGGCCGAGACCGGTCAGCCCCCGCGCAGCGTCGGGCTCTCCATCTGGGGCACCTCGGCGATGCGCACCAGCGGCGACGACATCGGTGAGGTGCTGGCACTGCTCGGGGTCACCCCGGTCTGGGACGAGGCATCACGCCGGGTCACCGGCCTCGAAGCGATCCCACTCACCGAGCTGGGGCGGCCGAGAATCGATGTGGCCGTGCGGATCTCCGGCTTCTTCCGGGACGCCTTCCCTCACGTCATCGACCTGATGGACGATGCGATCGCACTCGTCGCCGGCCTCGACGAGCCGGACGAGCAGAACTTCGTGCGGGCCCACACCCGTCTCGCACTGGCCGAGCACGGCGACGAAAGACGAGCTCGCACGCGAGTTTTCGGTTCCAAGCCCGGCTCGTACGGTGCCGGGATGACCCAGCTGGTGGACTCGGGCAGCTGGCGGGATACCGGCGACCTGGCCGAGGTCTATTCCACCTGGGGTGGTTACGCCTACGGCCGGGACCTGGACGGGCGGCCCGCCCGCCAGGACATGGAGGCCACCTACCGTCGGATCGCGGTGGCCGCCAAGAATATCGACAATCGTGAGTCAGACCTGTTGGACGCCGGGGACTTCTACGAGTACCACGGCGGCATGGTGGCCACCGTCAAGGCGCTCACCGGGGCGGAGCCGAAGGCCTACGTCGGGGATTCCACCGCTCCCGACGCGGTGCGCACCCGCAGTCTGCGCGAGGAGACCGCGCGGGTGTTCCGAGCCCGGGTGGTCAATCCGCGGTGGATCGCGGCGATGAGCCGGCACGGCTACAAGGGTGCCTTCGAGCTGGCGGCCACCGTGGACTACATCTTCGGCTTCGACGCCACCGCCGCCGTGGTGCCCGACTGGATGTACGAGCGACTGTCCCAGGCGTACGTGCTGGACAAGCAGACCCAGGACTTCCTGCGCCAGGCCAATCCGTGGGCGCTGCACTCGATCATCGAGCGGCTCACCGAGGCCGCCGACCGGGGTCTGTGGGCCGAGCCCGACCCCGATCTGCTGGACCGGTTGCGTCAGGTGTACCTGGACGTCGAGGGGGACCTGGAAGAGTAGCCGCCCTCGTCGAGCGGGTCACCCGGCCGGAGGCTCGCCTCCGATGGACGCGATCACCGGGTCCAGGGCCGGGGCGACGGGCGGATCCTGCCGCTGCAGGTCCAGGCGGCAGCCACCGGTGCTCGGGTTGCCGATGACCAGATCGGTCACCCGGTAGTGGCCTCCGGTGCCCTCGCACACCCCACTGGCCACCCCTCGGTGCAGGCCGCAGACGATCTCCGGGCTGCGCTCGGCGGCCTGGGCGAACGGGCAGTTCGCCAGGACCAGCTCGACCCGGTCGTCGTCCGGGCGGCCGGTGCGCCGGATGTCGAAGCCGAGCCGTCGGGTCACCCCCTCCACCGCGTCCACGGCGTCGTCGGGGGAGCCGCTGACCTCCTGGGCGAGGCGACGTCCGAACCGACGGCCCACCTCCTGAGCGGGTTCGCCGCCGGCGAGCAACTCCAGCAGCATCTGGGTGAGTTCCTCGTAGGGAACCGAGTGCGACCACCGTTCGATGGCTCCCGGGGTGAGCCGGTAGGCCCGCGCCGGGCGTCCCGGACCGGTGCGCCGTGACGGTTCCTCGACGATCAGCCCAGCGTCCCGAAGCTTGGCAAGATGCGCCCGGACCGCCGAATGATGCAGACCGAACTCCTCGGTGAGTTCACGGACCTCCACCTGCTGCCCTCGACGGGCCAGGTGCTCGAAGATGGCGTGTCGGGTGGGGTCACCGAGCGCACGTCCCTGCGCGAGGACGGTCGACACCATTGCCGCCTCACTCTCCTGTCGTGGCTGTGCGTCGGCGTGCCCCGGACCCGGCCTCCGGGGGGCCGGGTGTCGGGCAGTCTTGTTCGTCGGGTCGGCGACACGCACCTCTTACGTCCCATCGTCATCGTCAGCACCCGTCTACGAGGGTAAACGGGGCGTGTCACCGTCGGTGACCGCCGCGTCGTCGTCCACCCCGAAGTCGCCGCACGGCGCCTCACCGTACCCACCTGAGGTGCCGGACGCACGGTGACAGCCTCTCGAATGTACCGGTTTCGATGGACCGATGTCGCCGACCGCGACGATCGACTCGCCGACCGCCTCGACTAGCGTGCGTGTCTATGCCGGATCATCGCGCCGAGCGCACCCGCACCGAGACCGATTCGATGGGCTCGATGGAGGTTCCCGCAGACCGCTACTGGGGCGCACAGACTCAACGCAGCATCGAGAACTTCCCGATCGGGCGGGACACCTTCGTCATGGGCCGCCCGGTGGTGCGCGCGCTGGGCATCCTGAAGAAGGCCGCGGCGCAGGCCAACGCCGACCTCGGGGAACTGCCGCCGGAGGTGGCGGCTCTGATGGCCGAGGCCGCCCAGGAGGTGATCGATGGCCGCCTCGACGAGAGCTTCCCGCTCGTGGTCTTCCAGACCGGCTCTGGCACACAGTCGAACATGAATGCCAACGAGGTGATCGCGAACCGGGCCATCGAGTTGGCCGGGGGCCGGCTCGGCTCCAAACAGCCCGTGCATCCCAACGACCACGTCAACCGGGGGCAGTCCAGCAACGACACCTTCCCGACCGCCATGCACATCGCGGTGGTGCTCGAGGTCGCCGAACGGCTCGACCCGGCGGTGCGCACGCTGCGCCGGACCCTGGACGCCAAGGCCGGCGACTTCGCCGACATCGTCACGGTCGGGCGCACCCATCTGCAGGACGCCACCCCGATCACCCTCGGCCAGGAGATCTCCGGGTGGGTGGCCCAACTGGACTACTGCCTGACCCAGGTGCACGCCGCCACCGCGGGGCTGGCTGACCTGGCGATCGGCGGCACCGCGGTGGGTACCGGGCTGAATGCGCATCCGCGGTTCGGTGCGCTGACCGCCACGAAGATCAGTGAGTTGACCGGTCACGAGTTCCGTTCGGCACCAAATCTTTTCGCCGCGCTCTCGGCGCACGACGCGATGGCCACGGTGTCGGCGGCGCTACGCACCCTGGCCGGAGCGTTGATGAAGATCGCCAACGACGTGCGTTGGCTCGCCTCCGGTCCCCGCAACGGCCTGGGGGAACTCCTCATCCCGGAGAACGAACCGGGTTCGTCGATCATGCCCGGCAAGGTCAACCCGACCCAGGCGGAGGCGATGACCATGGTCGTCACCCGGGTGTACGGCAACGACACCACGGTGGCCTTCGCGGCCAGCCAGGGGAACTTCCAGCTCAACGTATACAAGCCGGTGATGCTGCACGCGGTGCTGGAGAGCATCCGGCTGCTGTCCGACTCATGCCTGGCCTTCGACGAGCATTGCGCCCAGGGGATCGAACCCAACCGGGAGCGGATCGCGGCCAACCTGGAACAGAACCTCATGCTGGTGACCGCCCTCAACCGGCACATCGGCTACGACAACGCCGCCACGATCGCCAAGAAGGCCCATCGGGACGGCACCTCGCTGCGCGAGGCGGCCACGGAACTGGGCTTGGTGAGCCCGCAGGATTTCGACCGGTGGGTGGTGCCGGCGGAGATGACCCGGCCCAGCCCGGGGTAAGGGCCCGCCAGGAAATTATTGCTGCGTGTCGCTTCCTGGCTCGGGCGTCTGGCTGCGTTGTCGGCCCGCCCCCGTAGCGCTGCTACGAGGGCAAACCTCCGCCTTGCCAGACATCCCGCCCAGAAACCGACACTCGACGCACTAACTTACTGGCGGGCCCCAAGTCGCCGCGACAAGCGCGCTCAGCGCACCCGTTCGCCGCGGCTGTGCTCACCGGGTTGGGTGCCGGCGGACCGGGGCAGGCGCAGCGTCGCCAGCAGGCCGACCAGCAGGGCCACCGCGGCTGCTCCCGTGGTGAGGCGGCTGGCGTGCACCATCGCCTCCGCGGCCACCTGCGCCACCTCGCCCATCCCGGGGGTGCTGCCCAGCACTGGGATGGCAGCCCCGGCGGAGTCGCTCACCGTGGTGGCCAGCTGACCGGCCTCGGCAGAGGACAGGCCGAGACCCTGCAGGTTCGTGCGGGTGGTGCTGTCGAGCAGGTTCACCAGCAGCCCACCGAGCAGGGCCACCCCCAGGGCCGAGCCCAACTGCCGCAGGGTGGACTGCAGCCCGGACGCCTGCCCGGACTGGTCCACCGGCACATCGGACAGCAGCAGCGAGGTGAGCTGGGCGGTGGCCATGCCCACGCCCACCCCGTAGCCGAAGAGCAGCGAGGCCACCACCGCGGCGCTGACGTCCATGGACATAAACAGCGACAGCCCACCCACCGAGGCGGCCTCCAGCGCCAGGCCGATCTGCACGATGGTGCGTTGGGCGAGGTGCTCGCTGATTCGCGGCAGCAGGCCGGAGATGAGGAACGTGCCGGCCGCCAGCGCGACGATGATCCACCCGGTGCCCAGCGCCGTGTAGCCCAGCGCGCCCTGCAACAGCAATGGCAGCGTGAACAACAACCCGAACTCACCGAAGGCGACGATGAGCGCCGTGACGACACCCGCGCTGAAAGTCGGGATGGCGAACAGAGACAGGTCCACCAGCACCGTCCGGCCCGCCGCGGCGCGCCGACGCTCCAAGCGGACGAAGACCAGCACCGCGACGATGCCCCCTGCCAGGATGAACGGGATCGGTGACAAGGAACCGTCGTTCTGGTGCAACCAACCGAAACTGCGGGACTCGATGAGGGCGAAGACGATCGCCCCCATGCCCAGGGTGGTCAACACCACGGCCGGGTAGTCGCGGACCCGGGTGGCCGAGGCGTCGCGAGTCTCAGGCAGGGCGCGCAGGATGCCGACCACGACGAGCAGCCCCACCGGGATGTTGAGCCAGAAAGCCCACCGCCAGGACACATCAGTGGCCAGCCAGCCACCCACCAGGGGACCTACCGCGGCCATCCCACCGATCGCCGAGCCGTAGACCGCGAACGCGATGGTCCGGGCTCGTCCGGTGAAGATCGCGTTGAGGCTCGACAGCGACGACGGGGTGACCATCGCCGCGCCCACCCCCTGCACCAGTCGGGCACCGATCAGCATCGGCCCGTTCTGCGCCAGGCCGGCGAACACCGAGGCCACCATGAAGACGACCATCCCGGTGAGGAAGACCCGGCGCCGCCCGACCAGGTCGCCGATCCGGCCGACACTGATCAACAGGGCCGCGAAGACCAGGCTGTACACCGCGTTCATCCACTGCGCCTCGGTGGCGTCGAGCCGCAGGTCTTCGATCACCACGGGCAGCGCCACGTTGACGATCGTGGCGTCCATGATGATCAGGGAGGTGCCGAAGCCGATGGTCAGCAGGGCAGCCCAGTCTCGCCGGGTCATCACCGGCGTCCGGTCGCTCATGGGCTCACGCTAGCGCCCGGGGCGACGGCCCTAGCCGGCTGGGGCAGGCACCTTTCAGAACCGCGACCCGGGACGCAGCCGCATCCGCCATGGGCGGCCGTCGGGGTCGCACGCGAACCGGTACACCGCCTCGGCGGCCACCCGCTGGATCCCGGTGTAGCGCGAGGGCCGGTAGGGACGCAGTCGACCGGGGGGCCGTGGCCCTCCGCGGCCCGCTTCATGCCACGCCTGCACCTGCGCGGCCTGTCGAGCGAAGGCCTCGAAGCAGGAGACCGGGTCCAGCAGGTCAGCGATGTCGGACGGGTCGTCCAGGTCCCGGTCGAGGTGTTCGGCGGCCAGGGCCAGGCGCAGATTCCGGGCGAAGACCCGGGCTCCGTCGCCGAAGCCGTCCACGGTGTGTGGTTCGCGTTCGTCCAGGGCCTCGTCGACCACCGCGCACGTCAGTTCGGAGTCGTGCGTCCAGGAGCGCCGGTTCATATTGTCCGAACCGACGCTGGCCCACACGTCATCGACGACGCAGACCTTGGAGTGTACGTAGACAGGTGTGCCGGAACGGTTCTCGATGCTGTACACGCCGACCCGGTCTCCTCCGGCATCGAGGATCTCGGCGATGGTCCGGGTGCGCGAGATGAGATTTGCGGCGCTGGAGAGTCGTCCGGCCTGAGCGGCGTAGGCGGTGAGCACCAGGATCATCCGCAACTCGGGTTGGGCGCGCAGAGCCTGGGCGAAACAGCTGATCACCTCGGGGTTCCAGAAGTACTGGTCCTCCAGGTACACCAAGCCGTGCGCCCGCCCGACTGCCTTGTCGTAGGCCCTGGCGATACTTCGTTCCCCCAGCGGAGCGAACGGGTAGCGCGGACGTTTGGCCGGGTAGGTCCGCAACACCTGGACGGCCGCGGTGCCCACCGGCTGGGGGTCTGGGCCCTGCGGGGGCATCGGCTGCGGGTGGCGTTCGTCCCGATGCAGGGTGTCGTCGATGAGGGTGACCGGGTCGTGTGCCAGCTTGTGCGGGTCGTTCCACCGCTCCCGGAAGCTGTACTCGATGTCTCCCACCGCGGGACCCTGCACCATCACCTGGGCGTCGTGCCACGGCGGTCGGGCACTCCATACCGGGGCCATCGGAACGGGCTGCGGGTCGCCGTGGTGCTGTGCCGAGTCGTGCCGGGTATGGCATAGGTCGATGCCCCCGACGAAGGCCACGTCCAGGTGTTCGCGGCCCGGGTGACGCAGCACCACGAACTTTTGGTGGTGAGAACCCAATGGTCGAACTCGCATGTCCAACAACACTTCTCCACCGGCGGCGCGGATGTCATCGGACATCGACCGATTCTGCTCGACCGAGTAGGCGAGCCTATCCCAGTGCGAGCGCCAGAACAGGCCCTTGACCACGACGCCGCGGGCGGCGGCCTGGCTGAACAGTTGGACGATGGTCAGGCTGTCCTGACCCAGGCGCTCGTCCGGGTCGCCGCGCCAGTCGGTGAACAGCAGCAGGTCGCCGGGTCGCTGGGCCTGCACCGCGGCCCGTAGGGCGGGGAAGTACTCCTCGCCGTGGATGAGTGGGCGCACCGAGTTGCCGCGGGAGAATGCCGCGGAGCCGGGATGGCGTCGGTCGACTCCGGTGGCGGGATTGCCCCGCTGCTGGGGTGACAAGAACCACGAGTGGGCAGCCCGGAGTGTCCCCGTCGGATCGGTCATTGGGCTATTCAACAGGGCCGCCGGGAGGACGTCACTTCCGGTTTTGAGGGGTCAGGTGTGAGTGGCCCGATGTGCGGGGTCCTGGCAGCGACGCTCAGCCGAGAGGGACCGGGGTGAGCGCGTAGGTGTCCATCAGCCAGCCGTGTTCTGCCCGCAGCTGGGCCCGCCGTTCACGGAGCGGGTCGATCGCCTCGTCGAGCCGTCCGCTCACCAGCACCTGGTGCGGGGAGCCGAGGTAGGCACCCCAATACAGGTGCAGGTCCGGCCAGTCCCGGACCAGTTCTGCACAGTGCAGCGAGCCGTCCAGCATCACCACCACCGTGCCCAGCGCAGGGGTGTACTCCTCCAGCAGCCGGCGGCCGGTGGTGACGTGGATCGAGCCGCCGATCGGGTTGAGCACGATCTGGTGCGCGGCGGCCAGCGCCTGGACGGCTCCGATACCCGGGTAGACCCGCACGTCGAGGTCGAAGGATTCGCGCAGCGCGTCGACGATCCGGAGCGTGGAGTCGTAGAAGGCCGGATCGCCCCAGACCAGAAAGCCGACGACCTCGTCTTCAGCCAGGCCGCCGATGATCTCGGCGTACGCCTCGACCCGCGCCCGGTGCCAGTTCCTGACGCCACGACGATAATTCTGGTCGGTGCGTTCGGCGTCGGGGCCGCGGGTCGGGTCCGGGACGGTGACGAAGCGGTAGCCGGATGGGGTGTGCAGCGGGGAATCTTCGAGTGGCGAGGCGTCCGATGGGGAGGGTGCGGAGGAGTCCGGGCCGGCTCCGGATGCCGACTGCTCTCGTGCGGTTCGTACCACCTCGCGTCGCAGATCCAGGATCTCGGCGGTGTCGCCCCCCTTGTCGGCGGCGAGGAAGACAGTGGTGGCGCGGATGGCCTGGACCGCCTCGAGGGTGAGGTGCTGTGCCGAACCGGTGCCGATGCCGATGACATGCACGCGTCTGGTCACGTCAGGATCCTCCCATCGGCCGCGGGCGCGACGTTGTGGTTGGGGTGGGGGCCGGGATGGGCCGGTGGTGAGTTGCCCGGTCGCCGGATGAGGCGTCGTCGGGTGTGACGGTATCGTCGGGTGTGGTGTCGTCGGGTGTCGCGGTGTCGGGTGCGCCGTTGTCGGGTGTGGCGGTGTCGCGGGGTGTGGCTGCGTGGCGGGCCTGGGCGTCGTCGGGTGTGGTGTTGTCGGGTGTAGCGGTGTGGGGCATGGCGGTGTGGCGGGCCTCGGCGTCGTCGGGTCCGGTGTTGTCCGGTGTGGCGGTGTGCTGGGGTGTGGCTGCGTGGCGGACCTCGGCGTCGCCGCATGTCCCGCGGTATGCCAACCCGAGCAGCCCGGGCACGTCGAGATGGGCTTCGACGGCATCGGCGAGGGTGTCTATGGCGCGCTCGCGGTGTGCGGCGAAGGACTCGGCGGTGGGGTCGGGCTGCCAGGTCGAGCCGGTGCGGGCCGCCACCTCGGCGAGGAAGCGGCGGCGGAAGGCATCGCACTCCAAGGTGCCGTGCCACATGGACCCGTACACGGCTTCTCTGGTCGCACCGCCGGGGAAGTCCGAGTCGGCGCCCGTCACCGGGTCGGTCACCACGCCGTGGTGGATCTCGTAGCCGTCCACCGGGATGCCGTGCCAGGTGCCCGTCGGACGGGCCAGGATCTTCTCGGTCGCGAAGCGGACGTGCCCGGCCAGCAGACCCAGGCCGGGTACGCCGGTCCGGCCTGACTCGACTGGGTCGTCCAGTCGTTCGGTGAGCATTTGGTAGCCGCCGCAGATACCCAGCACCGGCCGTGCCTGCCGGGCGCGTTCACGGACCACCTCGGCCAGGCCGTGTTCATGGAGCCAGGCCAGATCGCTCACCGTGGCCCGCGAGCCGGGAAGCACGAGCAGGTCGGCGTCCGCGCATACCTGCGGAGATTTTGTCACACGTACCTGAACTCCGGGTTCGGCGGCGAGCGCGTCCACATCGGTGGCGTTGGAGGTGCGGGGGAAGCGGACCACGGCGACCGAGAGCCGGCCCTGATCCTCGCAGTCGGTGGCGACCGAGTGGTCGGCGGCGTCGGTGGTCTGGCCGCTGGCGCGCCAGCGGCCCACTTCGAGAGTGTCCTCCCCATCGAGCCAGACGCCCTCGAGCCAGGGCAAGACCCCGACGAAGGGGACGCCGGTGCGGCGGGTGATCTCCGCCAGGCCGGGGATGAGCACCTCGACGTCGCCGCGGAACTTGTTGATGGCGAAGGCTTTCAATCTGTCGCGGTCGTGAGGGGCCAGCAGCGCCCAGGTGCCGTAGAGGCTGGCCAGGACGCCGCCGCGGTCGATGTCGCCCACCACCAGAACGGGCAGGTCGAAGCGTTCGGCCAGGCCGAGGTTGACGTAGTCGCCGTTCCGGAGGTTGATCTCGGCGGGGGAGCCGGCGCCTTCGCACACCACGAGGTCCACCGACGCGGCCAGTTCGGCGTAGGCGGCGAAGGCGGCGCCGGCCAGCTCGCGTCGACCGGTGGCGTACTGGCCGGCGTCCAGGGTCCCGGCCGGTCGTCCGCGCAGCACGATGTGCGAGCGACGGTCCGACCCGGGCTTGAGTAGCACCGGATTGTGCAGGCAGGAGGCGGTCACGCCCGCGGCTTGCGCCTGCAGGTACTGGGCGCGGCCGATCTCGGTGCCGTCCCGGCAGACCATGGAGTTGTTCGACATGTTCTGCGCCTTGAACGGCGCCACCGACAGGCCGCGGCGTCGAAGGGCCCGGCACAGGCCGGTGACGAGCAGCGACTTGCCGGCGTCCGAACTCGTCCCGGCGACGAGTAGGCCGCTCATCGCCGCCTCGTCCGGTGCGTCAGGGGTCCGACCGCACCGCCGGGTCGCTGGCCGGCATGGGAGGCCCGGCGTCGGGGAGGTCGGGGGAGTCGGCGAGTGGGAGCGCGCACCGAAGGAGTGTAGGAGTCGCGGGGGGATGTGCGTCGCACGCGAACCGGTGGCCTGCCTGGGTGGTTCGCCAGGGGGTGGTCCGCCAGGACGGCGTGGGCGCTGGCAGCGCGACCGTTTGGGTGGTGCCAGCAGCGGGGGCATGGGGCCGTCGCGCCACGCTTCTGGTGTACGCAAATGTGCGGGAGGGACGTGTTTGTGTTCAGTGGGATCGCCTGTGCGCGTGACTGGACGGCGGCGGTGGCAGCGCCTGGGCCGGCCGGCGGAGCGTGGAGGAGGCCGCGCGGGCAGGCACGCACTCTGGTGTACGCAAATTGTGCGGCATGGACGTGTTTGTGGTCAGTGGGCGCCCTGGTAGCTGACCCAACCCTGACGTGCGACGCACTTGTCGAGGACGCGAGGGAACGCAGGCCGGACGTCGGATGGACCCCAGACGTAGAGACCGCAGACATACGGAAGCGACGGCTGCCCGCTCGGGGGTCCGGGCAGCCGCCGCTTCGCACTCCTATGTTTCAGCAACTCCGCCGTTTACACAAGTCCGTGGCGAGAATTCACTCGCCCGGTTCGTCGGCGTGCGGATCGTCGAGCCCCTCCCTGATCGCATAACGGACAAGTTCGACTCGATTGTGTAACTGGAGTTTGCCGAGGGTGTTCTGCACGTGGTTCTGCACGGTGCGGTGCGAGACGACGAGCCGAGAGGCGATGTCCTTGTAGGACAAGCCTTTTGCGACCAGGCGAAGCACCTCGGTCTCTCGCTCGGTGAGAGTCGGGGCCGGGGGCTGACCGGCCGGGGTGCGTGGCGCGCTGGAGATGCGCCGGAACTCCCCGAGGACCAGTCCGGCGAGCCCGGGTGTGAAGACCGCGTCCCCTCGCGAGGTGCGCTCGACCGCGTTGAGGAGTTCCTCCCGGCCAGCGGACTTGACCAGGTATCCGGTTGCTCCTGCCTTGACCGCTTCGAGGACGTCGGCCTGTTCGCCGCTGGCCGACAACACGAGCACGTGACACTCCGGCAGCGCGGACAGGATCTGCCTGGTCGCCTCGGCACCGTCGCCGTCGGGCATGCTCAGGTCGGTGAGCACCACGTGCGGCCTGGTCGCGAGCGCCCGACGTACCGCCTCGGCACCGCTGGAGGCGGTAGCGACCACCCGGTATCCGGCGGACTCGAGGTCGCGGGCCACCGCGTCCCGCCACATCGGGTGATCGTCCGCGATGAGAACGCTGACCGGCCCCGGTTCCCCGCCTGTACTCATCCCGCCACTGTAGGACGTGGCCGCCCGGGTTGGACGGTGGTCGAACGGTTGGACGCTGGTCGACGGGTTGGACGCAGGTCGACGGTTGGACGGTGGTCGACGGGTTGGACCGTGGTCGACGGGTTGGACGGTGGTCGACGGGTTGGACCGTGGTCGAACGGTTGGACGGCGATCTGGAGGCGTGACCCGGCGCGGGGGTGGCGGGGCCCGGTAGGCATTCGGCTGGTGCGCGTGTGCTCGAACTGGCGCGCCAGGCGTCGCGACTCCGCGGGATGGGTCGGTTCGCTGGCATCTCACCTGCCGGAGGGGTCGGCTGATCGAGGACGGCTCGCGTCCGGTGGTGACACCTCGCTGGCCTGGGAGGCCGTCGTGAGTGTGGAACATGGGGCGGTTCGACGGCACCTCACCTGCCGGAGGGGTCGGCTGCTCGAGGATGGCTCGCGTCCGGTGGTGACCCTCGCCGGCTTGGCACGCCGTCGCGGCTGTGCAGGATGGGTCGGTTCGCCGGCAGCTCGCCTGCCGTTGTGGGTCGCTGCTTGAAGATGGCTCGCGTCCGATGGCGACACTTCGCCGGCCACAGAGATCACCGCGTCCGTGGCGCTACCTCATCGTTCGGGTCGGTCCCACCCGGGCGCCGGGGCCAGGCATGGCGAAAACGGCTCGCGCGCAGCGGGTCCGGCCCTTGGCTTGGCCCGGGGTCAAGCTGGGCTGTGTCGGCTGGAGCGGTGCATCGCGGTGAGCTCCAGGTATGCCTCGGCGTTGGCCCGGATCCGCTCGCTCTCCTGCTCGGTAACCGGGCGTCGAACCCGCGCCGGTGCGCCCAGCACCAGAGACCCCGGCGGGATTCGCATGCCCTCGGTGACCAGCGCCCCCGCACCGACCAGCGAGCCGGCACCCACCTCGGCGCCGTTGAGCACGATGGCACTCATCCCGATCAGGCTGTTCTCGCCGATGGTGCAGCCGTGAAGCACCACCCGGTGCCCGATGGTCACTCCGTCGCCGACGACCACTGGCCGACCCGGATCGGCGTGGACCACCGTGCCGTCCTGCACATTTGATTCGGCCCCGACGGTGATCGAGTCGCCGTCCGCGCGCAATACGCACCCGTACCAGACATTGGCCTGCGGGCCCAACCGGACCCGGCCGATCAACGCCGCACCGGGCGCTACCCAGGCGGTGTCATGGATGTCGGGTGCAGCGCCGTCCGGCAGGGTGATGCGCATCGTCAGAGGTTGGCACGCGCCCGATCGGCGATCAAGAGGTGGCGACCACGTCACCCGGGTCACGTTCGGGTCGGGCCGCGGGCGCGCCGTGCCCGCCAGCCTCGCAGCCCGCCAGCCTCGCAACCCGCCGGACCTCGCAAGCAGGGCCCACCGGGCCGTGTGGGAGTCGGCCCGTGGGCGAGGTCACGAGTAGCCTGAACACCATGTCAGACACGTCCCTGTCGCCGAGGCGGCCGTTCGGCTCGGTACTCACCGCCATGATCACGCCCTTTGCCGACGATGGGTCGCTCGACCTCGATGCCGCCGGGAAGGTGGCCACCTTCCTGGTCGACCAGGGCAACGACGGCCTCGTCGTCTCGGGCACCACCGGAGAGTCGCCGACCACCACGGACGCGGAGAAGGTCGACCTGCTCCGGGTGGTCATCGACGCGGTGGGCGACCGGGCAACGGTTGTCGCGGGGGTCGGCAGCAACGACACCGCGCACACGGTGGAGGCGGCCAGGGCAGCCGAACGGGCTGGCGCTGCCGGACTGCTCGTGGTGACCCCGTACTACTCCAAGCCCCCGCAGACGGGTCTGCTCGCCCACTTCACGACGGTCGCGGACGCCACTGGGCTGCCCGTGCTGGTCTACGACATCCCCGGCCGGGCCGGGGTGCCGATCCAGCGGGACACGATGTTGCGCCTGGGTGAGCACCCACGGATCGTCGCGGTCAAGGACGCCAAGGGCGATCTGTTCGAGGTCGCTGACGTGATGGCCCACAGCGATCTTGCCTATTACTCCGGCATCGACGAACTCAACCTGGCCCACCTCACCCAGGGCGGGTCGGGCGTGGTGAGCGTGGTGGGTCACGTGGCCTCGGAGCAGTTGCGTTCGCTGGTCGACGCGGTCGATGCGTGTGACCTGGCCACCGCGGCCGCGGTGCACCGCGACCTGATCCCGGTCACCAAGGCCGTCATGCACATCACCCAGGGCGCGATCATGTCCAAGGCCGGGCTGCAGTTGCTCGGCGTGCTGGGCAATCGCGAGGTGCGGCTGCCCCTGGTGCCGGCCACCGACGACGAGGTCACGGCGCTCGCGGCGGTGCTGCCGAAGTGAGCCACCCCCATCCCGAGTTGCCCATGCCCGGCGCACTGCCCGCTGGCGGCGTCCGGATCGTCCCGCTCGGCGGCCTGGGCGAGATCGGCCGCAACATGGCCGTCCTGGAATGTGAGGGCAAACTCCTGGTCATCGACTGCGGGGTGCTCTTCCCCGAGGACCATCAGCCCGGAGTCGACCTCATCCTGCCCGACTTCGAGTACATCCGAGACCGTCTCGACGACGTGGTCGCGATCATCCTCACCCACGGGCACGAGGACCACATAGGCGGTGTGCCCTATCTGCTGCGGCTCAAGGCCGACATTCCACTCCTCGGCTCTCAACTCACCCTGGCGCTGATCGAGGCCAAGCTCCGCGAGCACCGGATCACCCCCTACACATTGACCGTGACCGAGGGGCAGGTGGAGCAACTCGGGCCGTTCGGGTGCGAGTTCGTCGCGGTGAACCACTCCATCCCGGACGCGCTCGCGGTGGCCGTCACGGCCGCGGGACAGACCATCCTGCACACCGGCGACTTCAAGATGGACCAGTTGCCCTTGGACGGACGGGTCACCGACCTGCGGGCTTTCGCCCGGATCGGCGCGTCCGGGCTGGACCTGGCGATGGTCGACTCCACCAATGCCGAGGTGCCCGGCTTCACCACCCACGAGCGCGATATTGGGCCGGTGCTGGACAGGGTCTTCCACCGCGCCCGGCGGCGGATCATCGTGGCGTCCTTCGCCTCGCACGTCCACCGGGTGCAGCAGGTGCTGGACACCGCGGCCGGTCACGGCCGCAAGGTCGCCTTCGTGGGCCGGTCCATGGTGCGCAACATGGGAGTGGCCGCAGAGTTGGGCTACCTCACCATCCCCGACGGGGTGCTCATCGACCTCAAGCAGGTCGACGATCTGCCGGACGAACAGATCGTGCTCATGTCCACCGGATCGCAGGGTGAGCCGATGGCGGCTTTGTCGCGGATGGCCAACAACGACCACCGGATTCGGATCGGCGAGGGTGACACGGTGATCCTGGCGTCCTCTCAGATTCCGGGTAACGAGAACTCGATCAACCGGGTGATCAACGGACTGACCCGGCTGGGCGCCACGGTCGTACACCAGGGCAACGCCCGGGTGCATGTCTCCGGGCATGCCTCGGCGGGGGAGTTGCTGTACGTCTACAACATCCTGTCCCCGCGCAACGTCATGCCGGTACACGGGGAGATGCGGCACCTGCGTGCGAACGCCGATCTGGCGATGCTCACCGGGGTCGACCCGCAACGGGTGGTGCTCGTCGAGGACGGCGTCGTCGTCGACCTGGTCGACGGAAAGGCGACGGTGTCCGGGGCGGTTCCCTGCGGGTACGTCTACGTGGACGGCTCAAGCGTCGGTGAGATCACCGAGGCTGACCTGCAGGATCGCCGGATCCTGGGCGGCGAGGGGTTCATCTCGATCTTCGCCGTGGTGGATTCCACGGACGGTCACGTGGTCGCCGGCCCGGAGATCCACGCACGCGGTGTGGCCGAGGGGGACGAGGTCTTCGACTCGATCAAACCGCAGGTCAGCGCGGCCCTGGTGGACGCCATGGCCAACGGCACCGTGGACGTGACCCAGCTTCAGCAGGTGATGCGCCGGGTCGTGGGTCGCTGGGCCGGGAACAAACTGCGTCGTCGGCCGATGATCATCCCCACCGTCGTGGAGGTCTGACCTCCGCCGTGCGCGGCATTGTCGGGCCCATGGTGAGCGCCGGGCAGCCGACTCGGGCGATGTTGACCTCGGGTGAGGGCCCGCCAGGTTTATTGGTGCGTCGGGGTGTCCGTTTCTGGGCGGGATGTCTGGTGAGGCGGAGGTGCGCCCTCGTCGCAGCGCCGTGCGGGGCGGGCCGACAGACGCGGCCAGACGCCTGATCCCGTGAAGCGACCCGCAGCAGGAGTTACCGGCAGGCCGTAGGCAGGTTGGTTAGGTCGCGCCAGTAGACATCCCGTCTGATGGTCGGTGGGGTGAGGTCGGGTGTGCTCCCGGCCCCTCATCGTTGGGTCGTTGCGGGCCAAAGTCGCGGGCGTGTTGCCGCAATTAGACGAGCGCGCGCAGAGGTTGGTGTTGGCGGGTACGTCTGTGCCCGTCCAGCGGGTCGGGTATCGGGTCGGTGGGGGCGGGGTCCCTATCAGCGGTCAACCCTCGCCACCAGGCCCGGCGACAACACCCCCGGATCATCAACGACAGGGCAGTAAGTCAGACCGAACCCGGTGACCAGCACCCCGGACATCCAAGCCACCAAGAAGGTGATGGGTGTCCGTGGTGTCTTCTATGAGCGGTCGGCCGTGTAGCGAACGACCTCTTGCAGGACCCATTGTCAGTGGGCGTTGGTACATTCGTTCTATGAACAAGCCCGAGAGTTCGAGCACGGCATCGACGCATGATGCCCACGCTGCCGCGCTCTCCTCGGACCAGCAGCCCACCCCAGCCGAGCCCACCGCAGCCGAGCCGATCGTGGCTGAGCCGGGCGTGGCCGAGCCCACCGGGCCCGCGCAGGACTCGGACTCGGGGCCTGTGGGCGCTGGGGTGGCGGAGTCGTCGGGGTTGCAGGAGTCGTGGTGGGCGGTGCCGGGGTGTGAGCCGCCCGAGCCGGTCCGGGTGTCGTTGGTCGAGTCGGGTCACCGGTTGGCGCAGGGCCTGACCGTCGTGGAGGAGGGGGTCGGGGTGGTCGCTGCCGCGGCCGCCGAGGTGGGGGGTTTGAGTGATGAGCAGGTCCGTGAGGGGCTGGTGGTCGTGGAGCGGCTGGCCCGGCGGGTGGAGAGCATCCGGTTGGCGTTGGTGCGGGCCAGTGTGGAGCGTGAGCCGGATGGTCCGGGCCGGGGGCGGGCGACCCGGGCGGTGTTGGGCCAGGAGTGTTTACGGGATCGGGGTGCGGCGCGCGCGGACCTGCGAGCGGCGGAGTTGGTGGCCGAGCGGGGGGTGTTGCGGGGGTTGGGTGCCGCGCTGGCGGCGGGGGAGGTCTCGCCGGGGCATGTGGATGTGGCGCGCAGGGTGGTGGGCCGGTTGCCGGGGGAGATCGTGGACGCGCATCGGGAGCAGATCGATGCGGTGTTGACCGCGCACGCGCGGCGTTGGTCGCCGCGGGTGTGTGCGGGGTTGGCGGATCACCTGGTGGATGTGG
>JBKECN010000035.1:0-223813 GCA_047974565.1 Actinomycetales bacterium
GGGCGTCCGGCGGCGTTGTCCTCGACTCGACGTGGCTCTGCCACGCCCTCGCTCGTCCGCCTTGCCGCACACTCCGCCAGAGCCTGCTCGCGACGGGCTTGCATTACGAGACACACCCTAGGCCATGGCCACAGCCGCTGGGCGAGTGCCCAGGCACAACTTTGCGCAGCGGCGCTCAACCCCAGATCAGCGAGACGACTCGCCGAAAGCCCCTGCCTCCCATAGCGTGAGGTCATGGCACTCCTGACGATAATCGGCGCCGGACCCGGCCTCGGCGCTGCCACCGCGCGACGCTTCGCACGCGAGGGATTCGCCGTCGCGCTGATCTCCCGCAGCCCTGACAAGCTGGACGACCTCCGGGATGAGCTGACCGCCACCGGAGTGTCAGCCCACAGCTTCGCCGCCGATGTCACGGACTCGACAGCCCTGCGGACGGCGCTGCGATCCGTGGCCGACGAACTCGGCCCCATCGAGGTGCTGCAATACAGCCCGGCACCGCGGCCGACCTTCCTCCGTCCGGTGCTGGAAACCGATATCGACGACCTACGCGCGGCCACCGAGTTCTCGATCATCGCCCCCGTCACCGCAGTGCAGACGGTCCTGCCCGGGATGGAGCAACTGGGTCGCGGCACGATCCTGCTGGTCAACGGTGCCAGTGCGGCGACCCCGAACGGCAAGGTTGCCGGAACCTCCATCGCATTCGCCGGCGAATCGGCCTACGGGGTGATGTTGCACCAGGCCCTGGCCCCGCGGAACATCCACGTCGGTCAGCTCATCGTCCCCGGCGCGATCGGAGGTGGCGATCCACTCTTCGCCCCGGATGCCCTGGCCGATCGGCTGTGGCGAATTCACACCGAACGGGGGCCCTTGCGAACCACCGTCGGGACGGACCCAGCCTGACCCACGGTCACAACAGTTCTTCCACCACGTCCGCCCCCGCCACCCCGCCACCGGCGGCCTCGAATCCTGCCGCACAGCGGGCGGCACCGGGACGCTTGTCAGCGGCCGCCCGCACCGCCCGCCGGAGCCGGACGGGACTCAACCGGGATGCTGCGAGCCGAGTTCCGGCCTCGGCATGCACGGCCCGGGCGGCAGTCTCGAACTGGTCCCGGCCGAAGGGCACCACGCACACCGGAACTCCTGCGGCCAGCGCCTTCTGGGTCACCCCGAGCCCGCCATGGGTCACCGCGACCGCGGTGCGGGCCAGTATCGGGGCATGGGGCACGTAGCGGGCCACGTGAATGTTCGGCGCCGTCCCGGTGGCCAGATCGTGCGGCACCCCGGCAGGCATGGTGATGATCACCGACCCCGGCTCACCGGCCAGCCCTTGCGCGGCAACGCGCGCGAGCAGGTGGTCCGACTGGGCCTCCGACGAGGTCGTCACCAGGGTGAGTGGACCCGGTAGATCGCTCACCCACGCGGGCAGTTCCTCCGGCGGCTCCCACGGCGCCGCACCGATCTGGTGGACGTGCCCGGGCCAATCAGGGTGCGGGTAGTCGAACGGCTCGGACGAGGTGACGATCATCCGGTCGCAGTCGAGCAGGGCGTCGGCGTAGCTGCTGATGGCAGGAAGCCCGACCGACCTCCGTACTCGATTGATCCGGGGGGTGATCTCCTTGATGATCGCGTCGAACATCAGCCGACCGACCACGGCGTCGCGCACCCGTCCCACCAGATCGGTCCGGCGAGCCAGGCCCGGGCCGAAAGGGGGCGTTCCTCGCGACGGCAGCGGCAACAGGTAGGGCGCGAAATGCACCCAGGGCAGTGACTGCGCCTGCGCGGTGGCGATCGCACCCCAACTGTTGGTGTCGACGATGAGCACGTCGGCGCCGGTGTCATCGATCGCCCGCTTGAAGTCCATGGCGTCGAGCAGGCCCCGGTCGCACAGCATCGACGCCGCCACCCCCAAGGCCGTCTTGAGGTTGCGCGGAGTGGGTTGCGGCTCCTCAATGGCTTCCACCTGAGGGTCGATCGGTTCGGCCTGCAGCCCCTGAGCGCGAACCATCGGCACCAAACCGGACCGCGTGCGCACGTGCACGTGATGTCCGCGATCAGCCAGTTCGAGCAGAATCGGCATCATCGGATAGAGATGACCCAGCGCGGGCGATGTGTACGCGAGGACAGTGGCCATCTGGGGCGCTCCGGTAGCCGGGTGAGGTTGGGGACAGGGTGCCGTACCCGTCAATTCTCCCCGTTCCGAGCGGATTCGCATGCTGGTCGGCGGAAAAGTGCGAGCGCGATCACCCAAATCGCGGGGGACGGTCCACTTTAGGCGGCTTGACCCGCGCCTAAATCGCTCGATTAGCATCAAATAACCATGATCAGGATCAAATCGTATGTCGCTGGCTATTCGTGACGGTGACCCACGGGCCCCGAAGCCACTCCGTGGGTCTTGGTCCGAGTCTTGGTCCGAGTGACAATTCTCGGTAACGATTCGGGTCGAAACCCTCACGGCCTCGCGGCTTGTCGCGTAAGGCGCCTAGACTTCGTGTGGCAGGGCGTGGGCGATATATGCCTGAATCGCCCGGGTTCGCGGTGCGGCTTGCGTCGCGCCGTCGCCGATCGATGGTGATGCCCGCCGGCTGGCGGATGCGCCCACGGTGACGGCCGCCCACGAGCGGCCCGCCGTCAGGCTGCCTCCTCCGGCCGCGCCGGTCCCGGCAGTTCGATGCCCACGAACACCCTCAGCCGCACCCACCACCACTCACGAAGGGAAACAGACACATGACAGACGTGCGATCGTCCGCACCGTCCGACCTGATCGGAGGCATCGGAGAGATCGCCGAGCGTTCCTGGAAGTGGATGCTCGGAATCGGCATCGCCTCCATCGTTCTTGGGATCCTCCTACTCGTCTGGCCCGGGGTCAGCGTCGTCGTGGCGGCAGCATTCTTCGGCGCCTACCTGCTCATCAGCGGCGCCGTGCAACTCGTCATGGGGGTGGCCGCCCCCTTACAGATCGGCGCACGCATCCTCACCCTGATCTCCGGAGCGCTGTCCATCGTGCTGGGCGTCGTCTGCTTCCGCAGCGGACTGCAGTCCATCGCCCTGCTCGGACTCTGGATCGGGATCGGCTGGATCATCAGCGGCATCGGCCGCCTGGCCTCGGGCGGGATGCCCGGCTACCCCAGCCGCGGCTGGGCGATCTTCGACGGCGTCCTGCTGCTCATCGGCGGCGTGATCCTGCTCTGGACCCCCATCACCTCGCTGCTCACGCTCACCCTCGTCTCGGGATGGATGCTCATCATCCTCGGCGTGGTGGAGATCGTGCATGCCTTCCAACTGCGGCGGGCGACGCGGCACGCCTGACCCCCGCTGGGACTGGGCCCGCCACAACGTGACCCAGCCCACTGCCCCACCCGCCACTCAGGAGCCGGGTGCCCTCGCGCGCAGCGGAGGCACCCGGCTCCGGTGATGTCACGGGGTGGCAGGATGGCCGCCAGAGTTTCCAGCACCAGCGCCGACACATCCGCCCCTGCGGGGTTCGGCACCCCACACCAAGGCGTCGACCAAGGACGCAGAACCCGACGCTTGCAGATCGACTTCTCCAGGAGGACGCGGCATGGCGCAGCCCATCGACCCGCCCGCGTCGAGGGCAGGCACCCCGGCACCGGAGTTCACCCAGGCGGACCGGGCCCGAGTGCAACGACGCACCCTGCTCGTGGTCATGGTCGGTCAGGTCCTGGGCGGCGCGGGACTGGCCGCGGGGGTCACGGTCGGAGCGCTGCTCGCCCAGGAGATGCTCGGCGGTGAGTCCCTGGCCGGGTTGCCCACCGCCCTGTTCACGCTCGGCTCGGCGCTGTCGGCCTACCTCGTCGGCCGGCTGAGCCAACAGGCAGGTCGCCGGATCGGCCTCGGCATCGGCTTCGGCGCGGGCTCCCTGGGAGCGGTCGGCGTGGTCGCGGCGGCCGCTCTCGACACCGTGCCATTGCTCCTGGTGTCACTGTTCGTCTACGGAGCCGGCACGGCCACCAACCTGCAGGCGCGCTACGCGGCGACCGACCTCGCAGCACCGCACGAACGGGGACGCGCCATCAGCGTCGCTCTGTTCGCCACCACCTTCGGCGCGGTGGCCGGCCCGAACCTGGTGACCCCGCTGGGGCACCTGGCCGTACGTCTCGGACTGCCCGCCCTGGCCGGGCCGTTCCTGCTCGCCGCGGTGGCCTTCGCCGCCGCCGGGCTCGCCCTGGTCACGCTGCTGCGGCCCGATCCCTTGAAACTGGCTCGCTCGCTGGAGGAGGAGTACCCAGCGGACCCCCAGCCTGCGGATCCCCACAAGCCGTCAGCGTCGGTTCCCGCGGCCGGGCCGGGCGCCTACGTGGGCGCCACGATCATGGTGCTGACCCAGATCTGCATGGTGGCCATCATGACGATGACCCCCGTGCACATGCGCGCCAACCACCACGACCTGACCGACGTGGGTCTGGTGATCGGGTTACACGTGGCCGCCATGTTCCTGCCGTCACCGTTGACCGGCATCCTGGTCGACCGGCTCGGGCGCACCGCCGTGGCGGCCGGCTCGGGGGCCGTGCTGGTGGCCGCCGGCGTGACCGCGGCCCTCGCCCCAGGTGAGTCCCTCGGTTGGACGATCCTGGCGCTGGTGCTGCTCGGTCTGGGCTGGAACCTCGGGCTGATCAGCGGCACCGCACTCGTGGTGGACGCCACCATCCCGGCCAACCGGGCGCGTGCCCAGGGCACCATCGATGTGCTCGTCGCACTCGCCGGCGCGGGTGGCGGCGCATTGTCGGGCGTCGTCGTAGCCGCCAGCAGTTATCCGACGCTGGGGTTCTCCGCCGGCGTCCTCGCGCTTGCGCTCATCCCCGTGCTGATCTGGGAGCGGGGACGCCGCCCGGCCGGCTGAGCTTCACCTCCGGACAACCGGTGGTCAACGTCTCTGGCGGCTGGCAACGGCATGCCGAAGTCGCGGCATGTGACGACCTTGGCAGACCATTGGCGGCTGCGCTCTCGCTGCCCTGCCAACGGACATGCGTACCGGCGGCCGCGGTAGCCGAGCCAAGCACGCTCTGACGGGGACACGGCACCCGAAACCACTGGATTGCAGGTCCCTCTGCCACCTCTGACTGCTCCAGATGCTGCCCGGATACCTCCTCTGCCTCGTCTTCGCCGGCCCAGTCGGCGTCCCCGCAGCATCGTCCCGCACCCTGACCCGGCGCGACTCGTGACGTCCCCTGTTCACGGCCACCCACTCCCGTTCGGATTCATACCCGAAGGTCGGTGAACCTCACCCGCAGCGAACCGGCTCGTGGCCGCAGCACATGCGGCGCGGCCACATCGGGTCCGCAGGCCCGGCTGCCCAATCCATGCTGGGCGACGTCCAGCCACAGGTGGGTCGCGACCGGCTGGGCGAGCTCGTGCGGATGCTCGGCGGCATCCACCTGCTGCGCGGTGTGCCGACGCAAGGTGAAACCCGGCAGTCGTCCCCCGGAGTCGCGCACCACGTCCAGCCGTAGCCACGGCGCGCCACAGTCCTGGTAGAGCTCGAGACTGCGCAGATCGCTGCGGTGGCCACTCTCCTGCGGGCGACCGTAGCCGACGACCAGATCGTCCACGGCGGCGCTGTAGTGGCCGACCAGGGCCGAGCGGCGACTATCGGGGTACGACTCGCGCGGCCCGGTACCGAACCAGCTCACTCGCTCCAGGTCGCGGGGCAGGTCCAGCCGCACACCCAGCCTCGGCCAGGTGCAGTCCCATCCGGGGCTGGGCTCGATGTCGATGCCGAGCCACAGCTCGCCCCCGACCAGTTGCCAGCACTCCCGGAGCAACACCGCGTGGCGGGCACCCGCGGGCGCGTAGCGGGTACGCCGCCAGAGCCGGCCGGTCGCGGTCCAGAGGGCCTCGACCCTGCCCACCAATCGGTCCAGTCCGTGCGCTCGCCAGATCTGCTCGGAGGTCGGATGAGCTTCGCGCCGGTACTCACCTCTTCCCTCGCTCTGTCGAGGCAGGCTCACCAGCGGGGAGTCTCCACGGTCGTTGTCGGTGGGCGCCCGCCACAGTTCCAGCCGGGGCCCGCGCACCGGCCGGCCGGCCAGTTCGACCAGGTGGCCGTGCTCAAAGGCCGCGGCGCCCAGGGCCGTGCGGGCCGTCGGCTTGGACGTACCGGCACGCGGCTGCCGATGGACCACTGCCGGGGCCGTCGGCGTCGGCCCCGAGCTGAGGTCGAGTTGGGCGGCGCTGATCCGGTGCCCGGCCTTCGCCCACGGCTGGTCGACGGCCAGCACGGCCTCCACCGTCAGCCATACCTCCGGCGTGCCCAGACCCGATCTGGCTGCATCCGTGGCTGGGTTCGCGGTGATGCCCGGGCCAGTTGCGGGGGAAGGACTTTCGCCTTTCACGCCGACCACAGCTTGCGCTCTGCTAGCTGGCCCGGTCGGGGTGTGGGCTTGCCCGGGCTCAAGCGGGGTCTGGGCTTGCCGGAGATCGGCCAGGTCCACCGTGACACTCGTCCCGGGCTGGGGTGCGCCGTCCGGCAGGTCCCGCAGGGCGATCCATCCATGCCGCACCTCGTGGCCATCCCTGCTCACCCGGTACTGGACGGCGATGTCCGAGCCGTCGCCGCTATGGCGCAGGTTCCATACCCGCACCCGCGCGGAGGTCTCATCGATCCGCTCCAACTCGACTCGGATCGGGGCCACCACCTGAGCCCACTCGAAGAGGCCCGGCGACGGCGTGCCGTCGCTGAGCAGCATCCCGTCCATGAGGAAGCTGCCGTCGTGCACCGCCTCCCCGAAGTCCCCGCCATAGGCGAAGTACTCCACGCCCTCGCGGGTTCGGGTGCGCAGACCATGGTCGCGCCACTCCCAGACGAAACCACCGTGCAGGCGAGGGTTCTCGTCCACCAGCGCCTGATAATCGTCGATGGCGCCCGGACCGTTGCCCATCGCATGCGCGTACTCGCACAGCAGGAAAGGCTTGGCCCGTTGCCGCCTCGCCTCGCCCGGACTGCATCCGGGCAGCGGTACCGACTCGTCCCCGGTTCCGATGGCCCGCACCTCGTGCGGCCACGCGTACATCCGGGAGTACACATCGGTGTACTCCCCGGCGTGATCTCCCTCGTAGTGCACGGGCCTATCAGGGTCGCGCTCGTGTACCCAGGAGGCCATCGCCGCCAGGTTCGACCCGGTGCCGGCTTCATTCCCCAATGACCACATCACCACGCAGGGATGGTTCTTGTCTCGTTCAACAGTTCGCTGAATCCGATCGAGATACGCTGCCCGCCAGGCCGGGTCGTCGCTGGGATTGCCCACCCAGTCGTCCATCTCGAAGCCGTGGGTCTCCAAGTCGTTCTCCAGGATCACCCAGAAGCCGAGTTCGTCGCACAGATCGAGCAACCCCGGGTGGGGTGGATAGTGCGCGGTGCGGATCGCGTTGACGTTGAACTGCTTCATCGTCATCAGATCTGCTCGTGCGGCGTCCGGATCGAAGACCCGACCGCGGTCGGGGTGGATCTCGGGCCGGTTCATCCCCCGCAAGACCACCCGGCGCCCGTTCACGCTCAACTCGTCACCGGCGATCCTGACGCTGCGAAAGCCCAGCCGCAGCCGCACCGTCTCCCCTACCGAGGTGAGCGTGGCCTGGTAGCGGCGCGGCACATCGGCGGACCAGGGCTCCACCTCTGGTAGATCGATCCGCTCCACCGCGCCGGGTCCCGTCCAGGTCACCCGCACCGCTAGCTCGGGCACGCTCAACGTGATCGGGAAAGCCGCACTGTCGGCTGTGATCTCAGGGATGATGGCGGCAGGCCCCGGCCCGTCGGCCGTCCCGTCGAAGGGGGTGCGCAGCCACAGGTCATCGATGCCGCCCACCGGGCGCCCAAGCACGCTGACGCTGCGGAACACCCCGGGTAACCACCACTCGTCCTGGTCCTCCAGATAGCTGGACGCCGACCACTGATGTACCCGGACGGCGATGACGTTCTCCCCGGGAGCCGCCACCCCGGTCACCTCGAACTCCTGCCCGATCCGGCTACCCGAGCCGACTCCGATCTCGATGCCGTTGAGCCACAACCGGTATCGCGACTCGACTCCGTCGAAACGCAGGAGGACGCGGTCGCATCGGCCGAAGTCATCGGGCAATCGGAAACGCAGCCGGTAATCCCCGGTCGGGTTGTCGTCCGGCACGTAAGGCGGCTCGACGGCGAACGGGTACCGCACGTTGGTGTAGATCGGACGACCTCGCCTGCCGTGTTCGGTCAGCACCCAGTGCGCCGGAACGGGGATTGTCTCCCATCCGGAGTCGTCGAAGTCCGGTGCGGCGAAGTCATCGGCCCGCTCACCCACGGCCAGCACGTCGGGGCGGCCGGACGTGCCGGGTGCCGCATCGAGCAGGCGGAAGCGCCAGATGCCGTCGAGCGACAAGACGGGAGCGTCGCTGTGCAGCCAGGATCGGGCCGGTGCGCGCCGACCTCGCCCAGGTCCCCGGTCCGTGAGGTAGCCCAGATCCTCACCATCGAACCGCCGAACCGGATCGTCGTGCCCGGCTGGACCCGCGCTGTGTGTGGACATGCGCCCATCCTGGCCGAGTTGTGGGTTGGCCGCGTGAATGCGCGAGCCGTGGGCAGCGGCCGCAACGGCCCCGCCGCCCGGACGCCGACTCGGCACCCCAACGGCCAGCCACCGGCACGACCACCCTCCTCTCCACCGTGCAACCAAAATCATTCCAACAATCCATGGAATGACGTATTCTAAACTTCATGCGGGGCACTTCTTCGTCACCGGCTGAGGACTCCACCGGTCGGGCTGCGGCCAATCACCCACCGAGCAGCCCGGCGATGAGGGCACGCCCAGCCCGGGGCGCCCCGCAGCTTGGCCTGCGGGCAAACGCCGCACAGTTCACCCTGCTCATCGCCGTCAACGCGCTCGTCGGCGGCATGGTGGGTCAGCAACAGAGCGTCCTGCCGATGCTGGCCGAGCGGGACTTCGGCCTCACCGGATACACCGTCATCGTCACGTACGTCATGGTCTTCGGAATCACCAAGGCCGCCGCGAACTACGTGGCGGGCACCTGGGCCGACAGATATGGCCGCAAGCCCGTGCTGGTCGCCGGCTGGCTGGTCGCGATCCCCGTGCCGCTCATGCTCATCTGGGCCCCAAGCTGGGGGTGGGTGGTGCTGGCGAACGTGCTGCTCGGAGTCAACCAGGGCCTGACCTGGTCCACCACCGTGATCATGAAGATCGACCTCGTCGGGCCCCGCCGTCGAGGCCTGGCGATGGGCCTGAACGAAGCAGCCGGCTACGCAGCGGTCGCGACGACCTCCCTGGCCGCCGGCTATCTCGCCGCCCGGTACGGGCTTCGCCCGGCTCCGTTCCTGCTGGGGCTGTCCTACACCGCGCTCGGGCTGGGACTGTCCATGCTCGCCGTGCGGGAGACTCGTGGACACGCGCGGGTCGAGGCCGCCCAGCTGCCACGCATTGCCGACCACCGACTACCCGGCACCGTGAGCGACCGCGAGGTCTTCCGGCTGACCAGCTGGCACGAGAAGGCGCTCTCCTCGGCCAGCCAGGCGGGGCTGGTCAACAACCTCAACTTCGGGCTTTCCTGGGGGTTGTTCCCGCTGCTCTTCGCGACCTCGGGGCTACCCGTGAGCAAGATCGGCATGCTCTTTGCGCTCTACCCGGCCGTATGGGGGGTCGGCCAGTTGTTCACCGGCGCCCTGTCGGACCGCTGGGGTCGAAAACCCCTGATCGGTACCGGGATGTTCGTGCAGGCCGGCGCCCTCGCAATCATCGCCGCCGCGGACTCCCTGGTGCCGTGGGCGGCCGGAACCATGCTGCTGGGTGCGGGGAGCGCGCTCGTCTACCCGACCCTGCTGGCTGTCATCGCAGACGTCGCCCACCCGGCCTGGAGGGGCCGAGCGGTCGGTTTCTACCGGGTCTGGCGCGATCTGGGGTACGCCGTGGGAGCCCTCACCGGCGGCATCGTCGCCGACCTGTGGAACCTGCGGGCCGCCGTCTGGGTGGCGGCTGCGATCAGCGCGGTCTGCGCAGTGGTAGTCGTGGTGCGCATGTATGAGACACACCCCCGCACCGCCCGGGATGTCAGCGCCCTCACCGGGCTTGGCGCCGGCCCGCGCCCGCAGGCCGCCACCGCCACGCACACCTCGATGACCGGACCCGGTGCCGATGATCCCTCGGCACCCACCGAGTCCGCCGGCTCTCGAGCACCGTCCGCGCCCGATGAGCAGACCGAAGGCCGTCATGGGTGAGCGTGCAGCCAAGAGTGCCCTGTTCGCCGAGTACGCGGCCGTCGGCAAGGCGTTGGCCAACCCCGGGCGCCTGGAGTTGCTCGATCTGCTGGCTCAAGGCCCACGCGGGGTGGACCAACTCGCCGAAGCAGCCGGCCTGGGCGTGACCACCTGCTCGGCGCACCTACAGGCGCTGCGCGAGGCCGGCCTGGTCAGGTCGGTGCGCGAGGGCAAGCGAGTGATCAACGTGCTCTCCGACGATGCTGTCGCCACTCTCCTGGTCGACCTGCGCACCGTCGCCTCCCGTCAGCGACCCGCCACCGATATCGCCCGCGACACCTACCTCGGCCCCGACGACACCCAAGCCATCACCCGCGCCGAACTCCTGGACCGGGCCCGGGCTGGCGACCTGGTCATCCTCGACGTCCGGCCGGGCATCGAGTACGCGGCCGCGCACCTGCCGGGTGCGATGAACATCCCTCTGGACGAACTCGTGGCTCGACTGGACGAACTACCCGCCGATACGGAGATCGTCGCGTACTGCCGGGGGGCGTATTGCGCCATGGCCCACGAGGCGGTCCGAGTCCTGGTCGCGCACGGCTACCACGCCCGACGCGCGCAAGACGGCATCCTGGAATGGCGATCCGACGGCATCGTCCGCTCAGCCTCAGCCTCAGCCGGGCGCCACCTGCCGGCCGATCACGGATAATTCACCCTCGCGGCGCCCTGAGCGGCAGATCCCCGCGACACAAACAGGCCGTGGATGCCATCAGTGGAGCTCGGCTCCAGTTCCGGCCTGCACATCCTCGTTTGTGCACTCGCGCCTCCGCATTGACCCGCGCCCAACCCGCCGGCCCAACCCGCGCCCGCGCGACCCGGAGGGCCCCCGACCCCGCACGCCCGACCCGGCGGCCCTCAACCCGCCCCCGCGCGGCCCCGCGGTCACGGATCATTGCGTCCGCAGCGCTACTGGACCTCAACCCGCGCCCGCGCGGCCCCGCGCCCGCCGATCCCACTTCCCGACCTGCAGCTGCCGACCGAACCCGGACCACACCCGAATGAGGGACCCTGGCTGCGGGAGGTCCTGGCAGTTTCTCCAGAGTCGGGGCGCCGGCCGCTTTCGTCCTTTACGCTCGTTCACGAATGACACAAACTTCCCGCTGTCAGCCCGGGTCGCCGTTGGACGACGGGCGAGACGGCGGCCGCGGGGATGAGGAGACAAGGGAGAGACGCGAAGGTGGGGTCGGCTCGGATCCTGGTCGTCGACGACGACCGTGACCTGCGCGACCTCGTCGTCTTCAAACTCACCCAGGCGGGGCATCTGGTGAGCCAGTGCGCCACCGGCCAGGACGCCATCGCGATCGCTCGAGCCGAGGTCCCGGATCTGGTCGTCCTGGACGTGATGATGCCCGGTCTCAGCGGCATCGACGTGCTCCGCGAACTCAGGCTGGACCCGTCCACGCGTGGCATCCGCGTCATCATGCTCACCGCCCGAGCCCAGGAGGGCGACACCGAGACGGCCTTCGCCGTCGGTGCCGATGACTACGTGACCAAGCCGTTCAGCCCCCGTGAGCTCGTCCGGCGGGTGGACGCGGTGCTGTCGCGGGCCGTCCGCTGAACCCGGCAAACAGGACCCGCTGATGCAGAACCAGAACTTCCCCGCCGGGGTCTTCATCGGAGTCTTCGCCGCGTTCGCCGTCGTCATCGTGCTGCTGGCCGCGACGATCGTCGTCGGCAGGCTCTGGCGGCACCAGGTCGTCCGGCACCGGGCAGTGGTCGCGGAGGACCTCAGACTCCTGGTCATCCAGGCGGCGGCCGGCACCGAGGAGGAGGCGGCAACTGCGGCCAACCGTCTGGTCGAGCTCGACCCCACCCGGTGGCGCGCGATCGCCCCCACCATCACCACCATGCTGGTCACGGTGCGAGGGGAGTCCCGATCGGCACTCATCGAGGTGCTGGCCCGCCGAGGCACCCTGGTGGACGCTCTGCGATCGCTCGGCACCGGACGACGAGGCCAGCGGGCTCGGGCCATCGAGTTGCTGAGCACCTGTGACGTGGCCTCCAGCGCCCCGGAGATCATCCGCGCATTGCAGGACCCGGCACCACAGGTCCGGCAAGTGGCCGCCCGGGCGCTCGGCAGGCTGCGAACCCCAGCTGCCGTGGCCCCGTTGTTCGCCACCGTGGGCAGCAACCGGCCCGTCCCACCCCGGGTGATCGCCACCGCGATCTCGCGGATCGGAGTGCAGGCCCATCCCGAACTGAAACTCGTGCTCGCCAGCCCCAATGCCGAACAGCGAGCCGTCGCCGCCGAGGTGTGCGGCCTGGTGGGGGCCTCAGGCACCCTCGGGATGCTCACCCAGATGCTGGAGCACGACCCTAGCCTGGAGGTACGGATCAGGGCCGCGAGATCACTGGGCAAGATCGGGCTCCCATGGGTGGTGCCGCATCTGGTGAGCGCGTGCCAGGCGCGGCATCCGGCCGGGCTGCGGTCGGTGGCCGCCCGGGCGCTTGGGGAGATCGGCTCGCCCGAGGCGCTGGCTGCGTTGAGCCGGCTGGCGACCGATCCGCATGATCGGCTCGCGGTCAATGCCAGCTACGCCCTGACCCAGGTGGGCACCGAGGGGTTCGCCAGCCTGCTGCGGCTCGCTGAGGATCCGGGGCACGTGCAGGCCAGGGAAGCGGTGATCGTCGCCACGCTGCGCGGCGAGACGGACGCACCGGCGTGGTGGAGCCGGGAGGACGTGGAGTGAACGTTCATGAGGCCCTGCA
Source organism: Actinomycetales bacterium (assembly GCA_047974565.1). Lineage (GTDB taxonomy): Bacteria > Actinomycetota > Actinomycetes > Actinomycetales > CAWJMD01 > JBDIAG01. The sequence continues at coordinate 12,968 of JBKECN010000035.1, forward strand.
AGCGGTCTTCGTCTTCTTCGGGTATCCGGCCATGGCGTACTTCCTTTTCGTCAACGGCAGCTATCTGTTCTTCGTCGTGGCCGCCGCCCTCGACGTGCGCGAGTACCAGCGTCGCAAGGAATACGCCGGCCTGGACGAGATCGCCAGCAGCTCTCTGACGCAACCCATCTCGGTGATCATGCCTGCCTTCAACGAGGAGGCCGGGGTGGTCTCGGCGGTGATGGCGATGCTCGCCCTGCGCTATCCGGCGCACGAGGTGATCGTCGTCGACGACGGCAGCACCGACGACATGTTCGCCCGCTTGCGGGAATCCTTCGACCTGGTGGAGATACCCCGGCACATCCCCGAACTCATCTCGATGCGAGAGCATCCCACGTCCGTGCATGTGCCGGCCGACGGCTACACCCCGCTGGTGGTGGTGCGCAAGAAGAACTCCGGGGCAGGCGATTCCACCAATGTGGGGGTCAACGCCGCCCGGTATCCACTGGTCGCCTTCATCGACTCCGACTCGATCCTGGACCCGGATGCGCTGCTCGTCGTGGCCGCCCCTTTCACCGACGACCCGGAGCGGGTGATCGCCAGCGGTGGGGCCATCCGGGCGGTCAACGGCTGTCGGGTGGTCTCCGGGCGCGTGGTGGACGTGAGGATCGCCAAGCCGTGGCTGGTGCGCATCCAGGTGGTGGAGTATCTGCGGGCCTTCATGCTCGGGCGGGCCGGGTGGTCCCGACTGAACGCGATGATGATCATCTCCGGCGCCTTCGGCCTGTTCCGCCGGGACATGGTGATCGAGATCGGAGGGCTGGACCCGGACAACATCGGACAGGACATGGAACTGGTGCTCCGGCTGCACCGGGTGATGCGCGAGAAGCGCCGCGACTACCGGGTGGTGTACATGGCCGCGCCCACTCTGTGGACCGAAGTACCCTCCACCACAGCGGTACTCGGGCGTCAGCGCCGCCGGTGGCACCGGGGCCTGTGGGAGGTGCTGTGGAAGCACCGGCGGATGGTCGGCAATCCTCGGTACGGGCGGATCGGCGTGCTCGCCCTGCCCTACTTCTGGCTCGTCGAACTGCTCGCGCCGGTGCTGGAACTGGCCGGGCTGGTGATCGTCCCGCTCGCCCTCATCCTCGGCATCACCGACTGGCGATTCGCCCTGGCCATCATGCTTGCCACCTACGGCTTCGCCGCAGTGGTGACACTGGCCGCGCTGTGTGTGGAGGAGTTCACCTTCCACCGGTACGAGCGGTGGCGGGATCTGGCCACCTCGATCGCCGCCTCCGCCGTGGAGAACATCGGATATCGCCAGCTGAACTGCTGGTGGCGGGTGCGGGGGCTCATCCAGGGGATTCGCCGGGCACAACGGGAGTGGGGGGTGATGACCCGCACCGGGTTCGCCGACAGCGCCACCACGTCCGCGAGTCCCGGCTCGCCGCCAGTCACCGCACGCCCTGCCGGCCAGTCGGCCACTCCGACCCACCCGTCCAGCAGTGGGACCGACGAATGAGCCGGCCGGTCACCATCCGGCTGCGTCTGTTCAGCCTGCTGGGCAGCCTCATCATCCTCATGCTCCTGGTCGGAGTGGCCGGGGTAGCGGTGCTCACTCAGATCAGCACCGACGTCCAACGCCTCACCCTTGGCCTCACACCGGCCAACGACGTCAACACCGAGGTCCGAGTCCATCTCGAACGGGCCGACGCCGCGCTGATCCAGTGGGAGGGATCTGCGACCACCGCGCTTGCCGACCTCGCCCGGGCCCAGTGCGCCGAGGCCGAGGTACGCCAGACCCGCATCACCGCCACCGTCGACTCCCCCGAACTGACCTCGCTGACGGTGGACCAGGCGCGGGCCGTCGCTGAGTACTGCACCGACCTCAACGCCACCCTCGCGGGCCAAGCGCCTCATCCGGACCCGATCCCGGCCCTGGCCGCCACCGACGCGGTAGCCGGCTGGATCGGCGAGAGTCGTGAAGAGGCGCGCGAACAGGTGCGAGAGTTCAACACCTACGGTCGGATCGGCCTGGTGGTGGCCACGCTGATCGCCGTATCGGTGGCACTGCTGGGGGCGCAGCGGACGGTTCGGTGGGTGCTGGATCCGCTGCGACACGTGGTGGAGGTGCTGGAGCGATTACGCACTGGGCAGACGGCGGCCCGCGCGGAACTGGTCGGTGGCCGGGAGGCTCAGACGGTGGCGGCAGCCGTCAATGCGCTTGCCGACGAGGCGGACCGCTTCCGCCAGGCCCAGGATCGAGCCGGCGAACTACGCCAGGACGTCCAGTCCGCCCACCTGCAGATCATGGGGGAACTCGAACCGGACGGTGTGTTGGCCGCCGCGGCGGCAGCGCTGGGTCGGGCCCTGCGGGTGCAGCGGGTCTGGATCCGTCAGGTCGATCAGGGCCGGCCGGGTGCCCTGCGCGCCCAATGGCAGGTCGACGGCTTGGCTCCCATCACGGACGCCGTGTTCGTCGGCACCTGGCCGGGCGAGCCGATGCTGCCGCCGTGCGGACGGCTCCAGCCGACCGGCGGCCCGAGCGCGTCCTGGGGCCAGCTCGGGGACGAGGTGCGTTGCCTGGAGACGGTGGTCAACGCGCCCTGTCTGGCCAACGACTGCGGGCGACGCCTGCTGCTGCTCACCGAGGCGACGGCGCTCGTGCAGGCCGCCATCAACGGACCGGAGAGCACGCTGGCCGGGGTCTGGCTGGCCGAGACCGCCGGGCCGCGTGCCTTCACCGTGGACGAACTCACCGCAGTCGCGACGATCTGCCGGGAGGTCGGGCAGGCACTCACCCAGGCCGAGGTCTTCGCCACTCAGGCTGAACTCGTCGACCGGCTACAGGATCTGGACCGGCAGAAGGACGACTTCGTCTCCACCGTCACCCATGAGCTGCGCACCCCGCTCGCCTCGATCCTGGGGTACACCGAGGCGATCCTGGACGGCGACGGTGGTGAGTTGCCCGACCACGCCTCGGCAATGCTCACCGTCGTCCATCGCAACGGCCGGCGACTGCTGGAGCTCATCGAGGACCTGCTCACCCTGGCCCGGATGGGCGCTGGCAAGCCCGCAGCACTGCCCGGTGCCAGCGCGGACGTGGCCCGCGTGGTGGATTCGGTGATCACCAGCCTGCAACCGTCAGCGCAGGGCGCTGCGCTGTATCTGAGGGTGCACGACGCGGCCCCCGGCGCGCGAGTGGCGATGGATCCGGCCAGCCTGGAACGAGTCCTGTCGAACCTGGTGTCCAATGCGTTGAAGTTCACTCTCGCCGGCGGTGTCTCGGTGGAGGTCGGTGCGGACGAGGGCTCGGTCACCGTTGCTGTCACCGACACCGGAATCGGGATCGGCACGGCGGAGTCCGAGCAGTTGTTCACCCGGTTCTACCGTGCCCCCAATGCCGTTGCCGCCGCCATCCCCGGTACCGGCCTGGGCTTGGCCATCGTGCAGGAGATCGTCCACGCTCACCAGGGCCGGATCTGGGTCAGTTCCACTCCGGACGTGGGGACGACGGTGCGATTCCGACTGCCGCTGGCCGCCCACGAGGACCACCCCTGACCCAGCCCTGCGTCAGGGGGCCAGCCGATCGAGCAGCGGCGAACTGTAGATCCGGTAAGGATCCAGTCTGGTCAGCACCTCCAAGGCCGCCTCGAAGGTAGTCCGCCGGTGCTGCCCCTGGCTGAGTGAGGCGGGAATGGTCTGCCCGATCAGCCGAGTGTCGGTGAAGGCGCCTTGGGAGGTGTAGGCCCATCCCTTGGACCATTCCACCCGCACGCTGCTGCGGTTCCCGGTGAAGGCGGCGAAGAGCCACCGCTCGAACTCGGTGTAAAAGGGGTTGCGGCCTGCGGTGAAGGGCAGGGTGAGCAGGTCCAGGTACACCGCGCAGTCCCACTCGGGGTGGTCGGGGCGGCGGCGGGTGGGCGACAGCCAGGGGTCCTGCGCTCGCGGCACCGCGCAGTCCGCCGGATCATCGAGGCCGGTGACCCGGATCTCCATCGGCCCGTTCACCGGATACTCCCCGCGGGCGGTGTACTCCGAAAGCAGTTGCTGGAACTGGGAGTACACCTCGTGCACCACCCACTGCACGTCTCGGCGAGCGCACAGGATGGCGTAGCCGTTGGCGGTCACCCGGACCGTGCTGGGAAGCACGTACCGCAGCAGGTAGCTGGCGTTGCCCCACAGGTCGGCGGTGGCCGTGGCGGCCAAGCCTGCCTCGATGCCGGCGGCCTGACCCTGGGCGAAAGCCACGCCATTGGCCGGGTCCTGGTAGACCAGCCGCACTCCTTCGTCCAACGCTGCCCCCGCATCGGCGAAGGGATAGTTGTAGGGACCGGAGACGGCTCGGGAGCCATCCGGGACGCGCAACGGCGAGGTGACGCGCCAGGTCTTGAGCCAGGGCCGCTCGGTGAAAGGCAGCCAGATGATCTCCAGCCGACCGGTCAGGTCCAGGTAGTGGCTGACCGTTCGCCCAGCGGTTCCCGGCGCGGCGGCCAACTCCGCCATCGGGACGTCGACGAAGGATTCGCACCGCATCGTCTGGCGGGGGCCGACCCGCAGGGTGACCTCGGTGATGAAGGCCCGCCCGAGATGAACGAGCAAGGCGCCGATGTCGTAGTCGGTTCGATCGAACCTGGTGGCCTGGTATCGACCAGAGGCCTTGTCCCACACGACCGCTCGCAGGCTGAGAACGAGGTTGGAGAGCGAACCGTAGGAGTGTCCGGGAGCTAAGGTCTCTCCGAATCCCGGCACCGCGGCGCCGTGGCCCCCGATAGCCAGGACTCCGCCTACCGTCACGTCTCCCAATGCCGGGCAGTGGGCCAGGCCGCGATCCATCGCGTCCAGTTGAGTGAGCAGGGCGTCCATACTGGCTCCGGCGCCGACCACGACGGCGTCCGGGGCAGACCTGATCGCGGTCAAACCCTGTCGGGTGTCGAGCAGGAGAACCTTGCGGGTATCCTCTCCGTCGGCCACGGTGAGGGGAGACCAGTTGTGCGAGAAGCCTTTCGGTCGCACCCGGTAGCCATTGGCGGCAGCCCAGTTGACAACGGCGACAACGTGTTCCTCGCTCGTCACGTCGACCGTCCAGAGTGGTTCGGTGACGATGTCTCCAGCCCAGTTGCGATACTCCTGGCGGTACGGGGCGACCCCGCCAGGGAGATTCTGAGGTGAATCGTCACCGGGTTCAGACCATAGGCGCCGCGGACCTCGCCTCGGCGCGCCGTGGCGATGCCTCTCGCGTTCGCGACTCCACAGGCGCCGACCCAGGCCGACCGCGTCCTCGCCGGCCAGCCCGCTGCCTCCGGCGGCGGCACCCTTGATGAATGAACGTCGGCTCAGCCTCACGGCCACCTCCAGACCTGGCCAGACCGCCTCACGATAAGGTCACCCGGAGTAACCTCACATTCGGACAACGCCGCCCAATCGGCGGTTCCAATCAGATCGTGCGGGTCAGAATGCCCCGATCTCTACGCTGCGAAGCCACTACCAGAGCGCCGTTAACCCGTTCAGGTTAACCCATTCGGGGAACTTGGGACTCAGCGGGTAGGGCCGGCGTCATGCAGGCCGTGTCGCCACCCGGGCTTGGTGTGCCACCACCGTGGCAGTTGATGTGCCGCCACCGTGGCAGGCTATGTCGCCGGCACGGGAGGAGTGGAACGGCACGCAGCAGCTGAACCGGCCCGCTGAAAGGCCGACCCCAGTTGAACGGCCGGGCCGCTGAAAGGCGGCACCGGGCAAACGGGCTGGATGGACATCGAATACGAGAGACTCCGGCGAGGCTCCCACTACGTCCCCCGCAGGCCACCTAGCGTGTGAGCCCGTGGACTCCAGCGTCATCTTTCTCGCCCTCATCGGGCTGTGGCTCGTGTATGTGGTGCCGAATCGACTGACGCGCCGGCACCACGCCCGGCAGACCCGAGTGCACGAGCGGTTCACCCCGACGGCACGCACCTTGCAGCCGCGTTCCAGCGAGCCGGTCATCGGCTCGACCCGTCGCGGTCTCCTGCTCCACGATGGCGTGGCCGAACGGATTGCCGGCGACCTGCCGGATCCGAGCGCCGAGGCACAGCAGAGCCCCACTGCGGCAACGGGCTCCACCGACGCAGGCCGCACCATCGAGCGCAGTCCCCGCCCCCGTCGGCGCCCGCTGGTCGGGGTGACGTTCCTGTTGTCCCTGATGGCGCTGGCCGTGCTGACTCCCTTCGCATTCGCCGGAGTCATCGGCTGGACACTGGTGACCGCTCCGCTCCTGCTGGCCGGTGGGTGCCTGGGAGTCCTTCAGGGCCGGGCTCGTCGGGCCTACGCGCTGGGTGGTTCGCGGGCAGCCGGACTCATCGCCACGGACGGCGAAACGGCCGCAGAGCAAGGCGTATCGGAGTCGACTCGCCCAACAACCGTGCGCAGCAGCGTGCTTGCTTCGCACGACGAGCCCGTCGGTGCGGCCACGATGCTGTACGACGAGGCCGCGATCCGGGCGGTGGAACGTGCTGCGGCGGTGGCGGCCGCCCGGGCCGAGGCCGAGGCCGCCAAGCGCCAACGCGAGGAACTGCTGGCCAACCTCAAGCCGGGCGAGTGGCTGCCCACCGAGGTCCCCAAGCCGGCCTATCTGCTCAAGCCGAATGCACCCACTCGGCCCGCCCAGCCAGCGTCCGCAGGTCAGGAACCCGCTGCGGTCTCCGGGGCGTCCCAGGACGACGTCCTCGACCTGCGCGACGACCCGCTGGCTTGGGTAGATGAGCATGCGCCGCAGCGGCGTCGGGTGGTCAGCTAACTCGTCCGCCGGATGGTCGGAACCACTCGGCCTCAGCTGCCACGCCAGGCCAAACGTCACCCGGGTCACGAAGAGAGCCCGCGCCAAACGTCACCCGGGTCACGAACAGCCGCCCACGGCCACGCAAGACGCTGCCACGCCAGGCCAAACGTCACCCCGGTCACGAAGAGCCCGCGCCAAACGTCACCCAGGTCACCAACTGCCTGCGCCAAACGTCACCCGGGTCACGAAGAGCAGCCCACGGCCACGCAAGACGCTGCCACGCCAGGCCAAACGTCACCCCGGTCACGAAGAGCCCGCGCCAAACCTCACCCCGGTCACGAAGTGCCCCGCGCCAAAACGTCACCCGAGTCACTGGCCAACCCGGGCCCACCAAACACGACCCACCCGGGGCTGGCAAACTGCGAGCCGACACTGGTACACGGCTGGGGCATCCGCACTAGTCTGCGCGGATGAGGTTGCACCAAGTGGGCCAACGGGCAACCGACCTGCCTCGGGCGACCGCCTTCTACACCCGGCTGCTCGGCCATGGGCCGGTAGCGACCTTCGACCCCCCAGGGCTGGTGTTCTTCGCCCTCGGCGAGACCCGGTTGCTACTCGACACGAACGCCCCGAGCGCATTGATCTACCTGCGCGTCGACGATCTCTCGGCCAGAGTGGAAGAGCTCAGGTCAGCCGGGGTGCAGATCCTCGGTGAGCCACACCCCATCTTTGAGGACACCGACGCCCGCTTCGGGCCGGCCGCCACGGAGTGGATGGCCTTCGTCCGCGACTCCGAGGGCAACACGGTCGGTTTGGCGAGCAGAGTCCCCGCCTGAGGCCATCCACGTTCGCCACCGCGGGATGGCCCCCGGCAACCGCAGCCTTCCCCATGTCGTCCGGCCTTCGCCATGTCGTCCGGGAGCCTTCGGGACCATCGAGCCGACCAGGTCAGCGCAACCCGACCCGCGTGATGAGCCCACCGGCGGGCAGTTCCTCGGCGGTGAGGGCGAAGGTGCGGTGATCCCGCCAGGCACCGTCGATGTGCAGGTACCGCAGCCGGACGCCCTCGTCTCGAAAACCCAACTTCTGCACCACACGCAGGCTTGCAGCATTCTCCGGACGGATATTGATCTCGATCCGGTGGATGGCCATCGCGGCGACGGCATGGTCGGTCAGCAGCGCAACGCTCACCGGGACGATGCCGCGCCCGGCCCGGCCGGAGTCGATCCAGTAGCCGATCGCACCGCTGCGCAAGGAGCCCCAGACGATGCAGGACAGGGACACCTGACCGGCCAGCCTGCCGTCCACCTCGATGGCCAGGTTGAAGGCCTGCCCCATCCTGGCCAGGCGATTGTTACCCCGCACCAACTGCCCGAATCCCAGCGGCTGGCCACCGCCCGGCGCGGTCGACTCCCACGGCCGCAACCAGTCAACATTCGTCTCACGGAGTTCGCGCCAGGCCCGTCGGTCGCGCAGCCGCAGCGGCCGCAGCACCACCGGACCCGAACGCAGCACCAAGGGCCATCCGGCGACGGCCCCGTCCAGGCCGCTCATCGCCCACCCCGGGACAGCTCGGCGGGCAGGCCAACCCAGCCGGATGCCACCACCGACTTCACCGGCTGCCTCGGCTCACGTGTCATCCCCCAGACTCACCCGGCATCGTCGTGCCCGGCATCACGCCGCTGCCCTCCGGCGATCTGGTCCAGCAGGTGCCCCAGGACGGGCGCCAGTACCGCCACACCATCACGCACCGCACCGGTGGACCCAGGCAGGTTCACCACCACGGTGTCACCCGCCAAGCCGGCCAGCCCGCGCGAGAGCATCGCAGTCGGCACACCGGCGCTGACCCCGCGCGCCCGGATGGCCTCGGCGATTCCCGGGATCTCCCGGTCGAGCACCGAACGGGTCATCTCCGGCGTGCGATCGGTCCGGCTGACTCCGGTGCCTCCGGTAGTGACGAGGAGGTGGTAGCCGGCCCACACTCCCTCCTGCAGGGCCACACGCACCGGCTCCCCGTCGGGGACCACCCTGGGACCGTCCACCTGCAGGCCGAGAGCGAGAAGCGCCTCGACGAGCAGTGGGCCACTGCGGTCCGGGCGTTCCCCCCGAGCGCTGCGATCCGAGGCAGTGATCACCAGCGCCCGCGCGCGGAGTGGGTGGTCCTGAGAGGACGGCACCTGCGAGCCGGTCACGGCGCCGTCCAGTCGCCCCGGCGCCCACCGGACTTGGCCACGACGCGGATGTCGGTGATCCGGGTGTGCTGGTCAAGTGCCTTGATCATGTCCACCAGGGCGAGCCCGGCCACCGAGACGGCGGTGAGCGCCTCCATCTCGATCCCGGTGCGATCTGCGGTGCGCACCGTGGCCTCGATGTCGACGCCGTCGTCGGTCACGGTGAGGTCGACGTTCACCGCGTGGATGGCGATGGGGTGGGCGAGCGGGATCAGCTCGGGGGTGCGCTTGGCGGCCTGGATGCCGGCCAGTCGCGCCACCGCGAGCGCGTCACCCTTGGGTACCTGATTCGGTGACGATCCACGCAGGGCCTCGATCACCCGGGCGCAGGTCAGTACCCGGCCGCGGGCGGTGGCCTGGCGGACGGTGACCGCTTTGCCACTGACGTCGACCATCCGCGCCGCGCCCCGGTCGTCGAGGTGGGTCAGGTGGGCTTGCTGCTTGTCGGGCGGCGGCCCTGACGGGTTCACCGGTGCTGGCTGCTGCCCGTCGTCGGGGCCTGTGCGCTGCTCGGAGCCAGTCATCTCGTCCTCCCTCATCGGTTCAGTACGAGGCAGTGGACGATGTCCCCGGGGTCGACCTGGGTGCTCTCGGCGGGCACGATCGCCAGGGCGTCACTCGCGGCGAGATCGGCCACCAAGTGCGAGCGTTGCCCGCCGACCGGGGCGACCCGCAGCATGTCCCCCTCGGTGTGCAGGCGCGCCCGGGCGTACTGCACCTTGCCCTGGGGGCTCCGCCAGCCCTTCGAGGCGACCGCCGGAATGGTGCCGACAGGTTCGGTGAGGCCGGCGAGCCGCCGCAGCACCGGGGTGGCGAAGACGAGGAACGACACGAAGGTGGAGACCGGGTTTCCGGGCAGGGTGAGGATGGGCACCGTCCGCCCGTCCGCGGTCACCGTCCCGCACCCCTGTGGCATGCCCGGCTGCATCGCCACCTTGCGAAAGCTCACCGCGCCGGTGGCCGAGAGCACTTCCTTGACGGTGTCATAGGCGCCCGCGCTCACCCCGCCGGAGGTCAGGACGAGGTCCACGGCGCCCGCGTGCGCCTGGAGCACCTGGGCCAAGGCCTCGGGCTCGTCCGGAACGATCGGCGGGCGCACGGCCTGCATGCCGAGGCTGGTGACCTGGGCCTGCAGCAGGTGCGCGTTCGACTCGTGGAGCTGCCCAGGACGCAGCGCCTGGCCGGGCTCGACCAGTTCGCTGCCGGTGGCGAGCACGAGCACCCGCGGCGCTCGATGCACCTGCACGTGGGCGACACCGGCGGCGGCCAGCAGACCGATCCGCCGCGACGTCAGCTCGGCGCCGGACGCCAGCAACTCCTCGCCGGCCCGCACGTCCTCACCGACCTGCCGGATGCTCTCCCCCGGGTCCACCGGCGAGTAGACCAGCACCTGATCCGTGCCGGCGTCGGTGCGCTCGACCTGCACGACCGCACCGGTGCCCGGCGGAACGCAGGCCCCGGTCATGATCCGCACCGCCTCCCCCCGCGCGAACGGGCTAGAGCGCACCCGGCCGGCGGGCAGATCGTCCACCACCGTCAACCGCGTCGGGTTGTCCCCGCTCGCCTGGGCCAGATCCTGCGGATGCACCGCGTACCCATCCATGGCCGAGTTCGCGCACCCGGGCAGCGAGACCGGCGAGGTGACCGGCGCGGCGAGTGCCCGGCCCAACGCCTCGGTGAGGCTCACCGTCTCCGCAGGCAACGGAGCTGCCAGCGCCAGGCAGTCGGCCAAGTGCTCGGGTACCGGCATCAGGGGCATAGTCGCCGACTGTATGGCATGTCCCAGCAGATACCGCGGTGCGGCAGATGCCGCGACCCGACCGCATCTGCGCGACCCACGCGCGATCGTGGCGGCCGGTCCGTGTGCAGGCCCTGCGGACGGCTCACCCACGGGAACGGACGTCACGGGACAGCCCTCACCGGCACGGACCTCACCGGCCCAGACCACGCCGCACCGGTACGTCAGGTCGCACACTGGTGCGGTGTCCATCGCTGACGACAAGGCCGAACTGCGCGCCCGGGTACGCACCAGCCGCCGGCTCCGCACCGAATCAGACGGGCGCCGCGACGCAGAGGGTCTGCTGCAGATCGGTTCGTCCCGCCCCGAACTCGCCCAGGCCCGAGAACTCACCGCCTACGTGGCGCTGACCGGCGAACCCGATGTCGGGCCGTTATGTGAGCAGCTGCGAGCCAGCGGGACGAAGATCTGGCTCCCCGTGGTGACGCACGCGGACGACACCCCGATGCTGACCTGGGCCGACGCCGCCGAGGGAGTCGCACCCGGCGCCCGCACCCCCACCGGCGCGGTGCTCCTCGAGCCGGTGGGCGAACGCCACGATCGGATAACTCCCGACGTCGTGCTCGTGCCCGGCCTGGCGGTCGACCTCACCGGTGCGCGGCTGGGCCAGGGGGCCGGCTACTACGACCGGACGGTGGAACGGTCGCGATGGTCGCACGGCAGGCCCGGCATCGACCGACCGTGGCTGGTAGCCGTCCTGCACGACGACGAGGTACTCCCCCAGGTGCCGGCCGAGGACCACGACGTGCGAGCCGACGCCATCTGCACCCCCTCCCGGTGGATCCGGGTGGGCGGCCGGTCATGATCAGCCGGTCCTGGCCGTCCCTCCCAGCTCGTTGAGCGGTAACCCTGCCCGGCGGCCGAGGTCGGCGGCCGGACGGGCAGATCATGAAGACGGGCAGATCATGAATCGGACGAACTCGGTGCCGGGGAGAGCGTCATCTCGTCCTGGGTCACCTCGTCCACGGCGGCGGCCGTGTACGGCCAGGGGTAGGTCCCTCCCGTCAGCCAATGATCGGTCTGGTCTCCGTGGTGGCGCGCGGTGAGGTGACCGCTGACCCCGGTGAAGTCCACCCAGGTCGAGGAGTCGAAGTCCGACAGGTCGATGACCATCCGCATCGACGCGATGGTGTTCACCCGGTAGTTGCCGCTCGCGGCGTTCCACGAGCTGACGTTGACGGTGGCCGAGGAACCCGAGACCCTGAGCCGCTCGTCGTTGAGCACCCACTTCAGCAGCCAGGGCGCGCCGTCGCTGCCCAAGGGCCGTTGCTGAGGCTCGAGGATGTGCAGGTTGCCCCACGACCAGGTGGCCGGATCCTTGCCGAGTTTGGAGGTCAACTCGAAGCGACCGTTCGCCAGGGCCTGGCTGATCGCCTGATCTCGGTTCTCGATGATGGTCGGGGTGGTGACATCGTCCCAGAAGGCGTTGTTCTGCTCCTGGAGCATCGTGCGCATGATCGCGTACGTGCGCGGCCCCCCATCGGGAGCCACCCGGTCCGGCAGCTGGTCCGAGAAGGTCTCGCGCACGAGGTTCGACCAGACGGCGTTGTAGTACGCCGCAGCCGGTGACTCCGAGTCCATCGTGGCGTCCCAGTCGTCGAGCAACTCGACCGCTTCGGCGACGAAAGCACGCTGACTGTCGTTGTCCAGGGAGTCCGACGGAGGGGCCGCACGTAGCAGGGGCACCAGTACATCGGCGGCGAAGGCCGAGTAGTCGTCCATCTGGATGGCGTTGAGGTCGGCCACGGTCAACGCCTCACCCGCCTCGATCTGCCCGGACAGCAGGGAGGTGATCCGGGCGGCTCGGTCGCCGTAGTCCCAGTCGACGGTGAGGGAGGAGGACGGGGAGACCTTCTGATTGGCCGCGACGATGAAGCCACTGGCCGGGTCCAGTTGGGCTGGCATCGACTCGAAGGGCACGTACCCGGTCCAGTCCCAGGCCGCGTCCCAGCCTTGCCTGGGCCAGGTGCCGTCCGCCTGCCCCAAGCCCGGGCCGGGCTGGCGGGTGGGCACCTTCCCCGTCGCCTGGTAGCCGATGTGCCCGGCGGTGTCGGCATAGACGAAACTCAGCCCGGGCGCGTCCATGAAGGACAGCGCAGCCCGGAACTCGTCCCAGTTTCCGGCCGCGTTCAGCCCGAAGACAGCGTCCATCGTTCTGCCCGGTTCGTTGCCGGTCCACCCCAGTGAGACGGCATAGTCGCCGAGCATCGGCGCACCGTCCGGACCGGGCTGGACGCTGCCGGCCTGTTTCACCCGGGTCAGGACGTCGCTGATGATCGGCCCGTGCACGGTGGACCGGACGGTGATCTGGTGGTCTTCTTCGCCTGCCACCCGGATGGTCTCGGTCCGGGTGGTCAACGGCGTTGTCTCCTGCCCTTGGACGTAGGTGTCCCCGATCACCCGCTCGAGGAAGAAGTCCGTGGTGTCGGGAGCCAGGTTGCTCATCCCCCAGCCGATCGAGCCGTTGTGCCCGATCATCACGCCCGGCAGGCCCGCGAACGACGCGCCGGACACGTCGAAGGGGCACTCGGCGTCGACCTTCGTGCAGTGCAGGCCGGACTGGTACCAGGTGCTCGGCGTGGTGGCAGCCAGATGGGGGTCGTCGGCGATGATGGGCAGCCCGGAAGCGGTGTGCTGGCCCCCCACCACGATGGCGTTGGAGCCGAGTCCGTCGCCGATGCCGATGCTCCCGCCGGGGCCACCGATGCTGTCCAGGGCCCGCTGGAGAGACGCGAACTGGGCACCCGATTGGCTGAGCACGGTGAGGTTCGACTGGGCGGGGACGGCACCGTCCCCAGCTGGCTGCGAGGTCGTCGAGTCGGGCACGGCAGGCTCAGGCGCTGAGGCCGCGGCCCCGGTGCCCTCGATCGCGGCGTGATCGGACGAGGTGCCGGTGGCTGCCAGAACCATTGCCAGGGAGGCGCCCTGGGTGAGCGGCATCGGACTCGGATCCGCGGCCAGGATGGTCGGATGCTCGGCCGGATAGCCGGGGTACAAGAGGTTGACCATGCCGACATCGGCGAGCGTGGTGTAGCTCAACGCCCGGCCGAGTTCGGCGTTGTAGTTGCCTTTGAGGTCCCAGGCCATCGCCTTGAGCCAGGACAGGGAGTCGACCGGAGTCCAGGGTTCGATCTGCCGCAGATCCACCTGAGACCCGAGCACGGCATAGCCCACGTCGAGTTCGCTGGGCGACCTGTCGGCGATGTAGGCGTTCACCCCGTCGGAGTAGGCCTGCAGGTAATTGCGGGTGGTACCGGACAGCAGCGGCAGTTCGGCCTCGGCCACCCGCCGCCACCCGAGGGTGCGCACCAGGGTGTCCGAGCTCAGTGCCGCCTCGTTGGAGCCGACCAGCTCGGACAGCCGCCCGGCCGTGACGTGTCGGCGCACGTCCATCTGCAGAAACCGGTCCTGTGCCTGGACGTAACCCTGGGCGAAGAAGAGGTCCTGCGGAGTGTCGGCGTAGATCTGCGGCACGCCCTGGGCGTCCCGCACCACCCGGACCTGACCGGTGAGCCCCTCCAGATCGAGCTCACCGCCGTACGAGGGCAGCGCTCGGCGCACCGTGAGCAGGGAGGCGACGACGAGCACCAGGACGATGACGACGGCGACACCGCTGCCGATCAGCGCGTAGCGGCGGAGGGCGGACACCGCAGCAGGGTAGCCACCTAGACTGGGCAGCCACGGCTCGGCACCCCGTGCACACCGAGGATCTTCACACCAGCGCGGCGGCGTGGGCGCGAATGATCGAGAGGGGTCTGGTGAATCTCGACCTACTCAACTACGCCATGGTGCTCGGCGGAATCGTGCTGCTGGTCGCCGCCGTCGCCGTGCGGATCAGTTCGCGCACCGGCATGCCCTCCCTGCTCATCTACCTGGGCATCGGCATCCTCCTGGGCGAATCCGGGCTGGGGATCCAGTTCTCGGACTACGGGCTCACCACGGTGCTGGGATACCTGGCACTGGCGATCATCCTCGGTGAGGGCGGCCTGACCACCGATTGGTCGTCCATCAGGGGTGCGGTGGCACCGGCGGCCCTGCTGGCGACTCTGGGCACGATGGTCTCGGTCTTCGTGGTGGCCGCGGTGGCGCACTGGGTGCTGGGCATGGCGTGGCTGACCGCGGTGATGGTGGGAGCGGTGGTCTCCTCCACAGACGCGGCAGCCGTCTTCTCCGTGCTGCGGCGGGTGCCCTTGCCCCGCCGCCTCACCGGGATGCTGGAAGCCGAATCGGGGTGCAACGACGCGCCGGTGGTCATCCTGGTGGTCGCCCTGGCCGATATCGCCGCCGGCAGCGAGCACTCCCTGGCCTTCGTTGCCGTGCACGCGGTGATCGAGCTCATCGGAGGTGGCGTCCTGGGCCTGGGTCTCGGCTTTGCCGGCGCGGCGCTGCTGCGCAGTGTGGCTCTGCCGTCGGTGGGCCTGTATCCGATCGCGGCCCTGGGGATCGTCTCGATCAGCTACGGACTGGCTGCTGCGACAAACCTGTCGGGATTCATCTCGATCTACCTGTGTGCGCTGGTGCTGGGAAACTCCGAACTCCCGCACCGCAAGGCGGTCCAGGGTTTTGCCGAGGGCTTCGGCTGGCTCGCGCAGATCGGCTTGTTCGTCCTGCTGGGGCTGCTGGTCTCACCCGCCCGGTTGCCCGGGGAACTGGTGCCCGCGCTGGTTATCGGCACCGCCCTGCTCGTCGCCGCCCGCCCGCTGTCGGTGATCGCGTCGGTGACCTGGTTCGGTTATGGCTGGCGCGACCAGGCCTTCCTGTCCTGGGCGGGGTTGCGGGGGGCGGTGCCCATCGTGCTGGCCACCATTCCGGTGGACCGCAGGGCCGGTGGACCGCAAGGCTTGTTCGAGATGGTCTTCCTGCTGGTGGTGATCTTCATCCTGGTGCAAGCCCCCACTCTCCCGATGGTGGCCCGGCTGCTGCGCCTGCCTGGCGACGCCCCTGTCGATCTCGACCTGGACACCTCTCCCTTGGGTGCCTTCGACGCCCACGTCATCCAGGTGGTCGTCGGCCCGGCCTCACGCTTGCACGGACTGGAGATCTTCGAGCTGCGACTGCCCCCCGAGGCCAAGGTGACCCTGGTGGTGCGGGGCACCACGTCGTTCGTCCCCCTGCCCTCTACCCGGTTGCAGCGTGGCGACGGGCTCCTCGTGGTGACCACCGAACACGCCCGTGGACCGGCCGAGGAACGCCTGCGGGCGGTCAGCGAGGGCGGTCGGCTGGCAACGTGGCGGGCACGCTCGGACGGCGAGGACGAGCGGCAACCCTGGTGGCGGCGTGGAACGCGGTGGGGACGGTTCGGCGAGCGCTGACAGCGGGATGCCCTGGCGATGCGGCCGGAGGGTGAGGGCGATGGGAATGTCAACCACCCCGAAAGGCGTTAGCATTGGCACTCGCGTCAGCAGAGTGCCAGAACACCGGAGGACTCGTGCCCACCTATTCGTACGCCTGCACCGTCTGCGACCACCGCTTCGACGCGGTGCAGTCGTTCTCAGACGACTCCCTCACCGTGTGCCCGGAGTGTGAGGGCCGGTTGCGCAAGGTCTTCAACAGCGTGGGTGTGGTCTTCAAGGGCTCGGGCTTCTACCGGAACGACTCTCGCACCGGGGCCAAGAACTCCTCCGGTGGGGCCTCGAGCAAGGGCTCGTCCGAGTCGTCGTCGAGTTCGACCTCGACATCGACTACCAGCGAGAACTCCGGGTCGGGCAGCGGCTCATCCAAAGCGGGTGCCTCGTCCAGTTCCAGCACGTCACCGTCCGGCTCGAGCAGTTCGGCCAAGGCCGCGTCCACCAGCTGACGGCCGCGCCACACGGTTGAGTGCCGCCACTCGGCTGTTGCGCGCCCAGGCCGGCTGCCGATCGCGGGACGCTGACGCCTCGACCGGGCGTGAGCCTGGCCCGTCGACATCTGGCACATCGACAAACAAATAGGCCCGCCACCGATTGGGTGGCGGGCCTATCGACGTCCGTGAGGAGGCGACGGTCAGCGGCGGGCCAGCAGGTCGCGGATCTCGGTCAGCAGGATGACGTCCTCGGAAGGCGCCTCGGGCTCGGGCTCCTCGCCCTTCTTGCGGCGCTCGGCGAGGTGGTTCATCGGCGCGACCAGGACGAAGTAGACGACGGCTGCGACGAGCAGGAAGTTGATCGCGGCGGTGATCACGGCGCCGAAGTCAACGAAGGTGGCGGCGTTGTCGGCGACCACCCGGAAGCCCAGACCATCGACGTTCGTGCCACCGATCGAGGCGATGAGCGGGTTGATGATGCTGTCCGAGAAGGCGGTCACGATGGCGGTGAAGGCGCCACCAATAACGACTGCGACGGCGAGGTCGATGACATTGCCGCGCAGGATGAAGTCTTTGAAGCCCTTGAGCATTGGTTGTTCCCTCGTCTTGGCCCCGGGTTGCCCGGGGGAGTTGCTCTGCGCGAGGAGGTTACGGCATAAGGGCAGCCGAAAGCGAGCCACGCGCGGAGGCGACAGCGACTGTCGGCGCGTCGGTCGCGTCAACCGCCGCCAAAACTGTCATCCGGCTCACAGGCCCCAACGCTTCAAAGGGAGCGTCGGCGGCGGGTGGCTCGCTGAGAACCCTAGCGGTCCCCAGGACCGAGGGGTGAGACAGGTCACCCGATTCCTCCGGCGCGGTCGGCAGGTCGCCGGCCAGCGGGAGGCTGATGTCGGATGCGAGGTAGATCACCAACTCGTCCCCCGGCTCGACCCATCCAGCGAGTTGCTCGTCAAGGGTGAGCGGAACGGCCAGTTCTCCCTCGCGCAAAGCACTCCTGGGGGCCGAGCCACCGGGGATCGGTGCCTCGGCCGCAGATTCGGCGATGGGCTGGCATGAGGCGGCTGCCGGGGTGAGCGCCCGGATCGTGAGGAAGGCGGCGAGCCCGAGCAGCAGTGCGACGACCAGGCGGCGTCGGCGACCGAGCGCGGGGATGAACCTGCGGGCAGACAAGGCGACCATGGCCCGACGCTAGGACGATCGCCCTGCCCCGGTGGGGTTCGTCCACAGCGTTGCCGGCTGGCGGGTGATACCGGCTCCCTGTGGATAGTCAGAGCGATGGGGCCCGGGTCACCAGTGCGGTGGCCGTTCCCGAAGGATCTCCTCGTCGCGGTGGCCGCCCTCATCACCCCAGCCCAGGTCCCGGTCATCGCGCGATCGGTCCGGGATCACCTTGTCGGCATCCGATTCCGTCGTTCGCGGGCCACGGGGTCGTCCCCTGTCCGGCCGGTCGGCTGCAGCGACTGGGCGGGCAGCGCGCCCATCTGACGTCGAGGCCTGGCCGGCCGGATGATCGTCGTCTCGGGTTGGCTGGGACCGGGTGCTCACGTCACCAGTGTGTGCCACGTGGGGCGGGCTGGGCCACCGAACCGGGCCGTCCCGCGGCGAGCCGGAACTGGCTACGGAAGCCGCCCGAACCACCCGAGCGAGCCGATCGCGGTGGCCAACAACAGCAGCAGCCCCAATCCCAGCCATCGGTCGGTGATCTCCGAGGGCACCAGTTCGTACCCGACCGAGTGCCGGATGTCGTCGTACACCTCGGTGAGCTGGTCCAGGGTCTGGGCCTCGTAGAAGGTGCCGTCAGTGGCCTCGGAGATGCTCCGCAGATCGTCCTCGTTGACCGGAACCGGTTGGCTGAAACCCTCGATCGTCACCGTTCCGGTGGGCGTGCCGAAACCGATCGTCGACACCGGCACCTCGGCCTGGGCAGCCTCGAGTGCGGCCACGCCGTTGCTGCGACCGGCGGTGGTCTCCCCGTCCGAGAGCAGCACGATATGCGCGGGCACCGGCTCGTCGTCGTTGCCGAGCGGAGCGAGTTTGATCGCCTGCAGGCTGGCCGCGATGCCTTCGCCGATGGCGGTGTAGGGGCCGAGCGTCAGCCCGTCGATGCCCCGGATCACCCGCTGGCGATCGGTCGTCGGCGGTACCACGACGGTCGCGCTGCCGGAGAAGGACACCAGGCCGAGGTTCATCCCCGGGGGGAGTTCGAGAGCGAACTCCCGGGCCGCCTGCTGGGCCGCCCGCAGTCGGCTCGGGGGCACGTCGGTGGCGTCCATGGACAAGGACGTGTCGATGGCCAAGATCACCGTGGCCCGGTCACGCGGCTCGCGGACGGTGCCGGCAGGCCGGGCGAAGCCAACGATCAGCACGGTCAATGCCAGCACCAGCCCGCCGGCCACGACGTGACGCCGCCAGCCCGGCCGGCGGGGGGCGAGGGTGGCCAGCAGCGGCGCGGCGCTGAACCGCACCGCGTACCGTCGCCGACGGAACTGCCGCCACACGTACACCGCGATGAGCACCGGGATCAGCAGCAGCAGCCACAGCCGGCCCGGCGCCAGGAACAACTCGGGCCACAGCGACCACCAGTGACCGGGCTGCTCCTGCGGGGCGGGAGAGCCGGACGCAGTGGTGGCGAGCACTCCGGTGGCCAGCAGCGGGACGATACCCGCGAACGCCATCACCGGTGGCTCCCCGCGGCTGCGGCCGTCCTGGGCGCACGGGCCAGGCGCGACTGCGTGCGATGCCGCAGCACGAACCGGGCCACGTCACGCACCCAGTCCGAGTCCGTCCGCAGCACGAGGTGCCCCACACCGGCTCGACGAAGACTCACCCGGACTCGTTCCCGATGCCGGGCGGCGGCCTCGGCGTACGCGGCGCGAGTGGCCGAGCGGGAGGTGTCGATCTCGACGATGTCTCCGGTCTCGGGGTCAGCCAGTTCGATCACTCCGACGTCGGGCAGTTCGCCTTCGCGCGGGTCCACCACCTCCACGGCGAGCACCTGGTGTCGGGCCGCCAGTTGGCGCAGACCCAGTTCCCATCCGGGCGCTTGATCCGCCGCGCCGGTCAACGGCCCGGATGCGGCGTCGAAGAAGTCCGAGACGACCAGCCGAAGCCCCCGCTTCGGATGCCCAGACGCCAGCCGGCTCAGCGCCGGTCCCAAGGTGACCGCATCGCGATGCCGCCCAGGCTCGGCCAGATCCGCCCGGGTGGCCAGCATGTCCCGCAACATCGACACCAGCGCCTGGCGGCCGGACCTGGCCGGATGCCGGATGAGGTCGGTATCGGTCAGCAGGTAGCCGCCGAAGCGGTCACCGAGCCGCGCGGTGAGGACGGCCACGGTGGCCACCGCGCTGATCGCCAGATCGCGTTTGAGCACCGGGCGGCCGTCCCGCAGTGCGGTGCCCAGTTGCATGGAGCCGGTCAGGTCGGCCAGCGCCCAGGTCTCCAGTTCCCGGTCGGCGATCATGTCGTGCACGTGCGGTTGGGTGGTGCGCGCGGTCACCGCCCAGTCCATGTGGCGGACGTCGTCCTCCCCCGGCCGGTACAGCCGGGCTTCGGCGAGTTCGGTGCCTGGGCCGGGCAGCAGCCCGAGGTGCTCCCCACGCAGGTACCCGTCCAGCCTGCGGACGACGGTGACCTCCAGCCGACGCAAAGCTTCGGGAGGCGTGAGGTCGGCCAGACCCGGCCCCTGCCCCATCGGGGGCGGAGGCTGGGTAGGGGCGCGCCGGCCGCCGGGCCGGCTCATCCGGAAACCGGCACCGGCGCCGGGACGGTGGCGAGCACGGCCTCGACGACGGTGCGGGGGCTGATGCCGTCCGCGATGGCGTCGAAGCCGAGCAGCAGCCGGTGGGCGATGATGTCGACGGCCAGGGCCTGCACGTCCTCGGGCAACACGTGGTCGCGGCCCCGCAGCAGGGCCAGCGCCCGAGCCGAGGCCAGCAGGCCGAGCGTGGCGCGCGGGCTGGCCCCGGCATCGATCACCCCGACCAGGTCGGGTAGCCCGTACTGCCCAGGTTCCCGGGTGGCCATCACCAGCCGGACGACGTAGTCGGCCACCAGCGGATGAACGTACACGTCGTCGGCGGCCCGGCGCAGCCTGAGCACGTCCTCCGGAGTCAGCACGGGTTGCGCCCGGGGCGGGTCCACGCTCATCCGGCGCAGGATCTCGGCTTCCTCGTGGGCGCGGGGCAGCGGTACCTGCACCTGGAGCAGGAAGCGGTCGCGCTGGGCTTCGGGCAGCGGGTAGACGCCTTCGGATTCCAGCGGGTTCTGGGTGGCGATGACGATGAACGGATCGGGCAGCGGGTAGCTGCGTCCGCCCAGACTGACCTGGTGCTCGGCCATCAATTCGAGCATGGCCGCCTGCACCTTGGCAGGTGCACGGTTGATCTCGTCGGCGAGGACGACATTGACGAAGACCGGGCCGAGTTCGGTGTCGAAGGCCTCGCTGGACGGCCGGTAGATGCGAGTGCCGACGATGTCGGAGGGCACCAGATCAGGGGTGAACTGAAGCCGGGCGAAGGACCCCGCCACGACGGTGGCGAAGGATCGCGCGGCCAGCGTCTTGGCGACCCCGGGGACCCCTTCCAGCAGGCAATGCCCGCGGGCCAGGAGCGCCACCATGAGACGTTCCACCATGTCGTGCTGGCCCACCACCACGGTGGACACCATGGCGACCGCCTCGCGGAGCCGAGCCAGGTCATCGCGAGGGTCCGTGCCGCCGCGCTTGGTGAGTTCGGGCGTGGCCCTGCCTACGTCGGCCAGGTCTGCGGCGGCCCCGGCCGCAGTGGCAGCGTTCGTTTCGGCGGCCGGGGTCGCGCCCGGCCCGCCCGTCGTTTCGGCGGGCACAGCCGGGCCCGCCGCACCAGCGCCTGGACCCTGCAGTGGAGGGCGAGATGAATCTGGCGGGACGAGTCGGTCGAGATGTCCGGGCTCATGGGTCACCGACCCATTGGACCATCCGAGGCTGGATGTTCGCTGACAGACCACCGACGGTGTGGAAATCGGCGAGCGCACGGTGCACCGGTGAGAGGGGGACTGGTCATCCGCAGGGGCCAGCCAGGTCATTCTCATCCAGGAGGGAGTGCTCGATACCCGAGGCAAACGACAGCGAGCAGCCAAGCCTGCCCGAGCATGACTGCGTTCGCTCCCCTGCAGGCGTTCTTCATCGATCGATTCCGCCACCGGGAGTGCGCCAATGGCTGCCGAGAAGGTCGGGACCGAACGCCAGGGTGAGCTCGTGCGGTCGTCGGTGTCTGCCTCGGCAGAGACGACTAGCGCCTGTGGGTGCGCTGACCTAGACTTGAATCACGAAATTGGAGAGTGATTCACATGGATGCCCAGGTGGTCCACTCCGGCCAGCGAGTCAAGGCTGCCCGGGAGCGCGCGGGGCTGAGCCAGCGCTCGCTGGCGAAGAAGTCTGGCGTCAGCCAGGCCACCCTGCACCGCATCGAGCAGGGCACTCGGACACCGAAGATGCCGGAGTTGCTCGCGCTCTCGCGTGCTCTCGGATCTCCGCTCTCGGCGATTTCGGAGCACTCCCCGGTGCGTGACCGGGTGGTGTGCTTCGCGCGCGCCGAGAACGGTAGCGAGATGGGCGGGCTACGCGGCGAACTTGTCCACTTCCTCGAGTTGGACGCCTACCTGGAAGAGCAGGGCATACCCCAGCCGTGAACACGATCGAGACCTCCGCCAGGGAGGCTGCGGCACGGTTCCGTGCCGACAACGACCTGGGCATCGCACCGATCGCGGATGTGGTTGCGCTCATCGCGCAGGCTCAGGATGTCGACGTCACCGTGCTCGACGTCGCCGACACTGACGAGCACGGCCTCACAATGGTCGATCCCGAGCGTGGCGCAACTGTTGTGGCCGTGGCGTGCTCGGAGAACCCGATGCGATGGCGAAGCACCCTCGCACATGAACTCGGCCACCTGATCTTCGAGGATCACAACCTGGGTGACCCGGGCAGGTTAGCGGCGAACACGCCGGTCGAGGAGCGCGCGCGGGCGTTCGCGCGCCACCTGCTCCTACCGATGGAGGCGGTGGAGCGCTTCGTTGCCCACGCAGGCATACGTGACCTGTCCGCGCTGTCGGACCTGGCGCAGCGGTTCCAAGTCTCACCGGCGATCGCAGCGATCCAGTTGCGCGACGCCGGGCACATTGACGACGCGCGCTTTGAGGAGTGGCAGCGGCTCTACACTCCGACGCTGGCGTCCCGGTTCGGGTGGACCGATCAGTATCGGGCTCTCCAAGGCGAGTCTCGTCAGCGCCGGCCACCACAACGACTGCTGGCCCGTGCAGTGTCGGGCTACCTCGCGGGTGTTGTCAGCATCGAAACTCTGGCCAGCATCCGAGGAGTGTCCGTCGAGGTCCTGACGGTCGAGTTCGACGAGGCCGGGATCGTTCCGCCCGAGCACCCGCAACCCATGGGAACCGCCCCAGATGTCGACCTGGACGATGCAGGAGAGTTCGTCGATCTCTCCTGGTTCGACGACGAGTGACTGGCCTTCGCGGGGTAGTCGTCGACGCTGGGCCAGCCCTGACCTTCCTTGCCCGGAAGGAGACAACACGAGTGCTGATCCAAGGCTTGCGTGGGGGGTTTGCCTCTCCGGAGACGGTCCGTGATGAGGTCTTTCGGAAGAGCCGGCGGGATCGCAGGGCGTTCGGTTCGGCGGAAGGCCAATGGAGGACTCTGGAGCAGGCCGGACGGATCGAGGTGCTCTCCGACGACGAGACGCCGAGGTTGTCCGCGGCTGTGCAGCGGCTTTCGAACATGCCGATGAGCCAGCGCCTCCAGTACGGGAAGAACCTTGGGGAAGTCATGGTGATCGCCCATGCATCCGTGCTCGCCGAGGCGGGCAAGGACGTCACGATCCTCATCCAAGAACGCCAAGGCACGCAGATGGCTCTCCGCGAAGCCGCGCGTGTGGCAAACAAACAGCATTAGATGAATTAGGTGGACGGTGTGGCTAGTTCCGCAGCCATAGCCGGGGTTGCTAATAGCCATGTCACCAGGGTCAAGGGAATCAATAATTTTACAGCAGAAGACATGGTCACGAGTCGTTTCCGATGGGATGTGATACCTGTCTAGCTTTCCTGCAGCCATTCCGGATCATGCGTGGGTTGAATCGAGGTCCAGAACTGCGAATTCTCGTCAGATATCTGAGTTTCACCCTTCCTGTCAGAGTTGACGATCACGGTGTAGCGCACCCCGTTATCCGCTATGCCCTCCTTGAGCATTCTGCCATCCACAGTCACTAGACATTGGCTCTCATCTCCGGCGCACAACGTCACCACTAGTGACTCGCGCGTCGTGATTTCTACAAGAGGGAGCTCGTTCCCTAGGGCGACGGCTGCTGTTTCCATGCCGACAGGCTCAACGTCTGGAAAAAGGGCGTTCGGCTGTTTCTCCTGAAACTGCCGAAGTTCTGCGAAATCCGCGCGCGAGGGCTCGGATGCTGAATTCTCAGCAGCGCCGGGGACCTGGCAGGCCGACATGAGTAGTGTCACCATGCCGAGCGTCAATCGTGACCACATAAGACTATCCCCTTCGCGATGGTTGCGTGATCCCACTGTAATCGCAGAATAATGTGATCCGTCAAGTCTTCCCGGGCCATGGACAGTTGCCCCGAGCGTGGAAATTGCAATCTTCTCTCACTGAAAGTGGTTGCTAGGGAATGCGCTTGGGTGTTCGAGTCGTCCGCACTGTTCTAGGACTAAAATTCCAGCAACGGGGAGACCTGACCTTCCCCAAACCGGGCAACACGTCGAACGGAAAAGCGAACACATCAGACTTTAGGGACCCGCCCTCGCCTGGCGCCGGCCCACAGTCCCAGCACGTCCCTGCGCCCGGCCAGGTCCACCCCGATGGCGGCGTAGAAGGGCCTGTTGGCGACCTGGCCGTCTCGGACCTTGACGTGGATCGCATCGACGAACACGGCCACGTAGATGGCAGCGGCCGACTCGACCACTCACTCATCTGTGCCACCACAGGAGTCGGTAATCGAGGAGATCACGGACGTGGACACGCTCGCGTCGTACACCTCGCCCGGACCGGGCGCTGATCTCCCCAGTGGTCAACCCTCTCGCATACAACGACAGGACAATGTCGTCGATACTGCCTAAATGGCGTTGCCGCTTAGCGACAATCTTCGGTTCGAACGCGGAGTTCCCGGATTTCTCGTTCGAGTTCACGCAACCGCGTGATCTCGGATGCGGTCAGGCCTGTTGAGATCGAGGTCCCTCGTGATCGTGACGGGATATCGGGACCTGGGTGCGGAAGTACCGGGAAGCTCATGCCGGCAAACCCGAACTCACATTGCCTGAACGTGCCCAGCAGACTCCTTCTCAGGATCATCTTGAGCGAGGCGGTCAGGCTGGTCGTGGGCGAATCGCTGCCCCGCCCGGATAAGGCCGAGCGGCACCATCGTTGGTCTCTAGTCCAGCTCACCGGCGACTCCTCCAGCGTGGCCCCGTGCGACCTGGGTCAGCCTCGCCAACTCGTTTGCGAATTCCTCGGCCTCCGCGCGTGAATAGCCTAGGACGTCGAATCGGTCACCCGCATTAGGAGGTGCTCACCGAACACGCCGGCAAGGAGAAGAAACTGTAAGCGCGACAGCGTGAGGACATAGTCACCGTCAACGATCTCGACCTTCACCATTCCCACGTCACCGACGATCACATAGAGATCGAGATCACTGGTCGCGTTGCCGAATCCCACCGACACCGAACCGGTTAGCACCGCGAGTTGTTCTTCGCCGAACACGGTCGGCACCTAACTCGACCATCTCAGCCCGAGTCATACTGTGTCGGCGCAAGACGGCGTCGACATCTCGCCGGCCGATGTCTCGGTTGGTCATCTTCACATGGTACATCTGCGGGCAATCGAGTTCATTGTGGCGAACGACGATCTCGTCGCCAAGCTGAGGTCCTCGCGGTCCGGCGAGTGTACGATTCGACGATCCCCGGCGACGTTCAGTTACATTGACACCCGAACGGAGACTGCAGAAAGTGGAGGCGTTGCTGACAGATTTCGCGCGGGACGGAGTGTGGCAATCCTTCACAGCCGACCGCTCCAAGGTCGACCGGTACTCCGACGATGTCGACTTTCATCTCGGCGCCACCGCGGCAACCGAGTCGTTTGGCCGCGCTGCGGCCGACGTGCTTCGACGGCATGCCTTCCTGCTCATCCAGCCGGACTGCACTGCGCGGCGGAAGGCCGGCCGGTGTCTCGACTTCGTCGAGCAGCGAGGGTTCCGCCCGGTCCACACGGTGCGGGTGCGCCTCGACGACTGGATGGTCGAGCGATTGTGGTCCTTCGGGTCGGCGTCGTGGACGACCGACAGCAACACGATCTGTGACCTCGTGTGCGGGTATTCGGACTCACTCCTAGTCGTGTTGCGTGACGATGCCCCGGAGCCCGACCTCCCGGCCAGCGTGCGTCTCACCCGACTCAAGGGTTCCGCCCAGCCCGACCGGCGATCGGCTGAGCACCTCCGAACGGTGATCGGTGCGGACGGGCCGCTCGTCGTGCTCATCCACACTTCGGATGAGCCGCTCGACATGATCCGAGAGGCCGCAATCCTGTGTCCCTCCTCGCCCGAGGAGCTGTACTCGGCCATGACGCGCCCGAGTAACGACGGGCGGAAACAGTTGCTCGGACTGATCGAGGAACTCAATCGCGAGTCACCCGGTCACGACTTGGACCCCGACGCCGCGGCCACCCGGCTGCGCGATGCCGTGGTCGCGGCTGCAGACCAACCCGGGAGCCACGCCGTGGCCCAGCAACTCCTGGCCGCGTTGAGCGCAGCTCGATCCGGCACAGCCTTCCTGGACTGGCAGCCCTTCGTCGATGGTCTTCGTCGACTCGGCCTCGACCCGGAAGGCTGGGACCCGATCGTCATCGGCAGCCGGTATGTCCGACTGATCGCTGAGGGGACGGAGCAGTGATTCGACAAGTCGACCATGGCTATTGGACGCCGACACATGAACGATCCGGATCAACTCCGGACACGTCGACCGGGCGCCACCTCGCGTAGATCGGGCACGTTGTGGCCACACCAGCCGCACTCGATGGTCTGCCCGGGCGCGCGGGGAGCGGCACGTTTCCGACCGGCTGGCGGCTCTTCTTTAGGTGCTTCTGGCTGCTCGCTCATGGTCACCTCTATCCGGGTGGAACGGCCTTGCTTCTTCGTCACAACGAAGTAAAACCGGACCCGGGAATGCATGAGGTGTGTGGTTATCGACGGTGACAAGTTTCCGTGGGTGAGCGTCTACGAGAAGGGGACGAGCATGGGTGGGCGTCGGGGTGGCTGGTCAGGTGTTGGCGTGTGGGTGGTGCGGGCAGCCGGTGACGGTGAAGGCGCGGGGCCGGTGCCGAAGTGCTGCTCGGCCGCGTGTCGGCAACGGGCGTGGGAAGCCGCCCGGCTGCGGCTACCGGCCAGCTCGTCGAGCGACTGCCCGAGCACCGCATGCGCGAGGCGATTGGCGACCTCGATATCGGCCACCGTCGACTCAACATACGCGACCGTCTGCCCGGCCACCGACGCGGTCTTCCGCTCCTCCCCGGCATCGTGCTCAGCGTGCTGATGGCTGTCGTAGGCGTAGCTCTGGACTGCGAGCACGGGCGGCGGCCGCTAGGCCCGGGGACGCGACCAGACTGAGCAACGCCGCGACGAGTGCGGCGACGAATGCCGCCGCTGACCGCGCGAGCAGTGCGATCGTTCGTCGCATCATTCAGGGCCTTCGAAGTCCTGGGGACGGATGCTCAGGCGCAGCTCTCCGCCAATCTCCGTATAGCCCAGCAGGACCGCGTCAATGACGGCGCCAACCGGCGGGAAGGCCGGATTCGGCTCGGACGCATCCTGAGCGATCATGGTGATGACCACTACCCCGTCGGATTCCTCGCCGAAATCGGCGTAGAAGCCGTAGGGCTTATGCCGTGTAACGGTTCCGCGGACCCGGCGTGGCGACTGGGCGCTCATCAGTGCCAGATCCTTTCGAACTGGCTCAGGACGTCGAGCATGTGCGGCGGTATCGCGAGTTCGGTGCCCGGCGGGGTGCCGAGGTACTTCATCTCGTACTGGGCGAAGTGCTCGTCGTAGATGCCGCGTGGTACGCGAGTCTCGATCACCCCTTCGCCGTAGTGCGTTGCGTAGCTGTCCGCGATCTCCTTCTCTCCTTGCGAAGTAGGCACCGTTCCCAGGGAAGTCCCCCGGCTTGTAGCCACTGGCGTAGTGGCTCTCGCCCAGTCCGCGCTGGGACGCCTTGAACAGGCTGACCGTGTCCTCACCGGTGTTTGCGGCAACACCGGTAGCCACCGTCGTCCCAGCCTGCGGAGGCGCATGACCCCACGGTAGGCCTGCGGAGATGCACTCATGAACCCCGACGGTGTATGCCGTGGCGGGGGATTGACACCCCGACGCGAGATTCCAGGATGGGCAGGGCGGCGGCTGATGCTGTTCCGGTGCCGAGCAGCGCCGCGACGGCGGCGGCTACAGCGGCTAGGAGCAACCGCCACCACCCGGGTCTGCCTGCCGCGTACGGGGCGTCCGGGGACCTTGGTATCACGGCGCAATTGCCTGCAGCCGGCAAGCGACACTGTCGACAGCCGGTTGACCGAGCGGATCCACGGCGAAGGTTTGCATGGATTCGGTCAGACCAACGACTGGGTCCGCCACACTCCCTCACCGATCGGATCGGTCACCGAGACGACCCGACCCCCAGCCGCCCCACCCGGTCGTAGGACCACGACGTCACCGATTCAAAGGTCTGGCCGGTACCAGGACGGGTGTAGGCGGGCAACACCATGCAGACTTGCCGGTCGAGTTGATCGAACCTGGCCGTGGTCACTGCCCCCGAGGCGTCCCAGCCCCTCGTCACGATCCGAAGCCACACCCGACCAGCGACTCCCCCAAGCCCGCCCAACAGCCCCGACTAGACCTCGGCGCGCTGCTCCACCCGGGCGGCCAGCCGGTCCAGTGTGTCGGCCATGGACGTGCGGGCTTTGGCGGGGAAGCCCATCGCCTCAATGCTGAACCGGGCGGCCTTGGCCTCGGACCAGTCGTACGTGGCGGCCACCAGGGTGCCGCCGTCGACCGGTGAGAGTTCATACCGCCACCGCTGTCCGCCGATGAAACGACGGCCGCGCACCTCACCGAAGGTCTGCCAGCAGATCACCACGTTGTCGGTGAACTCGACCACCTCGTTGAGCGAGCGGTAGCGCACCCCCTGCTGGTTCATTCCCATCCCGAACCGAGCCCCCAGGTACAACCGGTCCGGGCCGTCGGGCTTGCCGGTGAGCGTGCCCGAACCGTCGATCTCGGCCTGGGCCACCGGGCTGGCCAGCACGTCGAAGATCTCCCGGGCGGGCGCGGCGATCGTCCGGCTCACGGTGACATGAGGCAGTTGCCGGGGGGCGGCGATATTGCTCACCTCGGTGCGCAGCCGGGTGGCGAGCCCGTCAACCACGCTCGCCGACGGATCTCGACGGGGACGGGTGGCAAGTTCACCCGAGCAGTTGGGGCACACGCCATCCAGGTCAGCGGCACAGGCCGGGCAGAAAGTGCATTCGAAACTGCAGATGGTGGCCTCGGCATCGACGGGCAGCTCCGCCCGGCACCGTTCGCACTGGGATTTCATGATGAGCATGAACCCATCCTGCACCCGCGCGGCGGCCCAGAGACGGCCGGGATGGGGTGAATGTGGCCGACGAAGCGGCAGCACATCTGCCCGCCGTGGTGGGTGTTGAGTGTTGAGATGCACCGGTCGAGATGCAGCGAACTCTGCAAAACGTCCGCCTCATGGTAGCAATAAACGCAGTGCCGAGCCATGCCGAGCTCTCGCAAACGTGACGTTATGTGACCAGCGCGGTCCCCAAGAGGTCAGCCGACCCGAGCGACCTTCTTCTTCACATTCGCCCCGCTGCCCCCTGCGGCTGCGTGCCGCCCGCTGTTGCTAGCTGAGCGATCCGTCTATGAAGGATGGGCTGCTTGGGCAGAGCGGTGCGCCAGTTGGGTGAACGCGTCGACGAGTGAGGGCGGGGTGACGTCGTTGAGGTCGGTGTCGAACGTGGCGTAGAGGCCGGCGACGCCTGCCCATGACCATCCGCCGAGGGTGAGGCGGCTCTTGCCCGGACCGAGGTTCTCCACGACGGAGCCGCCTGGTGCCCATTGGGCAACGACGTCCGCGGGGAGGTCGAGGGTTGCGCTGCCGACGCACGTCCAGTCGGCGGGCGTGTCCCCGCGGTCTGCAGTCGTCGTGACGAAGCGTGTGAGTCCTTGTTCGGGCAGGGGTCTGGCTGCGAAGGCCGGTCCGGTTGGGGTTTTGGGTTGGATGCGTTCGACCCGGTAGATGGCCCACTTCCGGTCGGTTAGGTCGTAGGCGACGAGGTACCAGCGTCCCGCCCAGACGACGAGCCGGTGAGGTTCCACCCGACACGGCGGGTCGACTGGCCCGCGCATCTCGACGGGATCTCCGGCGGGGGGCGCGTAGTCGAAACGCAGGACCTGCCGGGTGCGGATCGCCGCCCCGACGGCCCGCAGAGTGTCGACCGCAATGGGTGGCGCGGAGAACTCCCAGTAGTTGCGCAGAGCTTGGACGGTCAGGTCGTCGGAGGCCGCCTGCACCCGGGCAGGCATGACCTCTCGCAGAGTGTGCAGGGCGCGGGCCAGGGAGTCGTCGATCCCCGCGATCGAGGCCGGGGCGGTCTGCAGCGCGACGGCGATGGCGATGGCCTGGTCGTCGTCGAGGACCAGCGGCGGCAGCTTGCTCCCAGCCCCCAGCCGGTAGCCCCCGCCAGGGCCCTTCGCCGCCTCGATCGGGTAGTCGAGCTCGAGGAGGGTGTCCACGTCGCGGCGCAGGGTGCGCGAGCTGACGCCGAGCCGCGCTGCGAGGTCGCTGCCGGACCACTCCGGCCGGGCCTGCAGCAGGGACAGCAAGCGAAGGATTCGACTCGAGGTCTGGGCCATGCCGTCACTTTCGCAGAGATAGTGGCCACTCGATGTCCGCTACACCGGGCACCGTTGCCGATATGACGACCGAAACCGCTCAGTCACAACCGACCCAATCGACCCCGTCAGCCGGCGGCATCGCCTTGCTCGTGGTCCTGTTCGCCTCGTTCATGGACCTGCTCGACGCCACCATCGTCGTTGTCGCCGCACCGGCCATCGCCGCTGACCTGCACGCGACCGACTCCCAGATCCAGTGGACCATCGCGGCCTACACCCTCGCCCTGGGATCCGGTCTCATCACCGGCGGACGCATCGGTGACGACTACGGCCGCCGCCGCGTCTTCCTGACCGCACTGACCGCCTTCGCCCTGACCTCGGCACTGTGCGCCCTGGCTCCCAACGCCGGCCTGCTGATCCTCGCTCGCGCCCTGCAGGGCCTGGCGGCCGGCCTCATGGTGCCTCAGGTCTTCGGCATCATCCGGTCCTCCTTCGACGGACCAGGACAGGCCAAGGCGTTCGGCGCATTCGGAGCCGTGCAGGGCTTGGCTGCTGTCGCGGGGCCGCTGCTCGGTGGGCTCCTCGTCGATGCCGACCTGTTCGGGCTGGGTTGGCGCACCATCTTCTGGGTCAACATCCCCATCGCGGCCCTCGCCCTCATCCTCGGGTCTCGCACCCTGCCGGAATCGAGGGCGGATCGCCGCTCCCGCCTCGACCTGGTCGGCGCGGGCCTGATCGCTGCGGCGATCGTGGCCATCCTGTTGCCCGTGGTCCAGGGCCAAGACTGGGGATGGCCGACGTGGGGCTGGGGCCTGCTGCTCGCCGGCGTGCTGCTGCTGGGCCTGTTCCTCGCCCACGAGCGGCGCACCGCCGCCGCCGGAGGCAACCCCGTGTTCAACCCCGCCCTGCTCCGGGTCCGTAGCTTCAGCGCCGGGCTCGCGGCCTCGCTGCTGTTCTTCGGCGCGATCGGCTCCTTCTTTCTCACCCTGTCGATCTACCTGCAGGCCGGCACCGGGCGCACCGCCTGGGAGACCGGGTTGGTGATGCTCCCGTACGCGATCGGTTCGATCATCACCTCCGGCGCGGGCGTCGCCCTCGCCGCGAAGGCCGGTCGAGTCCTGCTCGTCAGCGGCGCGCTCGCCCTGGCCGCCGCCCAGACGTGGCTGTGGCTGCTCGTGCGCGACGGAAGCGACCCCGGATATTGGGCCCTGGCCGCACCGCTGTTCGTCGGTGGCCTCGGCCTCGGCTTGACCGCCCCGATCCTCGTGAACATGGTCCTGGCCGGGATCCCGGGCCGAGACGCTGGCGCTGCCGGCGGGGTGCTGTCCACGGTCAACCAGCTCGGCGGAGCCCTCGGTGTCGCCGCGCTCGGGACCGCCTTCTTCACCGCCCTCGGAGCCGGCAGCGGCGATGCGCTTTCCGCCCACGCCCATGCCTTGGCCAGCGTGCTCATGCCGTGGCAGGTTGGCTGCTACCTGCTCGCCGCCATCCTGCTCACCCTGCTGCCCCGGGTGGCCGCACCCGCCGGACCGCCCTCCGGCGACGACGCTGAGCAGCAGGCATGACCCGGCGGCCCGTTATCCGCGTCAGCGGCGCCAGGACCAACAACCTCCAGAACGTCGATGTGGAGATCCCCAAAGGTCGCCTCGTGGTGTTCACGGGGGTGTCCGGGTCGGGGAAGTCCTCGCTGGCGTTCGACACCATCGCGGCCGAGTCACAGCGGCTGCTCAACGAGACCTATCCCTCGTTCATCCAGAACCTGATGCCGCACCTCCCCCGGCCCGAGGTCGACACCATCGAAGGCCTGTCAGCCCCCATTGTGGTCGACCAGGCCGCCTTGGGCGCCAACCGTCGCTCCACCGTGGGTACCGCCACCGACGCCTGGAGTCTGCTCCGACAGCTCTTCGCCATGCACGGCACCCCAACGTCGGCGAGCTCGCGGCACCTGTCCTTCAACGACCCGGCCTGCATATGCGTGGCCTGCGAAGGCACGGGGCGGGAATCAACTCTCAACGTCGACGCCGTCATTGACCGCGACCGGTCCCTCAACGACGGAGCCATCACCTTCCCCAACTTCGGTGTCGGGTCCCTCTTCTGGAAGGTGTAGATACGCTCGGGATACTTCGACAACGACACACCCGTCGGCGACTACGCCGCAAGCGACCTCGAGCACCTCCTACGCGGCAGCGGACTCAGCGTCGACACCGGCACCTACCCCATGGCCTACGAAGGGGTCCTGGGCAAGATCCACCGCCTCTACCTCGCCAAAGGACTCGACGCGCTCAAACCCCGCCCTCGCGAAGCCGTCGAGAAGGCCGCCACCTTCGGTGCGTGCAGCAACTGCCAATCAAGTCGACTAAACCCCACAGCAGCCAGCTGTTCTCTCGCGGGCATCACCCTCGCCGAATGCCACAGAATGCCCGCCACCCAACTGACTCGCTGGCTCGCAGCACTCACCCCAAAAGCAAGGAGCGGGCGAGCTCACCCGTCAGTTGACCTCGCTCCTGACCAACCTCACCCTCGCCGGCCTCGGATACCTCGCCCTCGACCGACCCACAGCCACCCTGTCCGGCGGGGAACGGCAACGCATCCGCACCGTCATGCACCGCCACGACCCCGCCATGACCGGCTACGGCTGGACCGACACCAAGCCCGTCTTCTGGATGATCGACAACGGCACCGTGAGGACCAACATGCACCTCGCCCTCACGGCCGCCGACCGAGACCATGTGCACCATTTCTACGACGCCGCCATCACTGCCGGACCCAACCACTCCACCCACCACGAACTCACCCCGAGTACCACGAGCACTACTATGGGGCCTTCGTCCTCGACCGACACAGAATCAACCTCGAAGCCGTCTGCCATCGCCCTCAGTAGTGGAAGCGCCCGTCACGGTGGGAAGTCCGAGGTTCTCTCTCGACATCACTCGCGGCCTGCTCAAGGCCCTCGCCGCTGCTGGATGCAACGGATGTCGCCGTCCCGGACCTCCGTCCGGCCCGGGAGCCCCGTGGCCTGCGAGGCGATGCGTCACCCTCGATATTGGGCGCGCCAGCCAGATTGACGAGATCGCGCAAAGTAGCCCGCACGCGGTCGTGCAGTCTTCGCTGCGGCTCGACAGCCGCGACCGGTTTGGACACCGAGAGCCGTGCCACACCGAGAGCGTGCAGCGGTCACGCCGGGTTCGGCGCGCTGGTGCCGAAGCCTGGGACCGTGCGAGTCGCCGACCCATCGGGTGAGGACGGGCTCGAGCCCGCCTCACTGGGGGTGCCGGACGAACTGGATGAACTCGGTGACTGCGAACTCGGCGACCCGCTCTGGCTGCTCGTCGGGCTGTCGCTCGGGCTCCCGGTGGGGTCGGGCGACGTGGTCGGTTGACACTGGGAGAGCAACAGCAGGATGAGCGCCACCATGAGCAGCGCCAGCAGGATCGCCCACCAGTAGCGCCACCAGGGCCGGGCGCCGCGTTCGGTGTTCCAGTAGGCCAGCCCCTCCTGCCAGCCGACGTGTGAGCCACGGCCCCGCCAGTAGGGGTCGAAGTCCGGGCCTCGGCGGGTGGCATCGGCGCCCGGTTCGACCGCCGCGAGCAACTCCTGCAGACGTTCACCGGCGGTCCCCGGAGGAAACGCGAGCCAGGCCCTGGCACCGGTGACGCTGCCACCCAGGACGGCACCCGGATCGCGACGGAAAAGCGCCTCCCCGGCGCCCACGAATCGGTCACGAGCGGCTGGATCGTCGCCGGCGTCCCCCGACAGGAGGACGAGATCCACTTCGCGGCCTCGCACATCCCGGCCTACCGCGAGGTGCCCATTGGCGGTCGCTTCGAGCACCGCGACGATCGTGAACGGGCCGACCACCGGGGGGACGTCCGGGCTGTTGGGCGCGCTCACACGACCCATTCGATCACGATTCGACCCCGGGTCCGCACGACCTGGCCACCAGTCCCCCGTCCCCCACCAGGCGCGCGGCGATCTCGCCGGGGCGCGAGGATTCCCCCATCACGACCGGGTCAGCCCCCGCGACAGGCGACACGTCCCAGCGAGCTCACGGCGGCGACGCGTCGTACGACCTGCCGATCCGGGTGGATGCGCGCTCGCGGCGCACCGGAGCGCGCTAGGTTTACCCCGACCTATCCGGGAGGAGACGCATGCGGCTGCGCGAGGCACTCGATGGGCGCACGGTGCTCATCACCGGCGTCACGGGCTTCATCGGCGAGGCTCTGACCGCCCGGATCCTGCGCGACCTGCCGGGAACCCGGATCGTCGCCCTGGTGCGGGCGAAAGGCCCGTACCGCGGGGCAGACCGGATGGCCCGCACCCTGCGAAAGCCCGCATTCGGGGGGCTCGACCCGGCGCTGGCGATGGAACGTATCGACGTCATCGAAGGCGACCTGCAGTCGATGCCCGCCATCCCGCAGCACGTGGACACCGTCGTGCACTGCGCCGGGGAGGTCTCTTTCGATCCCACCATCGCCGAGGCCTTCGAGGCCAACGTGCACGGCACCCTGCGACTGCTGGACCGGGTGCGTGAATTGGCAGCCACCGGCCAGGACGTGCACTACGTGCACATCTCCACCGCCTATGTCTCCGGCCGCCGACGCGGCGAGGTGGCCGAGTCGCCGGTACTGCACGACGTCGACTGGCGCACGGAGGCCGATGCGGCCGCCCGGCTCACCGCCCAGATCGAGGACTCCTCGCGCACGCCGGAGGTGTTGACCCGGCTACAGGCCACCGCCGAGCGCAGGCACGGCCCGGCCGGTCCGATGGCGGTGGCGGCGGAGGTTGAGCGTGCCCGCACCGCCTGGGTGGTCGAGCAGCAGAAGGCCGCCGGCGGGGAGCGGGCCCGCAGCCTCGGCTGGACGGACGTGTACACGTTCACCAAGGCGATGGGGGAACGCATCGTCGAGGGCCTGGCCGCCGACGGAGTGCGCACCACGATCCTGCGGCCCTCGATCGTGGAGTCTGCCCTGCGATATCCCTATCCGGGTTGGATCGAGGGCTACAAGATGGCCGAGCCGATCATCATGGCCTACGGCCGTGGCGACCTGCCGGACTTCCCCGCCGCTGCCGACTCAGTGGTCGACATCATCCCGGTGGACTTCGTCGTCAACGCGATCGTCGCCGCCTGCGCCACCCGCCCGGAGCCCAGGCAGCCTCGCTATCTGCATGTCTCGTCCGGATATCGCAACGCCCTGACTTTCCGGATGCTGTACGTCCTGGTGCGCCAGTACTTCGTCGAGCATCCCTTCGACCTGGGCGACCGGGGCGCCGTGCGGCTGCCGACCTGGGCGTTCCCCGGCTCGCAGGTGGTGGAGAACGCCCTGGTTCGTGGCGAGCGGGTGCACGCCCTGGCCGACAAGGTCCTCGACCTGGCCCCGCGCAGTGCCCGGGTACGGCAGATCTCGCGCGACCTGGACCGGCAGAAGGACCGGCTGGACTTCCTGCGCAAGCACATGGACCTGTACCGCTCGTACACCCAGGTAGAGCTGCGGTTCAGCGACGACCAGACGATGAGCCTGCACAACGCGCTCGACCCTGCGGACCTGGCCGAGCAGGAGAATGGCTCGGCCGGATTCGGTTTCGATTCCAGCGTGATCGACTGGGCGGTATACCTGCAGGACGTGCACTGCCCTGCGGTGACCGCTCCGGTGCGCAAGCTGGACGAGATCCGGCGGCGGCGGGCAGCCGGGCATGGCGCGACCAGACGCGAGCTGCCGGTGGTCTCCAGCGACGATCCGGTGCTGCTGGCGGTCTTCGACATGGACGGCACCCTGCTGCCGAGCAACGTGGTCGAGACCCTCATGTGGTTGCGGCTGCCCGAGCTCAGCACCCGCGAACGAGCCCGCGAGCTGGCCCGTCTGGCCAAGGATGTGCCGACCTGGATCTCGGCGGAGCGGCGCGACCGGGGGGCCTTCCTGCGCTCGGTCTACCGCCGCTTCGAGGGTGCTCAACTGGCCGACCTGGATGCCTTCGTGGACGAGGCGGTCGCTCCACATCTTGCTGAAAGACTCTCTGCCGCAGCGGTTCGACGAGTCCGCGAGCACCGAGCTGCTGGGCACCGGACGATCCTGATCACCGGCTCGGTGGCGGCGCTGACCCGGCCGCTGCGCCCGCTCTTCGATGTCATCGTCGCGGCCGACCTGGCCGTCGGGGTGGGCGCGGACGGCGCCGAGCG
This sequence comes from Actinomycetales bacterium, assembly GCA_047974565.1. Taxonomy (GTDB): domain Bacteria; phylum Actinomycetota; class Actinomycetes; order Actinomycetales; family CAWJMD01; genus JBDIAG01. The sequence continues at coordinate 49,633 of JBKECN010000035.1, forward strand.
GGCCACCGGATTCCTCGCCGACCCACCGCTGGTGGGCGAGGCGAGAGCGGCCTGGCTCACCGGCTACGCCCGCCGCGAGGGCGCCGACCTCAGCGCCTGTTACGCCTACGGTGACTCGCATTCGGACCTGCCGGTACTGCGGGCGGTCGGGCGCCCCACGGCGGTCAGCCCGGATGTGGCGCTGTACCGGGCCGCCCGGGCGGCGGCCTGGCCGATCGAGGACTGGACGACTCAACGCTCGGCCTCCCGGTGGAGGTTGCCGTCATGATGCTCGCCCTGCAGATGTACCGGTCTCCAGCGAAATACGCTGCGGGACGGGCACTCACCGCTGCCGGAACGGTGCTACGCACGTCCATGCCGGGCCTTCGGGTGGGCCCGATGGCGCCGCTGCGACTGGCTCAGATCGAAGAACCCACCATCTCCCGGCCCGGCTGGGCCCGGGTCAAGCCCCGACTGTCCGGCATCTGCGGCTCCGACCTCGGCATGCTCACCGGGTTGACCAGCCTGTACTTCTCACCCATGGTGTCGTTCCCCTTCGTGCCCGGTCACGAGATCGTCGGAGACCTGGTCGACGACTGCGAGGACCTCCCGGCAGGCACCCGCGTGGTGATGGACTCGGTGCTCAGTTGCGCGGCACGCGGCGTGGAGCCGTGCGCCAACTGCCAGGCCGGCACGACCAACCTGTGCGACCGGGTCACCGTCGGGCACGTGGCCCCGGCGCTACAGACTGGGCTGTGCGCCGACACCGGGGGCGGCTGGGGGCAGCAGATGCTCGTGCATCGTTCCCAACTGCACGTCGTGCCGGACGGACTGGACGACGAGCGGGCGGTACTGGCCGAGCCATTGGCGTGTGCGGCCAGGCTGGCCGAGCGGGCCAAGGTTCCCGACGGAGCGACGGTACTGGTCAGCGGTGCCGGTGCGGTGGGCCTGTTCGCCGTGCTTGCCTTGCGGCAACTCACTCCGGCGGGACGGATCATGGTGGTCGCCAAGCATTCTCGCCAGCGTGAGTTGGCCCGCGCCTTCGGCGCGACCGACGTGGTCCGCCCGGACGAGACGATGCGGGCGGTCCGGCGCGCCACCGGCGCACACCGGGTGAGTGGCATCGAGTTCCGGGCCGGCCCGGGGGCCACGTCGATGCAGATGGCCCGAACCCCCGACCTGCTGCTCGGCGGCGCCGATGTCTCGATCGACTGCGTGGGCTCGGCCGGTTCGCTGAACCTCGCCCTGAGTTGCACCAGAGCCGGTGGGCGGGTGGTGCTGTCTGGCATGCCCGGCCCCGGGGTGGACCTGTCCGCCGCCTGGTTCCGCGAACTCGAGGTCAGCGGCAGTTACGCCTCGTCCGGGCACGCCTTCGACACGGCACTGCGGCTGGCCGCCGAGGCCCCCTTGGACGGACTGGTGAGTGGCCGATACCCGCTCGCCCAGTGGCGCGAGGCTCTCGATCACGCCCACAGCGTGGGCAGGCTCGGTGGGGTGAAGGTGTGCTTCGACACTCGGGGCCAGCGAGGGCGTCGATGATGCGGCAGGACACACCTGGCGCGCGTCCCAGCGGCCCGCAGCCCTTCGGAGACGATGCATCCGCTGGGAACCAGACAGACACAGTGACAACGCCACGAATCGTGGATGAGGAGGAGCGATGAGCAGGCCTGGGTTCGTCCTGGACGTGGACGACCGGACTCCTCCGCTGGTGGTGCACGAGGGTGAGGGCTTCCGGATGGAACGCTTCCCACTCGGCACCCGGGTGGTCTACCCACCCGAGTCACTACCCGGCATCCGGGATGTGCGGGGTGCGATCCGGCATGCCCTGGAACACCCCGAGGGTTCGGAGCCGTTGCGCGAGCTGCTTTTTGCCGGGATGAAACTCACCATCGCCTTCGACGACATCTCCCTGACGCTGCCGCCGATGCGCAAGCCCGACCTGCGCCAGCTGATCATCGAGGAGGTCCTCACCCTCGCAGCCGAGGCGGGCGTGGACGACGTGCAGATCGTTGCGGCGAACGCCCTGCACCGGCGAATGACCGCCGAGGAACTGCGCGACATCGTCGGCGAGCGGGTCTTCCGGTCCTTCTACCCCACCGGCGACCTGTACAACCACGACGCGGAGGACCGGGACAACCTGCTGCATGTGGGGATGACCGAGCACGGCGAGGACGTGGAGATCAACAAGCGGGCGGCCACCTCGGACCTGCTCGTCTACGCGAACATCAACCTGGTGGCGATGGACGGCGGGCACAAGTCGGTGCCGATCGGTCTGGCGAGTTACAAGAGCCTCAAGCACCACCACAACAGCCACACGATGGTGCACTCGCGTTCATTCATGGATCACACCCGTTCGGCCATGCACCATTCGGCGTGGCGGATGGGTCGGGTGCTGCGCGAGCACCTGCGCATCTTCACCGTCGAGACCACCGTGAACAACTCGATCTTCGACGGCGGACTCAGCTTTCTGAACAAGCGCGAATGGGAATGGAGTGTTCGCGACCAGGCGTCGATGCTGGCCACCCGGCGGGCGCTGGCGATCGCCCCTCCCGGGCTCAAGCACAACATCTTCAACTCGGTGCGCGCGCCGTACGGCCTGACCGGGGTGAACGCTGGAGAGACCGAGGCGGTTCATGCGAAGACCGTTGCAGCCGTTCACCGTCAACAGCTGGTCGAGGTGCAGGGCCAGTCTGATGTGCTCGTCCTGGGCGTGCCCTACGTGTGCCCCTACAACGTGAACTCGGTGATGAACCCGATCCTGGCCGCCTGCATGGGATTGGGGTATTACTTCAACTCGTACGTGGGTGCCCCGGTGGTGCGCAAGGGCGGGGCGGTGATCCTGTACCACCCGGTGCCCTGGGACTTCAATCAGTTGCACCACCCCTCCTACGTCGATTTCTTCGAGGAGGTGCTCACCACCTCAACCGAGCCGAGCGTGGTGGAGGCGAAGTTCGAGCAGCAGTACGCCGAGGACCCGTGGTACATCCACCAGTACCGCACGAGCCACGCCTACCACGGTGTGCACCCGTTCTACATGTGGTACTGGATCGCCCACGCCCTCGATCACGTGGACGACGTGATCTGGGTCGGGGCCGAGCGTAAGTCGGTGGAACGAATGGGCTTTCGAGCCGCCTCCACGCTGCGAGACGCCCTCGAGATGGCCTCGGCGACAGTGGGACGGCATCCGTCGATCACGTATCTGCGCAATCCCCCGCACCTGCTTGCGGACGTGAAGGTGTGAGCCGGCGATGAGTTCGATGGCGAAGTGGCGTGCGGATGTGCGCCATGAACTCACCAGCGGGTTTCGCTCCGACCTGGCGCAGACCGCGAAGGGGTGGCGCTGGGGTCGGCGTCCGATGGTGCCCCGCTCGGCCGAGCAGCACACCCCGGGCCGCGAGCAGACCCTCTTCCCCAGCGCGTGGTCGCGGACCCTGCCGGCCGCAATCGCCCGGGAGGCACTGCAGAAGGGCGCGTTGGAGCCAGCATTGCGGCACAGCGTCGATGTCCAGGTGCACGGTCGGGATGTGCTCACCCAGCTGAACCAGCCCGTGGTCCTGGTGGCGAACCACTCCTCGCACCTGGACACCCCGCTGATCCTGTGCACCCTGCCCGATCAGATGCGACGCCGCACCGCGGTGGCCGCTGCGGCCGACTATTTCTTCGACACCTGGTGGCGGGCCACCTCGAGTTGCCTGGTCTTCAACGTCTTTCCGATCGAGCGCCGTTCCGGAGCATTGTCGGCCAAGCCGGCCGACCTGCTCAAGGATGGCTGGAACATGCTGATCTTCCCCGAGGGCACCCGGTCGGTGGACGGCTGGGGAACCCCGTTCAAACTGGCTCCGGCGTTCATCGCCTTTCATGCCGGGGTGCCGGTGCTGCCGATCTCGATCCGCGGGTCGTTCGCTGCCATGCCGCGCGGACGCAACTGGCCGGTGCCTGGCAAGCGTCCGGTGTCGGTGCGCTACGGAGATCCCCTCACTCCGAACGAGGGCGAATCGGTACGCGAGTTCGGCCCACGGGTCGAGGCAGCCGTGGCCCAACTCGCGGACGAGGACCGCACCACCTGGTGGAGTGCCACACAACGAGCGGCATCCGGAGCCACCCCGACGCTGGCCGGCCCGCCAGCGTCGTCCTGGCGCCGCCGCTGGGCCGTGACAGAGATACCCGAGGTTCCCGGTGCCGGCCGCCGGAAGAAGGTCTGGAGCGACACCTTCTAACCAAGGCTCCTGGCTGAGGCATTGCGCGCCAAGCGACTCGTGCACGAGCAGTTCATCTCGCTCGACATGATCGCCGCACAATTTTCGAAATGTCCTGAATTATCCCCGTATGACGGGGCACATATCGCTTTGCGCTGCAGTGGCCCTACCGTGCATAACAAGAAATCGCGTGTCGCACTCCTCGCCCGCTTGCAGCGGCCACTTCGGTCTTCATGGTCTCGCTAGTCATATCGGGGATATCGAGGCTATTTCAGATGAGTGAACCATTAATGCCCTGGCCCCGTGCGGGCGAGTTGGCCGCTTTTGATTTCGCTCATGCCACTGGCGTGTGCGATGGTCTGAGTAGTCGTTTCTTTGGCGTTTCGACGCCGCAATCATGGGGGGCCATGTGATCCGGTGGCGTAACGCCGTTGCTGCAGTGTGTGTTTCATCAATGCTCGTCGGGCTCGCCCAGCAAGCAGCGGTGGCGCAGTCGTCGGTCTTCGACGAAACCCTGGACGAGGTCGTGGCCGAGTCTGCGGTCGACTTGCGCCAGCAGGCGATCGACGTGGTCGACGGCATGCGGTACCCGGACCTGGACGTGACACCGCCTGGAAAGGACTTCCGCAAGCAGGAGATTCTGCTTGCCTTGACGTCTTCGCAGGATTCGTTGTCAGTGCCTGGGGCATTGTTGGACGACGCGACTGCGCTGGACTTCGACGTAGACGCAGCACATCGTTTGGAACAGTTGAGTGCGGATCCGAAGGTCTCTACCGAAGCGGCGGGGGTTGCGGATGAGGCGTTGTCGCTTCTGGTGCGGGCGAATCGGCAAAGCGTTCTGGATGTCGTGCAGATGCGGGGGATCTTCCCCGAGCCGTACCCCGCGTCGGTAGCGCGGGAGGTACGTCGAGCCAATGACGCGATGGCGCGTGGAGATGCCCAACGGGACAAGGGGCATGAGTCGGCGGCGATCCATCAGTATGTGATGGCGTTCGAGATCGGTCAGGGCATGCTGGCTGATCTGTACGAGCAATTCGACCCGGACGGGGACCTGATCCCGACCGCGCGTGAGGAACTGGCGGGGCTCAATCCCGATGCCGCCGACAGCGATTGAGATGGTTTGACAGACTGGTTTGAGCTGACGGTAGGTACCAGCCCGGTGTTTGCGGACACGGTGCCAGGCACCCGCGACGGCGACCGCGATGACGACGGTGACGGGTTGTCCAATGCCCGCGAGCAGGAGCATGGCACCCACCCGTTGCGCGCAGACTCCGACGGGGACGGTGTCAGCGACGCCGAGGAGGTCTCTGCAGGCACGGATCCCCTGCGGGCCGATTCGGATCGCGACTATCTCGGCGACGGCAGTGAGCGGCGGTTGGGTACGGACCCACTCAACCCGGACACCAACAGCAACGGGGTGCTCGACGGATTCGAGACCTACACGACCAGCACCGCGACGCAGGACGGACGTACTCGCGTCGATCTGACTGGCTGGGTGACGTCGCGGCCGGCGTGACGTTCGAGGACGTCGCCGACGACACCCGGTTCCAGAACGTCCCCGGTTTGCTCGGACCGGCGGTGGACATCACCGTTCCCGGCCAGTTCCAAGACGCGGTCATCTCGATGCAGTACGACCCGGCGTCGGTTCCCGGAGGGGACATCGCGGGTCTGCGGATCGCGTACTTCGACGAGGTCGCACAGACGTTTCTCCCACTGAGTGATGTCGCCGTCGATGCCGAGTCCGGCCGGATCAGCTCCCACACAACACATTTCAGCACGTACGTGCTCTTCTACATCCCCGCCTGGAACGCTGTGTGGACGGACCAGGATGGTGGCCCTCGCGGCGGGGACGGCCAGGACAAGAACCTCGACGTGATGCTCGTCATCGATTCGTCCGGGTCGATGACGAGCAACGATCCCGCTCGACTGCGGATTGCCGCAGGCACCGAGTTCATCGACGCCCTCATTGACGGTGACCAGGTCGGCGTCGTCGACTTCAACACTAACGCGTTCATGCGCCAAGGGCTGACGACGCAGACGGCAGACGCCAAGACCGCGTTGTCGGGCATCGGCGCCGGTGGGGGCACCAACATCGGTGCCGGCGTCCGGAAGGCCCTCGACGAGTTGGACCGGAACGCCGCTGATGATCACCTCAGGGCGATCATCATGCTCACCGACGGGGTGGGCACCTACGACGACGCGCTGACCGAGCGCGCCACGTCGAGCAACGTCGTGATCTACACGATCGGGCTCGGCACCGGCGTCAACCCCACCCTGCTGCAGTCGATCGCCACCCGCACCGGCGGTCAGTACTTCGCGGTCAATTCCGCCGACGGCCTGCCCCAGGTGTTCCGGCGTATCGCCGACGGTGGAACGGACCTCACCGACTCCGACGGCGACGGCCTGCCCGATGCCCAGGAACGTGCCGGCATCCGGATCTGTACCGGCGAGTTGCTCAAGACCGACCCGACCACGGTGGACACCGACGGCGACGGGATCAGTGACCTCGACGAACTCGGCGACAAGCACTCTCGCCCCGCCGGAACGTGCTACGGGCCGGTAAGTAACCCCAACTCCGACGACACCGATGGGGATGGCCTGACGGATGTCGAGGAGACCGAGCTGGGCACCAAGCCCACTCGCTACGACACCGACCGCGACGGCCTCAGCGACGGCGAAGAGGTCGATTCCCTCGGCTCCGACCCCACCGACGCTGACCCCGACTTCGACGGCTACAACGACCTGCAGGAGAAGACCAAGGACAGCGACCCGTTCAGCCGCACCCTGACCGGGGGCGACCACGCCTCGGCAGTCTTGCTCGGGTTCGTCATGGGCGACGGCGGAACGCTGTTGAAGGACGCGGGCCTGCTCGACGCCGAGTTCGTGGACTCCCTGTCGTACCTGTGCGGGTGGATGCTCAGCGGGTTCTTCGTCCTCGGCGATGTCCGCGACCTGGCCACATCGCTGATCGACCTGCGCTTGGGCGACGCGCTGCTATCCACAGTCGCCCTGATCCCCCTTGCCGGGGACACCGCCCGGGTCGTCCGGACGGTCCAGAAGTACGTGACGCAAGCCCCCACGATGCGCCGATCGCTGGGGCGCTGGATCATCAAGCAGTTCCCAGCCGGTGGCACCGCACGTGCCACTGCCCCTGCAGCCGGAGTCAGAGCGGCTGCCAGCCCTGCCGCATCTCTGCGCAACAGGCTGCTCCAGGTGCTCGGCGCCGGATCCCAGACCCTGGCCCTGCCCCAGAGCACTCTGGAAGGACTCGCCAGGAGTCGGAACGATCTCAGGCTCATCGAGCGGGCCCTGCAAGCCGGCGTGCAACTGCGACGGACCACACCCTCCGCCGCCGATGAAGCGCTGATCCGGGCGGCCGTCGCCCAGCACTGGGGAACCAACCTCAGCCGGGCACGACGGGCCGAGGCGATAGCTGTCGAGTCCGCCGTGAACCACCTGTCCCGCCAGGGCTACACCCCGCTGTACGTCGGCCGCCCCGGCCACGTGCCCGGCACCACCACCCACGTCAGCCAAGGCCCCGACATCATCGCCCGCGGCCCCAACGCCGAGACCGTCATCATCGAAGCCAAGGGATCCCACACGAACCCCTTCCGACTCAGCCGATCCCGCCTACGCTCCACGGTGGGGGGAAACGCCATGTCTCAACCAGAGGCCCTTTGGGTGAGAACCAACGCCGGTACGAGGTACCTGAACGCGCTCAACACTTCCAGTGATCCACTCATTCAGGAAGCCGTTCAGCGAGTTGACGCGATCAGCTATGGTGCGAACTACCACGCGATCACGATCGGGGCGGGGAATGGCGCCACCCACGGACGCGTCGACCAGTACATCGGAGAGGTCATGCCCACCGCCGCCGGACGGGCCCCCACCGGGGTCTCATCCATGCAAATCATCACGATCGACATCGCGCCATGAGACACACTAGGAGCATGCTGATTCTGGACGTGCCCACGCGTGCGATCACTCGGGAGCGGCAGATCTACGCCGCCTATAAGATTCCCCGCGAGAGCCCGATGCACCGGGTCCAGGAGGGGCTGCTCGACCTGTACGAGGGGGACATCAACGCGGTCGCGGTGATCCGCGAGAACACCATCACCCACACCACCGCACTCGGCGACTTCTACGACATCGGGCTCCTGCTGCCCCTGGGTCTGCTGCTGCGCCTGACCGACGAACCCGAACGCGCACACATACTGCTGGAGCGGATGCGCGCCACCGCCCACGACCAGATGTACGACTGGGACTCCACGGCGGTGTCCTACCTGCTGTTCGCCCAAATGCTGCTCGGCCACGACGAAGACGCCGTGTACACCTTCGAGCATATGAAGGCCAGAAGGCTGCCCCTCATGCAGGCCGTCGGTGGCCTGTCCGTAGCCCGCCTGGCCGGTGACGGCGCCGCCGCCGTGCAGGCAGCCCAGGGTGTGGCTGCGGTGGCGAAGAAGGAACGCTGCATGTACAGCGACTTCACCGGCTGGTGGCTCCTAGCCGAAGAATGCCTACGCCAAGCCGCCGCACTATCAGGAACGATCCCCACCGGACTCAAGGAGATCTGAATATGAGCTACGCATGGCGCCTGTACCTGGTCGACCCCGACGCGGTGCTTGCCGAACTACGCAGTCCCACACTGAACTGGGACGACGTGGGCGACCTCGAACTCGCCGAGGAGATCGCAGACGAGGACGACTGGCCCGACCTGCAGGCGGACGTAGCAGGCCAACTCCGCGATGCGGGCGACGAGGTGGAACTCGACGGCGACGGCGGCGACTACCTGTGGCTCGTGGTGAACGCCCTGGCGGGTGACCCGGTGGTCGAGGCCGAATACAGTTCAGGTGCCGGCGACTGGTTCCGGGATCAGGTTCTCGGCGCACTCACTCCGGCAATCGGTGCAGACTCCGTCACCCACCTGGTCGAACGTGCCCTCGGCCCGATCCGACCAGTCCCGTTCCCCGTCCACGGCTGGCTGAACACCGATGAAGTGCAAACCGCCGTCGCAGGCCTGAACGCCACAGGGCCAATCATTGTCGACGACGACAATGAAGACACCGAATCCCCCGCCGAGGACGTTGAGCAGATCGTGCACGCCCTGCGACAAGCCACTTCGGGAGTCTTCACCATCACGGCCTGACCACCACCCGCGGGCGAGCCTGCCGCTCGCAGCGTCAACCTCAGCCAACTCAATGCAACCAGCCCCGCGTCGCACTTCCCTCCAGTTTGTGCGGCCATCCACAAGGATTCCGCCAAGCCACCCGAGCCCTCGACGCGGGCCAACTGGACGGACCCTGTCGGCGCTTAGACGACGGCCTACGAGGCGTCCAAGACTCTCGCCGAAAGAGCTGCCTGGGACTGCGTCGCCGAGCACCCCGAGATGCAGTTGACGACGATCAAGCCCGGGCGCGGCGCTGGGGCGCCGACGGACGAGCACTACGGCACGTCCCTGTCGTACGCCGAGCGGATTCTCACCGGCGCCGACCCTGCGTATCCGAAGGTCGCGATCCCCATCGTCGACGGGCGGGACGTGGCTCGCATGCACGCCGCCGCCGTCGATCACCTGGACACGGTCGGCCGGCGCCTGCCCGCCAACGCCGGGAGCTGTCGATGCTGGAGATGGCCCAGCCTCTCAAGGCCGCCTACCCCGATCGCAAGATCTCGACCCTCACCATCCCCGACGCCGTCGCGCAGATCATGGCCCTGTTCGTCCCGTCGATGCGCTCGGTGGTGCCCAACCTCGGCCGCAATGGCGACGTGGACGGCTCGGACGGACCACGTGAACTCGGGTTCGAGTACAGCTCCTCCCAGGATTCGCTGCGGGCGTCGGCGAACTATCTCCTCGAACGCGGGGTCGTCGAGTAAGTCGGCGCTCAGCGAAGGGATCCCGCGAAGCCGGACCAGCCGACGACCGCTCAGTCGCACGAGTGAGTAGGTGCGCTCCGATGCGACAGGCACCACAATGGGCTGGCCCGCCGATCCCGGCCGACGCGGGTGACAAGGCGCCGAACGGCCCGCGAGGTGAGGAGAACGATGAGTGAAAGCCTGAGCCTGCCCCCTGGCGTCACCTGGATCCAGCGAGGCGATTTCGACGTTCTCAGCCTTGAAACCTCCTCCTGCACAGGTGAATTGGTGCCGCATGGGGCGATGGTGACCCGCTGGCAACCAGCCGGTCAGGCGCCGGTGCTGTTCGCCGGGCGTGCCCTGGCCTACACCCCCGCGGCGTCCGCACACGCGGGAATTCCGTTGTGCGGGCCGTGGTTCGGGCCGGGCCGATCCCTGGACCGCTCCCCCGGCCACGGCTTCTATCGCAGCGCGATGTGGCGGGTGAGCGAGGTCGAGCAGAGCGGTACGGGCACCGGACTGATCACCACGGTTCGGCTCGAGCTGAGCGCCGACGACCTGGCCGAGGTACCTGCCGCGAAGGGCTGGCCGCGGGAGGCAGGCCTGGAGCTGGTGGCCGCTTTCGGTGCGGAGTTGGGCGTGTCGCTGACCACCCGGACCGGGGTGGACGGGCTCGATCTGGAGGAGGCGCTACACGCCTACCTGCACGTGGGTGACGTCCGGCAGATCCGGATCACCGGCCTGGATGGCGCGGACTACGAGGACAAGGTGGACGACTTGGCCCGGCGCTGTCAGGACGGCCCGCTCCAGTTGTCCGGGGAGACCGACCGGGTGTACTACCAGTCAGGCGTCGTCACCGTGCATGACCCGGTCCTGGGGCGCCGGCTGGTGGTCGAGAAGTCGGGGTCCGCCGCCACAGTCACCTGGAACCCATGGGCGGACAAGGGGGCGGCGCTGGCCGATGTGGCGCAAGACGAGTGGGCGACCTTCGTGTGCGTGGAGGCGGCGAACGTGCGGGAAGCTGCTGTGGTCATCCCACCCGACAGCGAACACACCCTGCACGCCGGGTTCCGCGTTGAAACCGACTGAGCCGGAAGGCTCGCCATCCTGTCAGGGAGTTCTTGTCACACCGTACGGTCGAGGTCGGCCGCGAGCTCGGTGACCGCATCGACCATCGCGGGGCCGTACCAGGTGAGCAGCCGGCCGCTCACCAGGGCTGCGGGTATGCCGGGGAAGGCCTGCGGACCATCGGTGGCGGTGAAGGCATACGGCTCGTCCGGCAGCACCACGAGGTCGAGCCGTCGGCCCGCCCGCCGGGAGATCACCTCGGCCGGGTCGAAGCGTGGATAGCGATCCGGCGAGTGGGCAAGCACGTTGGCCACCCCGAGCCGGGCCAGGACGTCCCCGGCATAGGTGTCACGTCCCAGCGCCATCCATGGTCGTCGCCAGATCGGCACCACCGCAAGCCGTCTCGGCTCCGGAGCCAGCTCTTTCGAGAGCCAGCAGGCCTCGGCCCGGTCGAGCCACTCAGGTCGGGCCGCCCCGCAGGCGGCGACCACCCGGTCGAGTTCGGCGACCGCCTGCGGTACCGAACGGATGGTGGTCACCAGTACCTCGATGCCGCGCCGGCCGAGCTCGTCCAGGTCCGCCGGCCGGTTCTCCTCCTCGTTGGCCAGCACCAGGTCGGGCGCCAGCGCCACGATGGCATCCAGGTCCGGATTCTTCGTCCCCCGCACCCGCGCCACCCCGGACTCGGCCAGGCCTGCCGGGTGAGTACACCAGTCGGTGCACCCGACGAGCACGCCGGGGCGGGTCACGGCGACCGCCTCAGTCAGCGACGGGACGAGCGACACGATGCGCACCCGCCCAGCCTAGCGACGACAGACCCAGTACCCCGACCCGGGAATATCGTCCGAGTCTCCACTATCCGACTCACCCGGAGCACGATAAATCCCGATGTAACCCGCCTTTAACACCAGACGAATACCCTGCCCCCAAGATGAGGACCTAGCCGAGGGATGCGCCCATGACTGACCTGTTCGAGGGATACCACCTCGGTGGAGCGTGGGACGAGATGCTGGCCGAGCCAGAGGTGCCGCGCGCGGCGTATCGTCCCGTCCACCACACCCTGCGCCAGATGACCGCCGCGGTACTGCGCGAACGCGCGGACACCCTGGCGCGCAACTACCTCGACCAGGGCGTCACCTTCGACTACGCCGGCGAGGAGCGGCCGTTCCCGCTGGATGCGGTGCCCCGGGTGATCTCGGCGGAGGACTGGCAGGTGATCGAGGACGGCGTCACCCAGCGGGTCCGGGCGCTGGAGGCGTTGCTCGACGACATCTACACCGGCGAGGGCGACCTACCGCGGGTGGTGCGGGACGGGATTCTGCCCTGGGAGGTGATCGCCTCCTCCAGCCACTACCACCGGGCGGTGATGGGCATCCGGCCCGCCAACGGGGTGCGGATCCACGTGGCGGGCATCGACCTGATCCGCGACGAGGAGGGCACATTCCGGGTGCTGGAGGACAACGTCCGGGTGCCGTCCGGGGTGAGTTACGTCATCGCCAACCGCCGGGCGATGACCAACGTCTTCCCCGAGTCCTTTTCCACTTTGCGGATCCGCCCGGTGCACCAATATCCGAGGATGCTGCTGTCGGCGCTGCGGGCAGCAGCCCCCAGCGGCACGGCCGACCCGACCGTGGTGGTGCTCACCCCGGGCGTCTACAACAGCGCCTACTTCGAGCACGCCCTGCTGGCCCGGATGATGGGTGTCGAACTCGTCGAGGGCCGCGACCTGGTCTGCACCGGCGGTCAGGTGCGAATGCGCACCACCCTGGGGGAGCAGCCGGTGGACGTGATCTACCGGCGGATCGACGATGACTTCCTCGACCCGGTGCATTTCCGGGGCGACTCGATGCTCGGCTGCGCAGGGATGATCTCGGCGGCCCGCGCCGGGCGGGTGACGCTGGCGAACGCGGTCGGCAACGGGGTCGCCGACGACAAACTCCTCTACTCCTATGTGCCGGACATCATCGGTTACTACCTGGACGAGGAGATCGCGCTTCCCAACGTGGATACCTTCCGATGCACCGAACCCACACAGCTGCAACACGTTCTGGCGAACATCGATCAGATGGTGGTCAAACCGGTGGACGGCTCGGGCGGTAAGGGCCTGGTGATCGGCGGCATGGCGGACTCCACCACGCTGGCCAATCTGCGGGCCCGGCTGCAACACGATCCGCGCGGCTGGATCGCCCAGCCCACGGTGCAGCTGTCCACCGTCCCCACCCTGATCGACGGGCGGCTGGCGCCCCGGCACGTTGACCTGCGTCCCTTCGCGGTCAACGACGGCCAGCGGGTGCGGGTGCTGCCCGGCGGACTCACCCGGGTGGCGCTGCCGGAGGGACAGTTGGTGGTGAACTCCAGCCAGGGCGGAGGCTCCAAGGACACCTGGGTGCTCTCGGACCGGCGAGACCCACGGACCCGCAGGGACACGGGCACGCGCTCGGACAAGAAGGCCAGGCACGGGCGAGAGGTTGTCGTCATGACGGCCCCGGCACCCACCACGGAGGAACTGATCCGAGACCGCGACCAGCAGCAACAGCAACAGCAGCAACAGACTTCAGGTGGCGACCACCGGAGAAACAGAACCGTTGCGGGGCAGGAGATCTCATGCTGAGCCGGATCGCCGAGTCGCTGTTCTGGATCGGCCGCTACGTCGAGCGGGCCGACGGAACGGCCCGGATCGTGGACGTCCTGCGCTTGCAGCAGATGGAGGAAGCCAGTCAGTCCGAGTCGATCTCGGCACGACTGGTGCTCAGCGACGTGATGGGGCTGCCCACGCCGCAGGGCCCGTTGACCTTCGACGACGTCGCGAACCGGTTGGTCTTCGACACCAGCCGGCAGAGCAGCATCTCCGGCACCTGGTGGGCGGCTCGAGAGAACGCCCGCCGGGCCCGGGAGACGCTGAGCACCGAACTGTGGGAGTGCATCAACACCTCCTGGCACCGCTGGCGCGATCTGGGTTCGTACTCGGTCACCTCCACCCACCTGGACTGGGTGCGGGAGCGGGCCGCGCTGGTCGCCGGGATCGCGGACGCGACGATGAGCCACGACGAGGCGCTGAACTTCCTGCTGCTGGGCCGGCTGCTCGAGCGGGCCGACATGACCGCCCGGCTGGTGGCCACCGGATCGCTGCCGGGAAATGATGAGTCGACGTGGATCAGCGTGCTGCAGTCCTGCGGGGCCGCCCAGGCATATCTACGCACCAACCGCGGGGTGGTGGAGGACGAGCGGGCGGCCGCTTTCCTGGTCCTGGACCGGCTCTTCCCCCGGTCCATCGTGTACTCCCTCACCGAGGCCGAGCGGCGGCTGCTCGCCCTGGATCCGGAGGTGGATCGGATCGGCTTCTCCGACGAGGCGCGCCGTCGACTGGGGCGAATCCGCACCTCACTGGAGTACCGGGCGATCGCCGATGTCATCCCCGACCTGCCGGCCCAGATGCTGCGCGTGCAACAGACCGTGATCGCTGCCTCGGACGCAGTTGCCCGGCGATACTTCAAGGCCGGTCCGGTGCAGACCTGGACGGAGGAACTGGCATGACCACCCGCCGCTACCGCATCACTCATAAGACCGTGCTCGGCTACGCCGGCAATGCGATCGCCTCTCATAACGAACTGCGGATGGCACCGGTGTCAGAGTCCGGGCAGACCACGCTGGAGAGCCGGATCCGGGTCTGGCCGATGACTTGGAGTCAGGTGTACCGGGACTCCTGGGGCACCCATGTGATGACCACCGAAGCCATCACCGACCACGCGAGCCTGACCGTGGAGGCAGTCTCCACCGTGGAACTGCACCGCGAAGAGCCCTCCAGCCCAGGCGATGTCAGTTGGGAGAGGTTGGCGTCCGCCGACCTCAAGGACTTCTACTACGAGTGGCTGAGCAGCACCAAGCAGACCGTCATCGGGGAGGACCTGCGCGAGGCTGTGGCTCAGTTGCGGCACGGTACCCCGGCCCAGACCACCCGCGCAGTGGTCGATTTCATCCGGAGCCAGTTGACCTACGAGCAGGGTGTCACGCAGGTGCAATCCTCGGCGCAGGACGCCTGGTCGGCCCGGACCGGGGTCTGCCAGGACTTCGCGCACATCTGCATCGGCAGTCTGCGTTCGCTCGGCATTCCGGCCAGGTATGTCTCGGGATACCTGGTACCGCGGGAAGATCTCGGAATCGGGGAGAGCAGCGAGGGCGAGTCGCACGCCTGGCTGGAGGCCTGGCTCGGGGAATGGGTGGCTTTCGATCCGACCAATGACCGCCCGATTCTGCTCGACCACATCATCGTCGGACGGGGCCGCGACTACTCCGACGTGCCTCCGCTGAAAGGGGTCTACTCGGGGCCCAAGGTCGCCCGCCACGAGGTAGGGGTGAGTTTCAGCCGGCTGGGGTGAGTCCCGCGGGCCGCAGACGGGCATCCTCGATCCGGGCGCGCGTCCGCAGACTCGCGGCGCGGGGGGTTCGCTACCGTGCTGTCCCGTGCCGATTCCTGACTTCATCGTCCAGTTGCGCTCCAAGGTCGGGCATGACCCGCTGTGGCTGATCGGCTGCAGCGCGGTGATCGTCCGTCACCAGGCCGGGCGGCGGCAGGTGCTGTTGGTGCGTCGCAGCGACAACGGCCGGTGGACGCCGGTCACCGGCATCGTCGACCCGGGCGAGGATCCGCACACCGCAGCGGTCCGGGAGGCGTCCGAGGAGGCATGCGTCCGGGTGCGAGTGGATCGGCTGGTGTGGGTAAGCGTCACTGATCCCGTCACCTATGAGAACGGCGACATCACCCAGTACCTGGATCACACCTTCGCGTGTACCTGGGAGTCGGGTGAACCTGCCGTCGGCGACGACGAGAACACCGAGGCCGGGTTCTTCTACGTCGACGAACTGCCGGATCTGAGCGAGTGGCACCGGCAGCGGGTGGAGTACGTGCTGAGCGGAGCCACGGCGGTTCGGCTCGGTCGCTGACCTTCGGGCCTTCGGGGTTCAGGCCCAGCCGGTGCCCGGTGCCGGGGCGGGCGGGCCGCTCGGCTTGATCGCCCGGTGCTGGACGATGACGCCGAGGCGGCGCGCGTACTCGATCACCACCCGATCGGCCAACCGGCCCATCGTGCGGCCATTGGACCAGGCGCTGACCGGGATCGCTCCGAACGGAATGGCCCGTGTGATGAGTTTCTTGACGGTCTTCTTGCCGAGCATCCGCCCGAGCGAGAAGCTCAACTGCATGAGCAGGGCGGCCCGGGTGGCGCCGGGACGATCGGAGAGGGCGGCCACCGGGGCTTCTCGCCGGGTGACGGCCACGGCCTTCTCGGCGAGCTTGATGGCCTTGTGCACGTCGGTGAAGTAGAGGATCTCGGCGGCCCGTTCGGGGTCGCGCGGGTCGAGGTGATGGAGCGCCGCCAGGTACAGGATCATCCGGGCCTGGTTCCAGGCGACGACCGCCATGTCCGCCACCGCACCTGGCAGACCGAAGGCGCCGGTCGCCGCTCCAGAGGCCTGGCTGAGACGGGTGAACCGCTCACGGGTGGCCATCGCCAGATCGGCCGTGGAGGCGTGCGGGCGTTCGCGTCGCACCCGCTCGGCCCACCGGGCGGCCTCCGGGCCGCACACCCGCACCGCCTCGATCGCCAGCCGCTCTGGGGCGTGAACGGGGTCGGCGAGCATCGCGGAGAAGAGGCCGGCGGGCAGGTCGCGCTGGCCCGACGAGGCATCCGGCTCGGCGACCACGCTGGTCAGGACCACCTGCTCGGACGCAGGGGGCCGGTCGCCGGACGGATCGGGCCGGTGGGCACCGGGACGAGGATCTGGCGCAGTCTGGCTCACCCTTCCAGGGTAGGTGCCCTCGCAGCGTGCGCACCCTGGGAAGGTCCCTGAGTGACCCCCGAAGGTGGCGGGCCGCCCTGGGCCGGGGTGTCGGCAGGCGAGGTGCCGGCAGGCGAGGTGCCGGCAGGTGAGGTGGCGGCAGGCGAGGTGTTCGCGCTGGAGATGCTGGAGATGTCAGCGCTCGCATCGGCGAGCCCGGTGGCGGCAAGCCGGACGAAGGCGCGGTGAATCCGGTCATCGCCGGTCAGTTCGGGGTGGAAGGCGGTGGCCATGAGCCGGCCTTGACGCACCGCCACTGGATGAGATCTGCCGTCCGTGTCCTGCACCTGGGCGATGACCCGCACCTGGGGACCGAGCCGGTCGACCCATGGGGCCCGGATGAAGACCGCCCGGAACGGGCGCTGCGAGAGGTCCGCGGGGGCCAGGGGCGCAGCGCGGTCCCAGGCGATATCCAGGTCTGCCTCGAAGGAGTCGACCTGGCGACCGAAGGCGTTGCGCCGCACCACGAGGTCGAGGCCGCCGAGCGTCTGCTGATCGGATGTGCCGTCCTCGATGGTGTCGGCGAGCAGGATCATCCCGGCGCAGGTGCCCAGCACGGGCAGGCCGTCGGCGATCCTGCGGCGCAGCGGTTCGTGGAGGCCCACTTTGCGCAGCAGTTTGTCCATCACCGTGGACTCTCCTCCGGGGAGCACCAGCGCGTCGACGGCGTCGAGTTCGTTGACCCGTCGAACCCGGCCGGCCCAGGTCACCGACGGGCATCCGGCCAACAAACCCAGGTGATGGCTGACGTCCCCTTGCAGGGCGAGTACTCCGATGCGCACGCAGGGAATGCTACGTGCGGGAACTCATGAGTCCGTCGCCCAGGCGACGGCGGACAGGCGTCGGCATCTGCGCGCCGGAGTGTGAGACTTGCCCGGGGAGCCACCCGCCGGGCAGGGCCCAGATCCGAGGAGGAGGGTGCCGATGCGCACGCTCGAATGGACACCCGATGGCCTCGTGCTGCTCGACCAGACGAGGCTGCCCGGCGAGACCGTGTTCCTGTCGATCTCCACGGTCGATGAGCTCGTCGACGCGATCACCCGGCTGGCGGTCCGCGGAGCACCCGCCCTCGGTGTGGTCGGGGCGTTCGGGGTCGTCGTGGCGATCGACCAGGCGGCCCGGGAGCACTGGGACGAGGCCGCCCTGACCGCGGCGCTGGAGCGGATCCGAGCGTGTCGTCCCACCGCGACCAACCTCGCCTGGGGAGTGGACCAGGTCCGTCCGTACCTGCCTGAGGGCCGGGAGGCCGTGCTGGCCCGTGCCGAGCAGATCCGCGCCCAGGACGAGTCCGCGAACCGTGAGCTGTCCCGGCATGCGGTGGACTGGCTGCTGGCGCGGGCCTCGGTGCACCAGTCCCGCACCGGGGGCGACCACACGGGCACGACACCGAGACGACCCTTCCGAGTGCTGACGCACTGCAACGCCGGCGCTTTGGCCGCTTCGGCGTGGGGCACCGGCCTGGGCGTGGTCCGTGAGCTCGCGGCCCGCGATCTGCTGGAGCTGGTGTACGTCGACGAGACCCGTCCCCTGCTGCAGGGCTCGCGGCTGACCGCCTACGAGTGCGCGGTCGAGGGCTGGCCGCATGTGGTGCAGGTCGATGGCGCGGCGGCGGGCACCATCGTCGGCGGGCAGGTGGACGTGGCCGTCATCGGCGCCGACCGGATCGCTCGCAACGGCGACGTGGCCAACAAGATCGGCTCCGTCGGTGTGGCTCTGGCCTGCGCAGACGCGGGCATCCCGCTCATCGTGGCGGCCCCGTGGGCGACCGTCGACCTGGCCACGGCCCGCGGCGAAGACATCGCCATCGAAGAGCGCAGCGAGACGGAGGTGGCCGGGTTCGCAGGTGTACGAGTCATCCCCGACGAGTCACGCTGCCGCAATCCCGCCTTCGATGTCACCCCGGCCCGGCTGGTCAGCGCCATTGCCACCGAGCGGGGTGTGATCGAGCCCGACGGATCGACGGACTTGTCGACCCTGTGAGCCCAAGCGCGATTGCCCAGTGAACTCGCACATCATCGGTGCGCAGCGCGAGCGGGCGGTCGGCAACGGGGAAGACGTCCGCCCAGCGTCCCGCAGCCTTCAACGCCGTTCATTCAGCGTGCAAGGTCGCACACCGGGTGGACCCTCAAATGCGAGCAGGGCGAACCGGCCCGGATCCCTCCTCCGCTATGCCCATCCTGGTGGAACTCATGATCGGCGACCTCGGGAGCACATCGTAGAGCGGCTTTGCGAACGGGGTCGGGGGTGCCGCGGACGCCTACCTCGTGGCCTGCCTACCAGCCGCGTTCGGCGAGCCTGTGCGGCTGGGCGATGTCTTCGACGTTGATGCCCACCATGGCCTCACCCAGCCCACGGGACACCTTGGCGATGACGCTCGGGTCGTCGTAGTACGTGGTGGCCTGGACGATGGCCTCGGCACGCTGGGCCGGGTTGCCGGACTTGAAGATGCCCGAGCCGACGAAGACACCCTCGGCACCCAACTGCATCATCATCGCGGCGTCGGCGGGAGTGGCGATACCGCCGGCGGTGAACAGCACCACGGGGAGCCGCCCGGCCGAGGCCACCTCAGCCACCAGTTCATACGGCGCCTGCAGTTCCTTGGCGGCCACGTACAACTCGTCCGGGCTCATCGACGTGAGCCGAGCGATCTCGGCGCGAATGGAACGCATGTGCGTCGTCGCATTGGAGACGTCACCGGTGCCCGCCTCACCCTTGGAGCGGATCATCGCCGCCCCCTCGGTGATCCGGCGCAGCGCCTCTCCGAGGTTCGTGGCGCCGCAGACGAAGGGCACCGTGAAGGCCCACTTGTCGATGTGGTTCGCGTAGTCGGCGGGGGTGAGCACCTCGGATTCGTCCACATAGTCCACGCCGAGGCTCTGCAGCACCTGCGCTTCGACGAAGTGACCGATCCGCGCCTTGGCCATCACGGGGATCGACACCGTGGAGATGATGCCGTCGATCATGTCCGGGTCACTCATCCGGGACACACCGCCCTGGGCGCGGATGTCAGCGGGGACCCGCTCGAGGGCCATCACGGCTACTGCTCCGGCATCCTCGGCGATCTTGGCCTGCTCGGGCGTGACCACGTCCATGATCACCCCGCCCTTGAGCATGTCGGCCATCCCCCGCTTGACCCGGGACGTGCCGACGGCGTGCGCGGGGCTCTGCACGGCGTCCCGGATGGGCGCCGCCGGGCCCCCGGCACCGGGGTGACTGACGGTGGGGTCCGGATGCGTGGCGGCGGATTGGGTGGGGTCTGGCTGGCTGGTCACACGGGTCCTTCCATCGGGCGCGGGCGAGACGACATTCGGGCGGCACCCGCTGCACGACGATGGTACGACCCGCGAACCGGAACCCCGAAGTCACGCCAAGACTGCTCGCCCGGGGACAATGCCCCATGCAGGTTGTCGAACTCGATCCGTTGAACAGTGGCGAGCGCCTCGTCGGCTGGGCTGTGCTGGCGGTGATCGCGCTGGGGGCGGCGGTCTTCGCCACCTACGTGGGGATCACGTCTGCGAGCGCGATGGCCACCGCCCTGGGCATGGGTGCGCTGATAGCCGTCGGCGCCTTCGTCGGGGCGGCGTTGCTGCCCAGGATGCCCCGCCGCCGGGGGCTGCTGCGGATCGACTCCTCGGCAGAGGGGATCATGGTGCCGGCCGAGGCGCGCTTGCGGCCGCTGTGGATCGGTGTCGTCATCGCCTGGCTGGTCGGGTTGCCCGCGGTGCTGGGCCTGTGGCTGGTTGCCACCGGCGGCCTGGACGCTCAACCGCGGGCCATGCTCATCCCGTTCGCGCTGATGCCGGTGATCGCCGTCTGGGGAGTCCGGGACCTGCGCAAGTGGACGGAGCCGCCCGGAATCCTGTTACGCCAGAACGAGGTTCACGTGGTGCCGATGGTCTTCGAGCCCTACACCCTGGACTGGAAGGATGTCGGCGAGCTGACCGGGGCCCGCATCCCCTTGCGGACCATGCTCGGCAACGGGGTGCGGGCCTATCCGGCGAACGAACTGCTCTCGGATCCGGATCTGGTCGCCGAACTGGTGGACTACTACCGCAGCCACCCGAAGGCCCGCACCGAATTGCGGGACGGCTCCGCGGTCAACCGGATCGCTACCGGCAGGTTCCTTGCTCGCGCCCGGCCGGGCGCGGACGGCAGTTGAGCCGACCGCAGCGCGAACCTGTCGAGGGTGACCGCCGAGCGGCTCGACCGATACCGCCCCTCCGGACGACTCCTCGTTCCTCGGTGTGAGCCGTTTCGGTCGGATAGCCCGGTTTCCGGCCGACTCGGCCTGCAGATGGACATGCGTACCGGTGCCCGCAGCCGCCGACCTGACCGTAGCAATGGCCTCTGAAGGGTCGGTAGGCATGTCCGTCTGCATCTTCCACGCCGCCCGGAGCGGGGTTGGTGCCACCGACCTCAATCGCTGAGCCGGCGACCGGTCTCGGTGTCGAAGACGTGTACGTGCCGCGGGTCCGTGGTGACGTGGATGACATCGCCCTTGTGCCGGGCATGGCGCCCCTCGACCCGGATGATGACATTGCTCGGGGCGCCCTGGACCTCGCAGGTCCCGTAGACGTAGGCGTCGGCACCGAGTTCCTCCACGACGGTCACGGTGACCGGCAGCCCTTCACCCGGGCCCACAATGCGCCAATTCTCCGGTCGGACCCCGACCGTGACGTCCGCGGTGATCCGGGACGCGGCGGCTGGGTCGACCGGCACCTCGTACTGTCCGACGAAGACACCTCCGTCCCGGGCATGCCCGTCGAGCAGGTTCATCTGTGGGGAGCCGATGAACGACGCCACGAAAAGGTTGTCGGGGTGGTCGTACAACCTGAGCGGGGAGTCGCATTGCTGCAGCACACCCAGTTTCATGACTGCGACCCGGTCGCCCATCGTCATGGCCTCGACCTGATCGTGCGTGACGTACACCGTGGTGACGCCGAGGTCCTGCTGAAGTTTCGCGATATCGGTACGGGTCTGCACGCGCATCTTGGCGTCGAGGTTCGACAGGGGTTCGTCCATCAGGAAGACCTGGGGTTGGCGGACGATCGCCCGCCCCATCGCCACCCGCTGCCGCTGGCCTCCGGACAGCGCCTTGGGTTTGCGGTCCAGGTACTCGGTCAAGCCCAGCACCTTCGCGGCTTCGGCCACCCGTCGCTGCTGCTCGGCAGCCGGCATCTTCGACACCTTGAGCGCGAAGGCCATGTTCTGGGCCACGCTCATGTGCGGGTAGAGGGCATAGTTCTGGAACACCATCGCGATATCGCGGTCCTTGGGGGACAGATGGGTGACATCGCGATCCCCGATGGTGATCGTCCCGGAGTTGACCTCCTCCAGCCCGGCGAGCATCCGAAGCGTGGTGGACTTTCCACAGCCGGAGGGCCCCACCAGCACCATGAACTCACCGTCGTCGATGGTGAGATCGAAGCCTGGCACAGCAGGGTGATCCGTTCCGGGGTACCAGCGTTGCGCCTTGTCGAACGTGATTGAAGCCATGGTTCTACTCCTTGCGCCGACGACGTCGTCGGCCTCGTCGCGGGTTGGGTTCAGCGGATCGGTTGATGGGTTCCGGTCTGCCAGAGGCAGCCTGCTGGCTGCGGCGTTCCGGCCAGGGTGTCTGCGCCTGGGGCAATCAGTGGGGCTCTGGCGTCAGGATGTAGAGCCGCGGGTCCCCGCCTGGATCCTGGATCACTCGATCCGCCCCGAGCGTGCCGGTAGCCACGCCAGCTCCCGTGCGTGGATCGAGGATCCGGTAATGGTCGGGGACGTCGTCGCTGACCACCTGCACCGGCCCACCCTGCGGCCGGTACAGCACCAGCAAGCTGTCGCTCACGGACAGTCCCCGTCCGCAGATGGCTCGAGTCCAGTCGGTTTCGGCACCTTCCAGCGGCAATGAGCGGACGATCTCGCCCATCAGTCCGACGTAGCCAGACCCTTCGAAATCCAGCGCCTCCCGCCATCCACAGCCGGGGGCGAGGAAGTAGGGAGAGTGACCCGGCTCGTCGGCGTGCAGACGCCACTGCCACATGCTGCCCGCCCCGTAAACGACTCCCATGAGCGAGCCGGCGAACAGATTGCTCCACGCCTCGTGTCCCTGCCACCACCCTGTCGCCCTGCCGAGGAAACCGCTGTTCTCGTAGGTGGGTTCGCCATTGGCGACGGCACGACGGGGCTGACGGGCCGCCATCACCGCGACCCGCTCGGCAAGATGCTCGGCCTCGTGCCCCGTCTGGCACCACTGAAAGTCCAGCCACTCGGCGTCCTGATGGGCATCCGCCGGCGAATGTGGCTGGTAGTGCAGGCCGATTGGCTGGCCGTAACAGTCAGCGTGTTGAAGCGCCTTGCCGCCGGCCTCGACCTGCTCGAGTCGGCCAGAACCGTCGGCCCCGGCAAGGTAGATGGCCGGGCGGGCGCCGTAGCGGGCCACCAGGTACCGGTAGTAGCGCACGGTGTCGGCCTCATCGGCGACGGGGCCGATCACCGATAGACCCTTCCAGCCGAACCCATGAAAGAGCGGGCTCCATACCGGGACGATTCCGTGCTCGAGGAGGATGTCGACGATGCCGTCCAGGTACTGGAAGTACTCCGGCCGCAAGGAGCGCAAAGTGCCATCCGCGAGGTCGTCGAAGGCTACGTCGAAGCCCTCGTCCTGGGTCCGGTCGCGAGGTCCACGCGCCCCCATGTCCGGTTGCATGCTCATCAGGAGCACGGCGTTGAAACCCTTCGCTGCGCGGTCCCGTGCGTAGCTGAGCACGTCCTGAGTGGTCGCTCGCCACGGCATCGCCCAGGCCGTGTCAGCCGTGACGAAACTCAGGGTTCCGTCGGCGTGGAACACTTGCCCGAGGTCCCGGTCGACTCGCCAGAATCCGTGGCGGACAAAGACGTTGGTGGCCGTCGGGTCAAGCCCCTGCACGTCGATGTCGGGGGCTGGTGCTTGCTCACGGCGCCCCTCGACTCGCACCGACCATTCGCTTGTCCAGCGTCCTGGGTGGGTCAGTGCCACCCGCGCCCGCCAGGTCGAGCCGCCGTCCCAGAAGGCCGGTCGGATCAGTGATCGTCCA
This sequence comes from Actinomycetales bacterium, assembly GCA_047974565.1. Taxonomy (GTDB): domain Bacteria; phylum Actinomycetota; class Actinomycetes; order Actinomycetales; family CAWJMD01; genus JBDIAG01. The sequence goes on from JBKECN010000035.1 coordinate 73,622, forward strand.
TCGGCATCGCAGCAGATCAGCTCCACCTCCGCGTCCGTGTAGGGATTCTCCACGGCAAGCTCGAGGTCCACCGCCAGCTCCACCTCCTGCCAGGGGCTCTGCACCGTGAGGGTGGGGAGACACTCGCGCGGTGAACAGTGCTGTGTCTGTGGTCTGGACACCTCGTTCACCCCTTGACAGCGCCGGACAGGCCACCGCTGGTGAAGAATCGCTGGAACATCAAGTACACGATGAGCACCGGCAGAATGGTCATGATGATGAAGGCGTTGAGCTGGCCATAGGCGGTGTTGAACTGGGACTGGAAATTCTGCAGGGCCAATGGAACCGTCTGCACTGCGTTGTCCTGCAGCAGGGTAAGCGCCATGCCGTACTCGTTCCAGGTGGCGACGAAGTCAAGGATGAACAGCGCGGCGAGAGCCGGCTTGGCCAACGGCAGAAGCACCTGGAAGAAGAGCCGAATGTTGCCGGCTCCATCGATCCTGGCCGCCTCGTCCAACTCGCGTGGCAGCGCGACGAAGAAGCCGTAGAGGAAGAAGATCTGGTACGGGATGCCGAACGCGAGGTACGGAAGGATGATCCACACCGTCGAGTCGAGCATGTGCAGAGCGGACATCATCTTGAACATCGGGGCCAGGGCCACCTGCACCGGGATCATCGCCCCGGCGGCCAGCACGAGAAGCACCGCCCGGTTGAACCGGAACTTCAGCCTGGACAATGCGAAGGCCGCGGCCGCGGAGATGAGCAGGCCGAGCGGAACCTTCACCAAGGCGATGAACAGGCTGTTCCGCATCACGGTCCAGAGTTCTCCACGATCGGCTGCCGCCGCATAGTTACTCCATGCCCAGGTCGTGGGCAGTTCCCAGATCGCCGTCGAGGTGACATCCTCGTCCGTCTTGAACGACGTGAGCACCATAAACAGAAATGGCAGGAACCACACGAGGGACACCAGCACGAGGGCCACCCAGAGGCCTATCATCGGATAGTCAATCCGTCTGTTCTCGCGAGGCGGCTTCGCCGCCCCGCTTCGCGTCTCGGCCGGCTTCTCTATCACATCGGCGGCACTCACTTTGAATCCTCCTTGATGGTCCAGACGAGATAGGGCACGACAAGAATCAGGGTGACCGCGAGAAGGATCACCGACAGTGCGCTGCCGGGGCCGAACTGATGGTTGTACAAACTCTGGCTGTAGGACCACAACGCCAACACCTGGGTGGATTGAGCGGGGCCTCCACCGGTCATGCCGACGATGAGATCGAAGACCTTCAGCGAGCTGATGATGGTCAGGACTATCACTACGGCAAGCGTGGGACGCAATGCCGGGATGGTGACAGCTCGAAAACGCTGCCAAGCGTTCGCTCCATCGATCTTCGCCGCTTCGATGAGCTCGGCAGGAACTGACTGCAAGCCAGCCAGGAAGAGCACCATCGCGAAACCGGTCGACTGCCAGATGAAGGCTATGAACACCGAGTACAGAGCAGTATCCGGGTCACCCAGCCAGTCGTGAGCCAGTCCCACACGAGCCAGCAGGGCATTTGCCAGGCCAAGCGTCGGGTTGTAGATCCAGGTCCACATCGTCGCTACCGCGATCGAGGCCAACACCGCGGGTATGTAGAGCACCGAACGCATGACGTTCCGGCCCATCAGGGGGCGGTTCAGACCCATCGCCAGGACCAGCCCGAGAGCGGTCGGAATGAGTACCGACAGCACCACCCAGATTAGCGTGTTACCCAGAGCGGTGTAGAAGACCGGATCCTGCGTGAACTCGTACACGTAGTTCCGAAGCCCCACGAACTCCGGCTTCTCGGTCGGCAACCCGGACCAGGCGAAGAAGCTCAGGTAGAACGTCCGAAGGATCGGCCAGATCAGGAATACTCCATAGAGAAGCAACGCTGGCGCCAGGAACGGCATCGCCGCGGCGAATGTCTCATCGGATCGGCTTCTTGGACGCGTTCGATTGTCAACTGTAGTCATCATGCACCTCGCGATCTCTCTCAGCGCTGGTTACTGTCAATAAAGGACTGGAGCGCGGCGCCGGCCGAATCGGGCTGAATCGTTCCGGCAAGCACTCCGTTCTGGATTCTCCAGTACTCGGTGGTCACACCCACCGGGAAGTTCTGGTCATTGTTGAGATAATAGCCTTGCGCATTTGCGATGATCTGCTGCATTGCCTCCTGGACGGAGTTCGATGAGTCTTCCGAGAAGGTGACCGATTGATTCACTGAGGTGGCTGCGAAGTAGGCACCTATTTGGTCTTGGACGGGCGCCGAGGTGAGGTAGTCCAGGAAGGCCGCCGCCTCGTCGGGATGCTGGCTGGTGGCAGTGATATACTGGCCTTCGCTGAAGCCATACAGGCGATCCGTGCCCGTGGGGAAGACAAAGACGCCATAATCGTCTGGATTGGTGAGACTGCCCGTGAACCAATCGCCCTCGAAGGTCATGGCGGCTTCATTTCGCTGGAACAAGGCAGCGGCGTCGCTTTGGGCGAGACCTGGATAGCCCTGCTCAAAGTAGCCACCCCACTCCTTGAGCTGAGTGAAGGCCTCGTCGACGCACGGCTGGTCCGCCCAGGACACCTCCAGGGCGCTGAGTTGATCACCCAGGTCCGCACCACACTCGGTCTCGATGATGGCATCGAGCAACCTCATGATGTGCCAGTTGTCCTTGCCGCCGAGGGTCATCGGCGTGATGCCGGCCGCCTTGAGTTGCTGTGCGGCGGCAACAAGTCCGGCGTAGTTCGTGGGTAGTGATGTGATTCCGGCTTCGGCGAAGAGCGCCCGGTTGTAGTAGATCACCTCGCCACGCTGGGTCCACGGCACTCCGTGATGGCCGCCGTACTGGGTGTAGTTCGTCAGGGTGCCCTCACTGAACCGATCGTTCCAGTCGTACTGTTCGTAGTACCCGGTCAGATCCAGGCTTACGCCGGCGTCGACGAATTCACCGCCCAGGCCCGGCCCGGCCCACATGTAGTAGATGTCCGGGCTAGCGGTACTGCCCGCCGTGAGGCGGAGTGCGTTCTTCAGCGGATCGACCGCTCGGTACTGGAGGTCAACCTCCACGTCCGATTGCTGCTCGTTGTACTGGGCCACCACCTCCTCCAAGGCGGCTGCCGCGTCATCCGATGATGGGACGGTCATCCACCATTTCAAGACAACGTGATCGTTGGTCGACGATGGAGCGCAGCCCACCACGGCCAGCACCACAGCCACGCAGGATGCGCTCAACACCTGGGCTATGCCTCTTCGCACGTGAACCCCTTCGGATCGAGTAGGAAGCCCGCAGGGTCGGAGCTGGAGGGTCGGATCGCCTCCGCTTGCGACCTGCGGTTCGCCTTGGGCCCTGACCGTGGTCGCTCAGGGACTGAGACGACTATGACGGAGATTGGTCAACCAGTCAACCGATTGACCTATGTGGTGTGGATCACACCACTACGTCCCGGCGGGCCAGTCCACCCCACGTTCCACATCTTGTATATGCAGGCAGATACCTGCATGATTGAAGGGTGACTCAGGAGAACGACGAGCTCTTTCGGGCATTGGCTGACCCCACCAGGCGCGACCTGCTCGACCGCCTGCGCACCCAGGATGGTCAGACGCTGGCGGCCCTAGGCGAGGGCGTCCGGATGTCCAGGCAATCCATGACCCAGCACCTGGACGTGCTCGCGCACGCAGGACTGGTCACGGTGGTGCATCGGGGCAGGCTTCGGCTGCACTACCTCAACCCGGAACCGATTCACCGCCTCCAGAGCCGCTGGCTCGCAGCGTTCGACCAACCCCGGTTGGACGCCTTGGAGAGCATCCGCAACCAGGCAGAGGAGATCGCCATGGCCACTACCCCGACGATTCCGGAGTACGTGTACGTCACCTACATCAAGGCCAGCCCTGAGCAGATCTGGCAGGCCCTCACGGAGGCCGACCTGACCGCCCAGTACTGGCGGCATCGCAATGTCTCGACGTGGCAGGCCGGTTCAACGTGGGAACACCTGAACCTGACCGACCCACCTGTCGCCGAGGTGACCGGGCGCGTGCTGCTGAGTGAGCCGCCGACTCGATTGCAGGTGACCTTCGAACCAACCGAGCACTTTCCGCAGGAACGGCCCAGCGTGGTGACCTTCTCGGTGGAGCCGGGAGACGACATCACCCGGCTCGTCGTCACCCATGAGAACCTGGCCAGCGAGGTCGACCTCCAGCAGATCTCTCATGGTTGGCCCGCCGTTCTCGCGAACCTCAAATCGCTCTTGGAGACAGGTTCCACCTTGCCGCAGGATCCATGGACCATGCCACCCTCAGTACCCCAGCCCTCCACGAGAACCAGCGACTTGGCCTGCTCGGCAAGCGATTCCGTTCAGTAGGCGAGCACCGCACCAGACCCTCCCGGTCCGGGCGGCGACCCAGAGCCGCGGGCAGCCATCGGCGCCGGCCGGGCTACCCCACGACCTGACGCCGCTGAGCAGCCCTCCGGGCGCTCGAGGGATGAGGCGCGGCCGGCCGGCCGCGCAGAACTCGGTTGGCTGGCCGCCCACCTCAGGATCTCTCCTGGAAGACCGGTTCGGGCACCACCGAGGATCCAGGGCGGATCCCCCCACCGGTCACGCTCGCGGTGAGCGCTCGGCCAGGCAGCGACGCCCCACGCCAACCGCCGAGAGTCCGGCAGCCGGTACACAGGCCGCGGCGGATGAGATCCCATCCGCTCGCGAGCAGGCACACCTGCAGACGGACATGCATACCGGCGCCGTCGGTGGGCGAGTCGAGCACCTGCTCAACCGACTGCGCCCCGGAATGCATGTCCATCTGCAGATCGGCTGCTTGGTATCCCAGGCACCGCCGCTTTCCGGCGGCCCGCTGGGGCCACGACGGAGCTACATCGCGCGCCGGTACTGCCCGCCCACCTCGAAGAACGCCTCGGTGATCTGACCCAGCGAGCACACCCGCGCGGTGTCCATGAGTACGGCGAAGACGTTCTCGCCCGACGTGGCAGCCGCCTTCAACCGGGCCAAGGCGGCAGGCGCGGACTCGGCGTTCCTGGACTGGAAATCCTCGAGACGGGCCAACTGAGAGCGCTTCTCAGCCTCGGTTCCGCGAGCCAGCTCGATCTCCGGGGCGGGAGCCGGGTCCGGGTCGAGGAAGGTGTTCACCCCGATCAGCGGTAGCGACCCGTCGTGCTTGCGCTGCTCGTACACCATGGACTCGTCCTGGATCTTGCCGCGCTGGTACCCGGTCTCCATGGCTCCCAGTACTCCGCCGCGCTCGGTGATCCGGTCCAACTCGGCGAGAACCGCCTCCTCCACCAAATCGGTGAGCTCCTCGACGACGAACGAGCCCTGCAGGGGATTCTCGTTCATCGACAGCCCCCACTCGCGGTTGATGATGAGCTGGATGGCCAGCGCCCGGCGCACCGAGTGGTCCGTCGGGGTGGTGATCGCCTCGTCATAGGCGTTGGTGTGCAACGAGTTCGCGTTGTCGTACAGCGCACACAAGGCCTGCAGCGTGGTGCGGATGTCATTGAAGTCCATCTCCTGGGCGTGCAGCGAGCGGCCCGAGGTCTGGACGTGGTACTTCAGCTTCTGGCTGCGCTCGCTGGCCCCGTACAGGTCTCGCATCGCGATGGCCCAGATCCGGCGAGCCACCCGGCCGATCACCGTGTACTCCGCGTCCATCCCGTTGGAGAAGAAGAAGGACAGGTTCGGTGCGAAGTCGTCGATGCGCATGCCCCGGGCGAGGTAGCTCTCGACGTAGGTGAAGCCATTGGCCAGGGTGAAGGCCAGCTGACTGATCGGGTTCGCCCCCGCTTCGGCGATGTGATAGCCGGAGATCGACACCGAGTAGAAGTTTCGAACATCGTTGGCGATGAACCATTCCTGGATGTCGCCCATCATCCGCAGGCTGAACTCGGTGGAGAAGATGCAGGTGTTCTGGCCCTGGTCCTCCTTGAGGATGTCGGCCTGCACGGTGCCCCGCACGGCTGCCAAGGTGCTGGCCGCCACCTGAGCGCGCTCGGCCTCGTCCACCTCGTCGGCTGCTCGTCCGGACGCCTGAGCAACCTTGGCGACCTCGGCGTCGATCGCGGCGTTGAGGTAGAACGCCAGGATCGTCGGCGCGGGGCCATTGATCGTCATCGAGACCGATGTGCTCGGATCGGTGAGGTCGAAGCCGGCGTACAGGTCGCGCATGTCGTCCAGGGTGGCGACCGACACCCCCGAGGTCCCCACCTTGCCGTAGATGTCCGGACGCAACGCCGGGTCGATCCCATACAGGGTGACCGAGTCGAAGGCGGTGGACAGCCGGGTGGCCGGAGCCCCTTGCGACAGATAGTGGAAGCGCCGGTTGGTGCGTGCCGGGTCGCCTTCGCCGGCGAACATCCGGGCCGGGTCCTCACCCTCGCGCTTGAACGGGAACACGCCCGCGGTGAACGGGAACCTGCCCGGCAGGTTCTCGGCCCGCTGGAAAGTGTAGATCGAATCCGCGTGATGCAGGCGAGGCACCGCAACCCTCGGAACGGTGTTCTCCGAGAGGGTCTTTCGGCGAAGCGGGGTGTGGATCTCGCGATCGCGGACGCGCACCACGAGCTCATCACCGGTGTACTCCTGGACGGTCAGCGGCCACGACTCGACCAGCCCCACCGCCTGCGGATCGCACTCGGCGTGCGCTGACTGGGCCAGGTCGGCCAGCGCGGCAGCGGGCGAGCCGACAACGGTCGAGGCCTCGGGCTGCGCCGTTGACAGTTCGCGCGCCGCTACCGACAGCGCCTCCCACCGTCGCAGCCGCTCGGCCTGCTCGCGAGTGTGCGCGTGATAGCCGCGCACCGCCGTGGCCACCTCGGACAGGTAACGCACCCGGTCGGCCGGCAGCACCGTGTTGATCGTGCTGGAGACCTTGCCCGACACCTCGCCAAGCTGACCGTCAGGCACCGACATGCCATGCTCGCCCAGCGCATCACGCAGGAACTGGTACAGCGCGGTGACCCCGTCGTCGTTGAACGTCGCTGCGGAGGTGCCGAAGACCGGCATCTCATCCGGGCTGGTACCGAAAGCCTCACGGTTGCGCACGAGTTGACGAGCCACGTCCCGCCGGGCATCGGCCGCACCCCGGCGCTCGAACTTGTTGATCGCCACCGCGTCGGCGAACTCGAGCATGTCGATCTTCTCCAGCTGCGAGCTGGCACCGTACTCCGGCGTCATGAGGTACAGCGAGACATCACTGAACGGCACCACCCCCGCATCGCCCTGCCCGATCCCGGGCGTCTCGAGGATCACCGCGTCCACGCCGCTGGCCCGCAGCAGCAGGAGCACGTCGTCCAGGTGAGCCGGCAGGCCGTCGGCGCCTCCCCGGGTGGCCATCGAGCGGAAGAAGACTCCGCTGTCGTGGCCGGTGAGGGAGTTCATCCGGATTCGGTCGCCGAGCAGCGCGCCCCCACCCCGGCGCCGGGTCGGGTCGATGGCCAGGACGGCGAGTCGCACCTTGCCGCCGGTGTCCATGGTGAACCGGCGCACGAGTTCGTCGGTGAGGGAGGACTTGCCCGAGCCGCCGGTGCCGGTGATGCCCAGCACCGGGACGTGCTCGCTGCTGACGCGCAGGCTCTCTCGGACCTGCTCCGGCAGACCGCCTGCCTCGGCGACCGTCAGGGCCCGGGCCAGCGCCCGCCGGTCCCCGGTGAGCACGTCGTCGTACCGGTCGGGCGGGAACAGGGAGAGGTCGTGGTCGCACTCGGCCAGGATGGTGTTGACCATGGCGGCCAGCCCCAGCCGCTGCCCGTCCGCCGGGGAGAAGATCCGCACTCCCCGCTGTGCGAGCAGTTCGATCTCCTCGGGCACGATGACCCCGCCGCCACCGCCGTAGACCCGCACCCCGGGCCGATCGTCGGTGGCGCCGACACCTGCCTCGGCGAGGGCGGAGACCAGGTAGGAGAAGTACTCCACATGGCCACCCTGGTAGGACGAGATCGCCACTGCCTGAGCATCTTCGGTGATCGCAGCCTCGACGACCTCGGCCACCGACCGGTTGTGCCCGAGGTGGATCACCTCGGCTCCCTGGCTCTGCAGGATGCGGCGCATGATGGTGATCGCCGCGTCGTGGCCGTCGAACAGGCTCGCGGCCGTCACCACTCGCACCGGGTTTGCGGGCACGTGCAGTGCCGGCTTGGCCACGGCGGCGGACTGGGTGGAGGCAGGCGTGGTGGTCATCGTTGATCCCCTCAGACGCGATTACTAGGACATCCTAGCAATTGACCGGCCGTGCTGTCTCCCCGTCGTCGGGATGGTTGCGTGAATCCCGTCTCAGAACCCGTACCCGTCTCGAGGAGCCGTCCGTTCGCCCCAGTGGCGACCCCCAAGCTGCCGACCCGAAGGTTGTCGGCCCGACCCGCTCGCAGACTGCCCGCCGACGCCGGAGCCCGGGCGGGGCCGGCCACCACCGGTCACGACACCGCGAGTCCAGCCGGGCAGGCACCCCGGCGCACCACCCGGATCGACCCAGACCACGCACACCCGGGCGCGCCCAGGTTGCTTCCACCCGCGGGCGTGGCATAAGAACACCGGGTGAGTGCGAAGCCGCGAGCAGCTTCCGGCGACCCCGGACGGGGGACGTCCGGGCCGTTGCCCTTCGACCCGATCGAGCGTGCCGCCCAGCTGTGGGGAGCCCGCGTCGGGGATGCGAGCGCGATGGAAATGGTCACCTCGGTGATGCGGGTGCACCAGTTGCTGCTCACCCAGCTGGACGCGCTGCTCAAGCCCTGGGGTCTGACCTTCTCCCGGTACGAGGTGCTGGTGCTGCTCGACTTCAGCCGTCACGGCGAGCTTGCCTTGTCCAAGATCGGGGAACGGCTGCAGGTACACCCGACGTCGGTGACCAATGCCATCGACCGGCTGGAGGCGGCCGGTCTGGTGGAGCGAGTGCCCGACGCCCGTGACCGACGACGCACCCTTGCCCGGCTCACCCCTCAGGGCCGCGCACGGATGGCGGAGGCGACCACCGCACTGCAGGACGTGCGCTTCTTCCTCCCCGACCTACCGACTGGGACGATGGCCGACCTCACCGCCGGACTACGCGAGATTCGTCGGGCCAGTGGAGACTTCGCCACCGAGTGACCCGCTGCGAGACCAGGTGATCGCCGAGTCATCGACACCGGGGTGGTGACCACTGGGTTCACTGGGTGATCACGGGGAAACCGCGTCACCGAGCGTACGACGGGACCGCTGGTACCCCCAGGGCCCACAGGCGTGCCTCGGATTTCAGCCTCGATAGTCGAGCATCTCCGCGATCCGGCGCCGATGACGAGCGTCCCCGGAGAAGGCAGTGCCCAGGAAGGTCAGCACGAACCGGGTCGCGTCCTCCAGGCTGTGCATCCGGCCCCCGACGGCGACCACCTGCGCGTCATTGTGCTCGCGCGCGAGCCGGGCGGTCTCCTCGCTCCACGCGAGGGCGCAGCGGATGCCGGGCACGAGGTTGGCCGCCATCTGCTCGCCATTGCCCGACCCGCCCAGGACGACCCCGAGGGAGCCCTCGTCGTCGCGCACGGCCTCGGCGGCGGCGATACAGAACGAGGGATAGTCGTCGATGGAGTCGTACGTGTGGGCGCCGTGATCGACGAGTTCGTAGCCGTGCTCGGGAAGGACGGCGCGAAGGTGCTCGCCGAGTTCGAAGCCAGCGTGATCGGTACCGAGGTGAACGCGCATGGGTTCACCGTAGCGGCCGACGGTCGAGGGGCACGGCACGGGACCGGCCCGGTGACCTACCCGCGCGAGCTCACGTCGAGACCGCCAGACCGGGAGCGCCTGCCGTGGCGCCAGGCTTTGCGCCCTGGCGCGGGTCAGGCTGCCAGCAGCATCGCCAGGACGGCGGTGTCCGGGTCGGTCGCCGGGTCCACATCCACCCGGGTCCGCAACTGGGTCAGCGTCCCGTCGGCCTCAGCCTCCACCCACGCGGCACGGTGGTCCAGCCCCAGGTGCGGCAGCCCTGGCAGCAGGACGCACCCGGAGGCGGCCCCGGCCGCATCGGGCGTGGACGGGACGGACTCCTGGGGTGGATGCAACAAGATCACCGCCGACGGGATCGGCGCCGAGAGCGCCCCTGGGACCGGCGCGCCGTCCCCGACCACCGGCCCGGCGCACAGCACCAGGCCCACCGGGTCTGGGATGGCACCCGAATCGGGGACGTCCTCGCTGGTGCGGAACACGGTGGTGCTGGTGAGCACCCCCGGCACGGCGGCCAGACGCACGGCAAGGGTGAGGAACTGGACCCATTCACGGGTGGTATCCGGCCAGCGTCCCGCCACGACGAACCCGGCCAAGCTCTGCCCCCGGCGGGAGAACGGCGCGATCTCGACTTTCGGCTGTGACATGGCGACCTCCACGTGAACGGCCGGGCTCGCCCCGGCGGGACCACACTGAGATCACCTCAGTGTGACTGGAGTTGGCCTTGCGCGCGCGCCAGTGAGTCGACCGTCACAGGATCGAAATGAAGCCGTCGAGCAACCGCGGTAGCCCTGGATGGCTCCGAGTGGCTCGGGTGTGTCTCGTAATGCAAGCCCGTCGCGAGCAGTCTCTGGCGGAGTGTGCGGCAAGGCGGACGAGCGAGGGCGTGGCAGAGCCACGTCGAGTCGAGGACAACGCCGCCGGACGCCCGTCAGGGTCCTGCGCAGCGGGGCGGGGATTACGAGACACGCCCCCTAGGTCAGAGGCAGCCTGCGCACCACCGCGGCACCGCCGGCCTTGGCGTAGGAGAGCATCTCGCTGAGCATTACATCGGCCTCGGACTCGTCGGCCATCCGCGCCACCACGAGGCCGAAGCCGCGCGGCAGATACTCCAGGACGCCGGCGGAGGCGAGCACGATGAGATCGTCGTCGGCCGGGCTGAGGTTGTCACACAGGCCGGGCAGTTCGGGTACCAGTTCGGCCTGGCCGCCATGCACATACAGGGCTTGGGGCGCTTGCTGACACTGCACCCGGGCAGTCCCGTCGGGCAGCAACTCGACCATGGTGCCCCGAGAGGCGCTCTCGCTGTCGGAGACGAAAACCACCAGCCCGTCGTCTACCACGCTGACCCCGGCACAGGCCCCGGCAGTGTGCCGGGTCGCCACCAACCAAGGATGAGAGGTTTCGTCGCGCTGACTGCGCGGCTCGGTATGCGACACGTTCGAGTCGATCACCGTGGCCATCAACTCCACCATCCCCCGAGCAACGGCTGGTCCGCTGCATCGACTGAGCGAGTGCCCCACTGCACCCGCCACGGGCTACGAGAATAGAACATCGGGCTCACCTTGTCGCCCGAACCCCCCACTCGAGGCCGGCCACGAGGGTTCACTGAGCACGCGCCGATGCGCTGACCCGATCGAGGGGCCGCCAGCCGGTTGTGCGTGTAGGCCCCCGGGTCCGCACTGTGACCTGGCACGATGGCAGTCGTGAGCGTTCGACTGCTGGTCGTTGAAGACGACGACGGAATCCGGGCTGCCCTGCGCCTGGCCCTGGCCGATGAGGGGTACGAGGTGCTGGAAGCACCCAGTGCCGAGGAGGGGCTGGAGGTGCTGCAGACCCAGACCGCCGACGCGATGCTCGTCGACCTGATGCTTGGCGGCATGGACGGGTACACGTTCATCCGACGGGTGCGCGCCAACCACGACTCCCCCATCATCGTGCTCAGTGCCCGGGCCGACACCCCCGACATCGTCGACGCCCTGGAGGCCGGGGCCGACGACTACGTCACCAAGCCGTTCGATCTGTCGGTGCTGCGGGCCCGGATCAAGGTGCTGCTGCGCCGGGCCCCGCAATCGACGATCGTCCGGCTGGACCGGCGTCCCGGACGGCTCGTGCTCGACTCGAGCCGTGAACTGGTGCTCAACATCGATGCCGGCACGCTCACCACCAACACCGGCCCGCTGCACCCGACCGCCACCGAGATGCGCCTGCTCGTCGAACTGGCCTCTCCCCCGGGAACCGTGCACTCCCGCCAGGAGTTGCTGGAGAAGGTATGGGATCGCGGCTACTTCGGAGACGAGCGGATCGTCGACGTGCACGTGCGTCGGCTCCGCACGAAGATCGAGGTGGATCCGGCCAACCCCCAGCTCGTGGCGACCGTGCGCGGCATGGGGTACCGCCTGGACGTGCAGTGATCCGACCGTGAGCCGCAATCCGCTGATCGCCTGGCAAGCATCCTGGCGAAGGCTGGGCCTGCGTCGGCGGGTGACCTTGGGATTCGCCGCGGGGAGCCTCGTCCTGGCCTCTTTGCTGTCCGGCGGGACGTATCTGTTGGCTCGCGGGTACATCATCGACCAGCGGGTCCGTTCGGTCTCCCAGCAGGCCTACGCCAACGCGGCCATCATCCGCGGAGGTCTGTTGACCTCCGGTCTTGAGGTCTCCGATGTGCTCGCCGCCGCCTCTCCACCCAGCGGCACCGTCCAACTCGTGGAACGGCGCGGCACCTGGTATTCCTCGTCACTGTCGAGCTCGGCCTCTTTGGTGCCGGAACCGCTCACCGAGATCACCGCCCGGGGCGAGGTCGCGGTGCAGTGGTTGGAGTCGAACAACGAGGCGGCGATCGCCGTCGGCATCCCGTTGCCGGCCGCGAATGCCACCTACTACCAGGTGACCAGCGCCGCCGAACTCGACCGCACCCTCGGCATCCTCGCTCGGGTGCTGCTCATCTGCACGGTGCTGACCGCGATGCTGGGCGCGCTGTGGGGCCGCTGGGCCGCCACCCGGCTGCTCGTCCCACTCAACGACGTGGCCCAGGCCGCCGCCCGGATCTCCGCCGGTGAGCTGAACACCCGGCTGCGTCCCGCCACCGATGTCGATCTGGCCACCATCGCCACGTCCATCAATGCCATGGTGGACGCGCTGGCCGAACGGATCGAGCGGGAGGCACGATTCACCGCGGACGTCGCGCATGAACTGCGCTCGCCACTGACCACACTCACCACGTCGGTCCAGTTGATGGAATCGCGCCGGGACGAGTTGCCGCCCACCGCGCAAAGCGCGCTGGACCTGATGTCGGGCGAGCTCACCCGGTTCCGCAACATGCTCGAAGACCTGCTCGAACTGGGTCGCCTGGACGCCGGCGAGGTGGGCACCCGAACCGTCACCGACCTGGGCGCGCTGGTGCTGGAATCACTGTCGCTGAGCGGGCATGACCCGTCGGTGCTGGAGGTTCAGGGTGGCCCCTGGTGGGCGGAGGTGGACCGGCGAGCGATGGCCCGGGCACTGGTGAACCTGCAACGCAACGCCGACGTGCACGGTGACGGGCTCCGCCTGGTCCAGGTCAGCGGCGACGGCGAGCACGTGCAGATCTGTGTGCACGACAGCGGCCCCGGCGTGCCCGAAGCCGATCGTGGCCGGATCTTCGACAGGTTCGGGCGGGGAGGTTCGCGCGGGTCACGGCCCGGGGTCGGGCTCGGACTCAGCCTGGTGGCCGAGACGGTGAGAGCCCATGGCGGGACCGTCACCCAGAGCCAGTCCTTCCTCGGTGGCGCGCTCTTCTGCATCACCCTGGACCGCGCCGAGGCGCCGATGGACCCCGAGCAGGATGACCTCGATCCCGCCGCCCCGGTCGGCGCGCTGGCCGGCCCACACGGCGAGCCCAGCAACCCAGCCCACTCGGGGCCGGGCAAGGAGGGGTACTGATGCGCGCGCGAGGACTCGGGTCGGCACTGATGGCAGCCGGCCTGACCGTCCTTCTCGTCGGCTGCGGAAGCCCTCGACCCGGCACCACGACGTATCTCAACAGCGAGGACGTCCCCTACGACCTGCTGGCGACAGCGCGTCCGACCACGGAGCCGACCGCTGAGCAGGCACCGCAACGAGTGTGGTTCGTGCAGCAGAATCGCCTGGCGCCGGTGGCACCGAGCACTGAACCCAGCGGCAGCGGCACGCAGCAGGCCAACGAGTTGCTGGCCGACCTGCTGGACGGCCCGTCCGAGAACCAGTACAACCAGGGCTACTCATCCTCCCTGACCGGGGTCACCGCGCAGGTGCGCTCGGTGAACTCGGGGGTGGCCCGGGTGGAGGTGCACGAACGACGCGACGGCGGCAACCCGGCCAACAACAGCGCCCCGTTGGCCACCGGGCAGATCGTGCTCACCGTGGTCAGCGTGGCCGGTATCGAGTCGGTCACCTTCGACGATGGCGACATGCCGGTGGAGGTGCCACTTCCCGGTGGAGCACTCACCGGTCGCGCGGTGGGCGAGAGCGACTACCGCTCGCTCATTGCCGAGTGAGATGGTCTGATCCATCCGTTGGCGCAGGGTCGTGGACTGGGCCGAAGGCGCTACACCCGATAGGCGAACAGCGGTGGGCGCAGTCCGAACTGGTCGCGTCCGCGGAAGCTCGCCCACGTCGAAAGCGTTGACCAGGCGTGCGAGCGTTGACAGGAGTCTTGTCGGATGCCGCTGTTACCGTGGACTGATCAGGAGGTGAGGGGGCATGGCCGCACACAGCGCTCGGGAGATCGCCAATTGGCTGCTCGTTTGGGCAGAGCAGAACGAGGCGACGATGAGCAACTTGAAGTTGCAGAAGTTGCTGTACTACGCCCAGGGCCACTACCTCGGCGCACACGGGGAGCCTCTGTTCGATGAGCCGATCGAGGCATGGGCTCACGGGCCTGTCGTGCGCACGGTTTACCACGACCTGAAGCGCTACGGGAACGGTGCCATCGACGTTGACGCTGAGGTTGGCGACAGCTTCGACTGGGACGACTACCGGGATGTCGAGCAGCACCTGATGCGAGTCTGGAACACCTACGGTCAGTTCGAGGCGTGGGCGCTGCGCAACCGGACACACCGCGAGGAACCGTGGAAGTCGACGTTCGAGCACGACACGAAGTTCTTGGTGATTCCTCTCGACTCGATGCGCGACTTTTTCGCCGCTGCCTGATGGCCAAGCGGCGAGGCCAGCCTCCCAAAGCCACGGACCAGAAGGTCACGGCCCGGCCGCTGCCCGTGGATGGAGGGCACCTGTTGCTCTCGTTCCGGCACCTCCGGCCAGGTTTCGGGGTTGAGGAGATGAGCGAGCGGCAGCGCTCGGAGTTTCTTGTCAAGTGGACCAAGCGCTGCACCTTCACATGGGCGGACCTCGCTAGACATCGCAAGCATGCCCTTGGTTTCGAGATGCTCCCTCGCAGGAAGTTCAAACCCAACCTGCCCGAGTCGCTTCAGGAGGATGAGTACATGGTCTTCCGGCACGAGGGAAATCTCCCGTTCGCCGGGTTCAAGGTCGGCGACACTTTCTACGTGCTCTGGATCGAGACCCGGCTATCCGCCGAGCAGCCTCCAGACCACCTCGCGCTCCTCGGCCAAGTCGATGGAGGCCGCGGCCATCGTCTCCAGGGCCTCAGCCAACGGCCAGGTCACCAGGGCGCCGTATCTTCCCGAGTAGATGCCCAGCGAACGGATGGCGTAGGCGTCCGAGCGGTCGAACAGGACGTACGCGATCATCTGGTAGAGGTCCGTGAGGTCCAGCCTGTCAGTGCGGACCCCCGTCTTGGCGTTCTTGGAACCCAAGTGGGTCTTGATGTCGAGCAACCGCCCGTCGTGGATCAGGTCGGCATCTGCCGGGCAGAGCGACGAGCCGTCGAAGGTCGGACCGAGATGCAGGCGCTCGGCGGGGAGGATCTTCGGCAGCAGCCGCTCCTGGGCCACCTGGTAGAGGTCTCGCAGTTGACGCATCGCCCCCTCAGGAGCGAGGGACAGCAGCGCCGGAGCATTGAACTGCCGACCCTCACGCAGCCCCGAGAGCGGGGAGCCGGGCATGGGCCCGACCCGGTAAACCTCGGTGCACAGGGCCAGAGCCCACGAGGCCCTGGCGAGCAGGTCCACATCCTCAGGACCGGTAACGGCGCAGTTGGCCGAGTCGACAACCTCAAGGACGGCATCGAGCAACGGCGGCTTGTCAAGGAAGGCCTGCACGGCAACGCCCGGCCTGTGGTGAGGGTCCAGCGCGAAACGGACCATGAAGTCGAAGGCCGCGCCGACCGTCCCTGCGTTGGCGTCGCCCCCATCGACCAGGAGGGTGCCGCTCTGCTCGCGGTAGGTCGCCTGAAGCGGCCTGGTGTTCGGGAAGCGCCGGTTCAGATACTGGCGCAGGGGTGAGTTCTTGTCCTTCACCGCCGAGGTGAGGTTGCGGTGGATGTAGTCGGTCATGGCTTGAGGTTGGCACGCACCACTGACATACGTCCCACGGACGCCTCTCGACGGCCAGGGCTCTACGGTCGGTGTCGGTGTCCTGTGTGACGCTGAACGCATGCGCCTGCATGCGCGCCGTGCAGAAGCAAGGAGGTCGCCCCGGCGAGCAGTAGGACCCCGGCAGTAAGACCCCGAACGGCGGGGAGGCGGACAATCACGAAGAGCCGACGAGGGGACTCGAACCCCTAACCGCCCGATTACAAGTCGGGTGCGCTACCAATTGCGCCACGCCGGCGAGTGCTGCGGCCCAGTGTACGAGCCACAGCCACGAGTCGAACTCGAACTCAGCCGGCCAGAGCCGCGTCCAGCTTGGTCTTGAAGTCCTCGCCTTGGGCGACAGGCTCACCGTTGATGACGATGAAGGGCGTGCCCTGCAGGCCTGCCTTGGTGGCGGCCTCGGTCTGTGCGGTGGCGTAGTCCTTATAGGTCTCGGACGTGATGCAGTCCTGCCCGGCCTGCGACACCCCTGCACCGGCCGCGAGATCGGCGATCTCCTGGTTAGTCAGGCCGGAACTGTTCTCCGCAGGCTGGTTGTCGTACATCGCCTGGATGAAGTCACCGGTCTTGTCATAGTCGGACTCCATCACACAGTAGGCAGCCGAAGCGGCGCGGGTGGAGTACTCGGTGCCGCTGGAGAACCGGTCGAGAATGGACACCGGAACCGTCTCGACGCGAACCTGACCGTCCCCCTCCAACTGGTCGAGTTCGGCGCCGTAGTTCTCCTCGAACTGTCGGCAGGCAGGACACATGAAGTCGAGGTACTCGGTGACGGTCACCGGGGCGCTCTCCTGGCCGCCGATGTAGCCGCCGTTCTCGCTCAGTCCGGCAGGTCCCTTGGCTGCCTCAGCCGCGCTGTTCATCGCGTTGCGCACCACCACCGCCACCCCGGCGATCAAGGCGACGATGACCACAACCGTGACCGCGACGATGATCGTGCGGGTCCGCCGGCTCTTGGCCTCGGCCTCACGTCGCATCTGCTCGGCCCGTTCACGGGCAGCATTGGCACGGTCTCGTTGCTTGTTGCTCATGAGTTCCTTCGTTTCGGGGGTGGCTTATCCGGCCGTGCGGGTCGCCTGCCGACGGCGCCGGTGAGAAGTGCCGCGGCGATTGAGCCGGGTTCGGTGCGCGTAGGCCATTCTAGGTCGATTTCGGATGCCGCGGGACAGGCTCGAACCGGCCGGTGGGCACCCGCCGCAGCCAGCGACGCGCGCTCAGCCATGCTCGGCGATCACGGTTGACCGTACGGGGGCAGATTGCTGGGCAAAGCGTCGCGAAGCCCCGGGATCTGCTGGAAAGGGTCGGCCTGCAATGGGAACCAGGTACCGCTGCCGCCGTTCTGCAGCAATAGGGCCGCGGCGGCCGCGGCCCCCACCAGCAAAAGGCCAACTGCGAAGATCGACCCGATGCCGCCCGGTGTGATCCCCCGGATGACGGCCCGGGAACCACGCCGCACCGCCCCGCCACCCGGCCCCCACCAGGAGGTGAGGACCAGTGCAGCCCCTGCCGCCGCCATCGCCGGAACTCCCGAGAAAGGCACGTCGCTGGCGGGCGCTACGACGCTCACCATGAAATAGACACTGGCTGCCATCAGCACCGGCAAGATCAGTTGCAATGCGGTCAGCAGGACGGCCGCCACCATGTGCAGGGGCGTGGTGGCCACCGCGACCGCGGCATCGCGCCGCCGCGGGCCGTACGCGTGTCGACGCACCACCAGCGCCCAGCCGACCCGGTCGACCGTGCGGGCCACGACGGCCCACCCGAGCCACGCGGCGGCTGCGATGGTCGGCGCGGCTGCAAAGGCCACCGCAAACGCCAGCCAGGCAATCAGCACGGTGCCGGTACGCGCAGACTTGCGTCCGGGGGCCTGTGGTGCCTGCGGGTTCGCAGCCGGCTGCGGCGGCACCGGGGCCTGATGCGCTCTGCGGGGCTGCAACTGCGCCGAGGCAGCGGGTCCGCCGCCGGGGTGCTGGGCCGGAGGTTGCGAGGGAGTCTGGTTGCGTGACCAGCGGCGCGGCTGCCGGGGCTGTTCCACTTGCGGCGCGGCGCCCGGGTAGGTCTGGGCGGGGGCGCGCAGCGCGAACGGCTGAGCGACGGCCCCGCGGGGGTCCGCAGCGCCGGGGTACCCCGGGGCGGAGTGGCCGGGTGCTCCCTGGGGCGGTGTCTGGGTTCGCCGATACCCGGCCACGGAGGCGACGGGGACCGCGTTCCGGCCGGGCCCAGGGGGCGGATACCCCTGATGCTGCGGATAGCCCTGGTTGTGAGGTTGGCTCTGGTTGTGATGAATGCCTGGCTGGCCGTGCCCGGTCGGCTGGTTGCCTGGTTGGGGCATCACCCGGGTGGCGGGGTGATCAGCCGGCAGCACGGACGTGGAGGGCTGCGGAGCCGGTGCCGGTGCCGCAGGTACCACGCGGGTGGGATCCAGCGGGAGCGCGCTGGTCGCGGCCGGCGAAAACGCCTGGGTTGCCTGCTCCGCCGTTACCCGCTCCGCTGGGTTCGCACCGGGACGACGGTGCTGATCGCCGACGGGAACGGCCTCGGTCGCGGCTGCCGGATCGACTGGCGCCGAGCCACCGGTGCCGACCACTCGCGCCGACTGCTCCTCGGGCGTCCGGGCGAGATGGAGCACGGTGGCGCGCTGCACCGCCTCGGTGGGCGCGGTGGACGGATCGGCCCCGTCCCGAGACTCGGTCACCGTCGCGCGGGGCAAGGTGGCGGTGGCCGCCTCGGTCACCCCCAGTCCGCGGCTGATGTCAAGCAACGAAGCACGCAACACCCCGGGCCGGGGCCGCTGAGCCGGGTCCGGTGCCAGGGCCGCGCGCAGCACCGGCACGAACGACACCGGGACGCCGTTGAGGTCGACGTCACCTCGTCGCACCCGGTCCAGCACGATCTCCATCGGGCCACGACCGAAAGGCGCTCGCCCGGTGGCGGCGAAGACGAGGGTGGCCGCCCAGCCCCACCAGTCGGTAGCCCGGTCGACCGTCGCCCCCTCCAGAAGTTCGGGTGACAGATAGCCGGGGGTCCCCATCACCAGGCCGGTCATCGTCAGGCGAGAATCGTCAGCCACGTGGGCGATGCCGAAGTCGATGACGACGGGGTGTCCATCGCGGACCATCACGTTGGCCGGCTTCAGATCGCGATGGATGATGCCTGCTGCATGGATGGCTCCCAGCGCATCGCCCAGTCCGTACGCGAGGGTGGTCAGGGCGGTGGCGTCCAACGGGCCGACCGTTTCGATATAGCGATCGAGCGTGGCACCCCGTACGTACTCGCAGGCCACGTACGGCAGTTCGGCGTCGACGTCCGCGACCAGGACCCGAGCGATCCGTTCGTGCTGCACCCGGCGCAGGGTCTGCACCTCGCGGGCCAGCCGTTGACGGGCGTCGGGATCACCGGCGACGTGCGGACGCAGCACCTTGACCGCGACCGGGCTCTCGTCTCCGGCCACCCCGAGGTAGACCACACCCATGCCGCCCTCGCCAATCCGGCGCAGCAGCCGGTATCGCCCGACGGTACGACCCACGAGGGAGTCTCCCCCGGCTGCAGTCGAGCCGAGCGGCGTCCCAGCAGGCGGGGTGTCGTTCAGCAGGCTCACCGTTTCACGGTACGTCACAGGCCTGGGAGAACCTAAGACCACAGGGGCGGATGATGCGAATGTGACGCCAGTGACGTGAGGATGTCGTGATGAAACCTGGCGGCGACCACTCGGGGGCCCTAGTGGCAACGGCCCCGGACGATGGCCTGCGCTTCGCGTCCGGCCGCCGACCAGGCTCGGCGCCCAGGATCAGGTGTGGATGTAGGCCTCGAGCTGGTCGCGCTCCTGGCTTAGTTCGTCCAGCCGGAACTTGACGATGTCCCCGATACTCACCAGGCCCTGCATCCGGGAGTCGACCACCACCGGGACGTGTCGGAACCTGCGCTCGGTCATCACGCCGAGCAATTCCACGAGTTGGGCATCGGGGCGACAGGTGACCACGTCCTCGGTCATGATCTCGCTCACCTGAAGACTCAGCAGGCCGGGGCCGTGCTGGGCCAAGGCGCTCACCACGTCACGCTCGGAGACGATGCCCCGCAAGGTCTCGCCGTCGTCGGACACCACCGCGGCACCGAACCGGCGTTCGGACAGCAGGGCTACGAGATCAGCCACCGTCGACTCCGGGGACACGGTCATCACGTCCGAGCCCTTGCTCCGCAAGATATCGCTGATCCGCACCGGATACCTCCCGCACCCGTCAGTCCTCTTCGACGCGCAGTCACCACCGCGCAGTTTCGACCGTAGCCCTCCGGGGCCGGGTCGGACGGCAACTGTGGCGAACCGCACTGGACCTGATATCGACCTGATACCAGATACCGCCCGATAGTAGACGCGGCCCGACCAACGTGACGTTGCGGGGTCACCATGCGGTGCCAGCGGGCACCCGATAGGCTCATTTCGACGACGCCCTGCGTCCAGGAACCGCGTGGGTACCGGAGTTTGCGCAGCCCGAGACAACGCGGTCCGGGGCATCGTCCAGAGCCTTCCCGGGGAGGACTGATGACGGCTTCTGACGAACCGATCGAGCACGTGCCCACTCAGCGGGTGGGAACGCCCCCAGACCACGGCGAGCCGGACCCGCGCGCGCCCACTGGAGTAACAGGACGATACGACCTCGTCGTGGTCGCCAACCGGCTCCCGGTCGACCGGGTCGTCCACGAAGACGGCAGCACTTCGTGGACCCGCTCCCCCGGTGGACTGGTGACGGCCCTGGAGCCGGTCATGCACGACATGCGCGGAGCCTGGGTCGGCTGGACCGGCGGCCCCGACGACCCGTTGCAACCGTTCACGCACGAAGAGACGTATCTCGTGCCGGTCGAGCTCAGCGCGCAGGAGATCGAGCAATTCTACGAGGGCTTTTCCAACGGAACCCTGTGGCCGCTTTATCACGACGTCATCGCCACCCCGTCCTTCCACCGGCACTGGTGGGAGGTCTACCGCCGGGTGAATCGCCGGTTCGCCCAAGCCGCTGCGAAGGCGGCCGGCCCCGGCGCCGCGGTGTGGGTGCACGACTATCAATTGCAACTGGTGCCGGCCATGCTGCGCCGGCTGCGGAAAGACTTGCGAATCGGCTACTTTCACCACATCCCATTCCCTCCCTACGAGTTGTTCGCCCAACTTCCCTGGCGCCGGCAGATCGTCGAGGGATTACTGGGTGCCGACCTGGTCGGATTCCAGCGCGAGCAGGACGCCGGAAACCTGCTGCGCGCAGCCCGGCGGGCCCTGGATCTGACCAGTCGGCGGGGACGGATCAGCGTCCCCGATCCACATCGGCCGGACGGCCAACGCAGCGTCCTGGCCAAGGCCTTCCCGATCTCGATCGACAGCCAGGGCATGGCCGACCTGGCGGGGTCCGCGCCGGTCCGGGCCCGCGCAGCAGAGATCCAAGAGCAGTTGGGCAATCCGCGGCACCTGCTGCTGGGAGTCGACCGGCTCGACTACACCAAGGGAATCCGACACCGGCTCAAGGCATTCGGCGAGTTGCTGGACGAAGGGGCGATCAGTGCCGAGGACGTGGTGCTCGTCCAGGTGGCCACGCCGAGCCGCGAGCGGGTGGAGGATTACCGCAGGCTGCGGGACGAGATAGAACTCACCGTGGGACGGATCAACGGACAGCACGGCACCCTCACCCGGTCCGCGGTGGTTTACCTCCACCACTCCTATCCGCGTCAGGAGATGGCCGCCCTGTACTCGTGCGCGGACATCATGGTCGTCACCCCCCTGCGGGACGGGATGAACCTGGTGGCCAAAGAGTATGTCGCCTGCCGTCTGGAGGACGACGGCGTCCTGGTGCTCTCGGAGTTCACCGGTGCCGCGGTGGAACTCACCGGAGCCCTGAAGATCAACCCGCACGACATCGACGGACTCAAACAGGCTCTGCTGGAATCAATCCGGATGAAGCCGGCGCACGCGAGGCGGCGGATGAAAAGGCTGCGGCGGCGGGTGATGGAGTTCGACGTGAACCGCTGGGCGCACGAATTCCTCGGCACGCTCGGCACCGCTCCCCCTGCCGAGCCCCCCGTGGAGCCGCACCTGCGCGATGCCATCTCCCGGGTGACCGGCAACCTGCCCCTGCTGGTCGCCCTCGATTTCGACGGAGTCCTGGCCCCGATCGTGGACGACCCCGCCAGTTCGGACATGCTGCCGGCCTCGCGGGCCGCGATCGAGCGGCTGGTGACGATCCCCGGCGTCCACGTGGCCCTGGTCAGCGGCCGCACCCTCGCGGAACTGACGGCGGTGGCTCGCCCGCCTCGCGGAGTCCGGCTGGTGGGCAGTCACGGTGCCGAGTTCGATGATGGGGCGGTGACGGTCAGTGCCGACCAGTCGCGGCTGCTGGTCGACGTGAGCGAGCAACTCGACGCCGTGGTGGCCCTGCACCCGGGAACCCGTGTGGAGCACAAGCCCACCACGGCCGTGCTGCATACCCGCCTGGCCGAGCAGCCGGTGGCTCAGGCCGCCACCCGAGCGGCACTCGACGGACCCGCGCGCCTGCCGGGAGTGCATGCGCTGGAGGGCAAGTCAGTTGTCGAGCTGAGTGTGGTGCAGGCCGACAAGGGCACCGCGGTGACCGAGTTGGCCCGCCGGTGCGATGCTGAGGCCACCGTCTTCATCGGCGACGACGTCACCGACGAGTACGTCTTCCGCCGCCTTGATCCCGGCCGCGACCTCAGCATCAAAGTGGGGGTGGGCGAGACGGCGGCCTGGTTCCGTGCCGAAGGTCCGGAGCAGGTCGGTGACGTGCTCGAGCAACTGGCGGACGCGCTGGAGGGCTCCCCCGACGAGGGCTGAAGAGTCCGAGCCGGTTCAGGCCGGGGCGGCTGCGGTGGACGCGCGCACCACCAGCTCGGGCCGGAAGATGTACTCGGCCCGTTCGGCCCGCACGCCGGAGATCTCCGACAACAACGCGGCCACCGCCGCCGAGGACATCGTCGGCACGGACTGGCGCACCGTGGTCAACGGCGGGTCGGTGTAGCCGATGAGCAACGAATCGTCGTAGCCGACCACCGAGAGATCTTGCGGCACAGAGAGTCCCCGATCGCGGGCAGCCCGAATCACGCCCAGTGCCATCAGATCGGAGCCACAGATGATGGCGGTGGCGCCCGCATCCAACAGCACCCCAGCCGCCACGGCCCCACCCTCGACGCTGAACATCGAGTACGTGATCAGGGGGGCGCGCTCATCAAGCCGTTGCGCCATCGAACTGGTAAACCCGTCCACCTTGCGAAGGACCGGGGTGAACCGCTGGGAGCCCACCGCGAGGCCGATCCGACGATGGCCCTGCGAGGCCAGGTGGGCGATCGCCAGATCCATGCTCGTGACATCGTCGTTGGAGATGAACGGAGCATCCACACCCGGCAGATAGCCGTTGACGAGCACGATCGGCAGCCCGCGTCGCCGCAGCGCAAGGTACCGCTGCGGGTCGGCCGTGGAGTCGGCGTGCAGACCGGAGACGAAGACCAGGCCACTGACCCCTCGATCCAGCAGCATGGCCACGTATTCGTCCTCGTGCAGGCCGTCGGCCCGCTGGCTGCACAGCACTGTGGTGTACCCGTGCTGGATCAGCTCGGACTCGATGTGCTGGGCGAAGGCCGCGAACACCGGGTTCTCCAACTCGGCGATCACCAGACCCACCTGCCCGGTGGTGGTGGAACGCAACTGGCTCGGTCGCTCATAACCGAGCACGTCGACGGCGGTCAGCACGGCATCCCGGGTGGCCTCGGCAACGCCGGGTCGGCCGTTCAGCACGCGGGAAACCGTGGCTTCGCTGACATTTGCCGCTGAGGCGATCTCAGCCAGCCTCGGGCGCATTGGGTGACGGTATCAAGACTGTCGCATCGGCGAGCCTGGAGTGGGCTCGCGCGGTTCGCCTGTGTTGTTCCCCACGCGGCCACCTCCACGCACAGCGCCCGCGGCGCCCATCGGCAAGGATGGGGTCATGTCGCTGCAGGTCATGGCCAGCGTCCCGGAGCCGGATCTGCTCCGGCTGCCCTGGCAGTTGCCTCTCCTCGAGTGGCCCGATGAGGTGCTCGCGGCGCTACCGCGCGGGATCTCCCGACACATTGTTCGTTTCGCCCGGGTCGGTGGTGGCGTGGTGGCGATCAAAGAGATCTCCGAGGACCTGGCCCGCAAGGAGTACACCCTGCTGCGCACGCTGGGTCGACTGCATGTGCCCTGCGTAGAGCCGGTTGCGGTGATCTCCGGCCGGCAGGACGAGCACGGTCACCCCCTCGAACCCGTACTGGTCACCCAGCATCTGAAGTTCTCGCTGCCCTATCGAGCGCTGTTCAGCCAGACGCTGCGCCCGGACACCTGGGAGCGGGCGGTGGACGCGCTCGCGGTGCTGCTCGTCCGGTTGCACCTGACCGGGCTGTGGTGGGGGGACGTGTCGTTGTCCAACACCCTCTTCCGCCGCAATGCCGGCGAGTTCGCCGCCTACCTGGTCGATGTGGAGACCGGCGTGCTCCGCGACGCGCTCTCACGCGGGCAGCGCGAGCACGACCTGGAGATCGCCTCGATGAACATCGCCGGCGAGATGCTCGACCTGCAAGCCGGTCACCTGCTCAGCGAGGACGTCGACGCCGCCCTGGCCAGCCAGATCATCGTCGATCGCTATCACCGGCTATGGGATGCACTCACCGCTCCCGAATCCTTCGACTCCGAGGAGATGTGGCGGGTACAGGCTCGGATCGCCACCCTGAACAGCCTGGGCTTCGACGTGGGTGAACTGGAGATCACCACGGACCTGGACGGCACGTCCATGCAGATCCAGCCCAAGGTGGTCGACGCCGGACACCATTCGCGTCGGCTGATGCGGTTGACCGGCCTGGACGTGGAGGAGAACCAGGCCCGTCGGATGCTCAACGACCTCGACGCCTTCCGCGCCTACACCGACCAGCAGAACGAGGAGGAGGAGATCGTCGCGCACCAATGGCTGACAGACGTGTACGAGCCGGTGCTGCGCTCGATTCCACGGGAGCTGACGTCCAAACTGGACCCGGCCGAGGTCTTTCACGAGGTCCTCGAGCACCGCTGGTACCTCTCGGAGCGCCAGGGCTACGACGTGCAGATGCGCGAGGCGGTGGACTCCTACATCGGCACCGTCCTGGCCCACAAGCCGGACGAGGTACGGGTCGTCGGTGTCGACACCGCTGAATTGCCGATCGTGGCGCGGGGAACCCCCCGCCGATAGTCAGCCGACGATATGTTGGCGTCGACTCGAAAAACCCAGATCGTCACAAAGTGACATCGTCACCAGGAGGCCACATCTCATGTCCCAGTCGGGTCGTTTCACGGTTGCGGTGATCGGGGCGGGCGCGGTCGGTGCGACCCTCGCCTACGCCACGTTGGTGCGCGGGGTGGCGCGCCGGGTGGTGCTCTACGACATCAACACCGCCAAGGTCCGCGCCGAGGTGCTCGACCTGGCGCACGGACGGATGTTTTTCCCCGAGGCCGAGGTGGAGGGCTCGGACGACATCGAGGTGTGCCGGGACGCCGACATCATCGTGGTGACCGCGGGGGCGAAGCAGAAGCCTGGCCAGTCCCGGATGGACCTGGCCGGATCGACGGTAGGGATGATGCAGAAGATCATCCCGGCCGCGCTGGAGGTGGCCCCGGATGCCACCTATGTGATGGTCACCAACCCGGTGGACGTGGTGACCTATGTGGCGCAAAAGATCTCGGGCCTGCCACGCAATCAGCTGTTCGGCTCGGGCACCGTGCTGGATTCCTCGCGCTTGCGGTTCCTGGTGGCCCAGTCGTGCGGTGTCGCGGTGGGCAACGTGCACGCGTACATGGCCGGTGAGCACGGCGACACCGAGGTGCCGCTGTGGAGCTCGGCCAGCATCGGGGGCGTGCCACTGCTGGACTGGGAGAAGGAGACCGGTGAACTGGGCGAAGCCAGCCGTGACGAGATCGCCTACCAGGTGGTCAACGCCGCATACCAGGTGATCGAGGGCAAGGGCGCGACCAACTACGCCGTGGGCCTGGCCGGGACGCGGATCATCGAGTCCCTGCGCCGGGACGAGAACCGGGTGCTGCCGGTCTCGACCTACGTGGAGGACTTCCACGGGATCAGCGACGTGTGCATGTCGGTTCCGACGATCGTCTCGGCCGACGGCGCAGGGCGTCAGTTGCAGTTGCCGGTGAGCGAAGGGGAACTGGCCCAGCTCAGGGCCAGTGCCGATTCCATCAGGGCCAGCGCCCGCACTCTCGGCTTCTGACTTACCGGACATCCCCGGTCGACACCGACCATCCGCCGTCAAGCCAGCGGGTGGGCAATTCCAGCGGGTGTACGGAGGCGAACACAAAACAGGCTGTACGGGCCGGAGCTGGAGTTCAGCTCCAGCAACCGCCGGCACAGCCTGTCTTGTGCACCGGCACCGGCCACGGTGCTCGGCCATCCCGTCCCGGGCCGCCCGTAGGCCTCGCGATCACGCCGTAGGCTGTCCGCCGTGGACGTCCCCGCCTGGTTCTCGCGCATCGAGTCCGGCCTCGGATCGAGACTGCCCGCCTGGTTCAGCGATCACCCTGCGCCGGAGAATCCCCGGCGCCGCTCCTCGGTCTTGGTGCTCTTCTCACCGGGCGAGGATGTCGCCGCCGCGCGCGAGGACCCGCGGCATTGCCGGGTGGTGCTCACCGAGCGGGCACATACCTTGCGCTCGCACGCGGCGCAGGTGGTCTTCCCGGGCGGACATGTGGAGCCGGGCGAGTCCCTCCAGGAGGCCGCCCTGCGCGAGTCCGCCGAGGAGACCGGCCTCGATCCGACGGGCGTCCAGGTGGTGCTCACCATGCCGACCGTGTACCTCACCCCGGCGGCCACCTCGTACACCGCCGTGCTGGGGTGGTGGCCCACTCCGCACCCGCTGACCGTGATGGATCCGGGTGAGGTGAACCGCGTGCTGCAACCACGCGTCGGCGATCTGCTCGACCCGGCGAATATCTTCAACGGCACCGCGCCTTTCGGTTTTCGCGGTCCGGCGTTCCTCGTGGACGGGCTGGTCTGCTGGGGGGTCAGCGCGAACCTGCTGTCCGTGGTGCTGGAACTGGCGGGCTTCGAGATCGACTGGGCTCAAGCCCCGGACCGAGCCGTGCCCGAGTATCTGCTGGCCCCGTACCGGTGAGTGGCTAAAGGCCGCCAGATCCCGCACGGTCTGCTCCCAGGTGAGGAATACGTCCTGCCAGGTGAGGCGAACGACCGTATAGCCGAGAAGCCGAGCCTGTCGGTCTCGGGCACGATCCGCGTGATAGCTGGCACGGCTGCTGTGGTGCTCCACCGAATCGACCTCGATCACCAGGCTGTTTCCGACCAGGAGTTCAACCAAACCGACACCGTCGATGTGTACCTGCGGAACACCCCGGCACTGCAGGTGCAGCCGGACCCGCGTCTGGCCATGCCGTGTTTTGGCCGCGCCGGTGAGGCAACGCACCCGGCATCCGTGGGCCAGCGCTCTGGCAACGTCCTGATCGGCGGTGGGCGTGGCGTACCAGCCGCGTGCGACCCGGGTCAGAGCCCCCTCTCGAGCAGCTGCGAAAGTTGAGCGCGAGTCACGCGGTCGCGCAACTCCCGGTAGGTGAAGAAGGTCTGCACCCGCCCACTGCGCGGGGAGGAGCCGCGTCCCCGAACACTCACGCGGTGGGGACGAAGCGCACGGTGTTGAGCCCCTGCAGCACCTCATCGGCCGGGCCTCTGCCGAGCACCGAGACGGTGAGCAGGTAACCCTGGCAGTGCGACATGAAGACCGGGACCGCGCGATCGGCCCACCGACGGGCCGACTCCTGGTCCAGGCCCTGCTTTTCGGCGTAGCGGGTCAGGTAGTGCTCGAACGCCTGGCGCAGCGTGTGGAAACTCTGCTTGGCGTAGGTGCCCACGTGAGGATTGCGAGCCGCCGCCGCCCACAGCTCCACCACGAGGCCATCGTCGATGAGTTGCTGCGGAAGGAGGGCCACGAACATCCGGACCGCGTCGGCGGGCTCGGGAACTGGGTCTCGTCGGGCGATGGATTGCACGTCGGACACTCGGCCGGTCAGCACATCCTCGGCGAACGCCGCGATGAGCTCGTCCTTGGACTTGAAGTAGCCGTAGATCGCCCCAGCCGACAGACCCGACTCAGCGATGATGTCGGCCATGCTGGCGCCGTTCAGCCCGAACCGCGCGAAGGCTCGGGCGGTGGCGCTGAGAATGCGCTCGCGCATCGCCTGCCGATGCTCTTCGGTGACTCGGGGCATGGGCACAGGGTAGCTCACAAGAAAAACGAACGATCCTTCTTGACACGGCGTGGGCCGCTGGGCATTCTAGAAGAACGAACATTCTTTTTTGGAGGTTGTCATGCATGGCACGCATCCGGCGGCTCCGTTTCGGGCCGCCCTCGTCGCGGCGACCGCGGTCTGTCTGGTCCTGCTGGCCTTCATCTGGCCGGCGTACACCTCGACCCCGCAGAACCTGCCGGTCGATGTGGCGGGCTCGTCGGCGATGGCCGACGCCGCCACCGAGAGGCTCTCCGAATCAGGCACGTTCACGGTCACCGCAGTCGATGACCGTGCGGCGGCGGTGGACCGGATCGAGCGCCGGGAGAGTTACGCGGCGATCATCACCCCGGACGCCCCCGGCGGTCAGGTGGAGATCCTCACCGCGTCGGCGGCCAGCCCGGCGGTGACCCAGATGATGGCGCAGGTGGCCGGTCAGCTCGGCCAGGAACTCGCCGCTCAGGCTGGGCAGGCCCGCGCCCAGCAGAGCCAGCAGGTCGCTCAACTCGGTGCTGCGGCGGCGGCCAGCGGTGCCGCCGCCGCAACCCTGGAGCAGGTGGTTGCCGCCTCACCTGACGGGGTTTCCCCGGCACTGCAGGCCCAGCTGGCCGGCGCCCGGGAGAAGGCCGCGGCCGATGCGCAAGCCGCGTCCGCAGCCCAGGCGGCGCTGGCCCAGGCCCCGACCACAGCACCGATCACAGCACCGATCACCGTCACGGACGTCGTCCCGCTGACCGAAGACGACTCACGCGGAACCGGTCTGGCGCTGGCGGCGCTGCCACTGGCGATGGGCGGGATGATCGGCGGAGTGCTCATCTGCCTGCTCGTGGTAGGCGTCCGTCAGCGGCTCATCGCCGCCAGCACCTACGCCGTGGTCGGCGGGCTCGCACTGGCCGCAATCCTCAGCACGTGGCTGGGGGTGCTGCCGTCCTTCGGGTGGAGCGCCCTGGTGATCGGGGCCGCGCTGCTGGCCAACGCACTGACTGTCATCGGGCTGTACGCGGCCATCGGGCGGGTGGGCCTGGGGTTGGGCGCCATCCTCATCATGTTCCTGGGCAATCCGCTCGCCTCGTCCAGTAGTCCGATGGAGTTCCTGCCCGGCTGGTGGGGAGAGTTCGGGCAGCTGCTGGTTCCGGGCGCCGGGGCGACCCTGCTGCGCAACGAGAACTACTTCCCGGCGGCCGATAGCACTCAGGCCTGGCTGGTGATGGCCGGCTGGATCGTGGCCGGTCTTGCGCTGGCCCTGCTAGGGCACTACCGCAATCGCGACGTGATGCACCCCGACGCGGACGCCGTTGCCCCGAAGGACGACGAGGTGGCGTACACCGACCAGGCTGCGCCCGGGGGCCGCTCGGGCGAACCCACTGCCGCGACGGCGACCACCTGAGCCAGAGTCACCCTGTGCCGATGGTGTTCCCAGCGCCTGGTCACGGCTCGACAGCTGCGCATACCTGGGGGTAGGGGATCCGCTCCTGCTCCAGCCGCAACGGCCTGCCGTCGACCAGGTTCTCGGTGAGGTAGTCGTACGCGGCGAGCTCGGGGCCGGTGAGCCGGCCGACCCGGCCCCGAGCTGGAGTTGGTTCGGTGCCGCACAAGTCGCGGTGCCGGATCAGCGTATCCAGGTCCATCAGGATCGACTCGGCTTGTGGCACATGGGCTCTGAGCCGGTCCAGGATGACGAAGCCATGAGTGTCGATGTCGCCCCAGTACCGCACGCGCAGCTGCTTCAGCCAGTCGAGGCCAGCGAGCCGGGCCACGTCGAAACCCTTGCCGAAGATACCCAGCACGCCAGGCATCGGCGGCAGCGCCAGATAGCTGATCTCGTTCTCCACGATGATCACCTCATCGGCCGGAGGCCGCCGCTGCGCGGCCTCATCGATCCGCAGGTACGTATCGCTGACCCCGTCGGCTACCCAGCAGGTGCCGTCCAGCATTCGGGTGCGGACGAACTCCGGGCGGGTCCGGAACCCATACCGGGCGTCGAACTCCCGCGTCGTGCGGCTGCGGTCGATTCGCTCCTCAGGCAACACGAGGTCGATCAGGGCCGCCAACTCGACCCGGTGCCGCTCGATGAACTTGGTGTCGACGCCGTGGATGTCGAGTTGACGCAGATAGAGTCCGCTGCCGGTGTGGTCACGGATCCAGGCGACGCAGCGCAGCAGACGGCCCCACTCTTCCCGTAGGGCCAGGGCCTTGTGCGGGTGGTCCAGCACCCACGAAGCGATGGCCGGATCGACCTGGCGCGCGGCCGCCAGCTGGGCCTGGAAATCTGCGACCTCCTGCTCCACCCCGAGGAGCTGCCACAGGTTGGCCAGCGTGCGCACGTGCACCCGGCGTGGCAACTCGTTGGACCCGAGCAACCCTCCGCCGACGGTCCGCCACTCCACGTCATACAAGCCCTCATCGGTGACCCGCGGACCGGTTGTGATGGCCCCCGGCGGGCCCTGCGTGGTACCGGCCTCGGCGGACCCGTCCGGATCGGGGCGCGCGCCCCGGGGCCTGCCCCGCGGCTGGGCACCGGCTCTGAGCTGGGCGACCCACGCCTGAGCCTCGGGCAGCCGCTCGGCCAGATCCTGGGCCTTGGGGCCGGTCAGTGGCACCGAAAGCCCGGCGAACTCCTCGCCTGATGCGAGCGTTCGCAGGAGGCTGCCGTCGTTCCACCTGCGTCGAAGGGCCTCGCGTATGTCGGGTGCACTGGTCCAGCCGGTGCCGGACCAGCCCTTGGGACGGGTTCGCGTCGACGTCGACATCCTCAGGCCTCCTCCGGCTCGAGACCGGCCGTCGCCGCGAACGCCCGCCGCTTCTCCCGGTACTCCCCGATCGTCATCGTCAACAGACTCGAGGCGTGGCCCGCCGGGTTGGCGGCGAAGCCCACCCGGGCCACGTAGGGCTCGATCACCTGGACCTTCTGCAACGGCGTGACCACCAGGAGCTGCAGGCCGAACTTGCCGAACAGGTCGAGGGCGTACCGGGTGGAGGCATCGGACCCGCGTCCGAAGGCCTCGTCGATCACCGCGAACCGGAAGGTACGCGACTCCACGGCTCCTTGCTCCAGCTTGAACTGGTATGCCAGCGACGCCGCCAGGATGGTGTAGGCGAGCTTCTCCTTCTGACCGCCCGACTTGCCGTCGGAGTCTGAGAAGGACTCCCGTTCGGTGTCGTCCTCACGGAAGCGCTCGGACCCGATGAATTCGAACCAGTTCCGGACGTCGGTGACGTACCTGGTCCAGGCCTTGTCGGCGTCCGATTGGCCCTCGCGGCCCTTGAACCGGGCGATCAGTGCGCTGACCTGAGCGAATTTGCGCTCGGAGTACTGATCGTCCCCGCCCGAAATGATGATGTCGGAGGTGCACTCGCGCAGTTCCCGCCGGAACTCGCGCACGTCGACATTCGGGGTGTCGCGGGCGTCGAGGCGGATGTACGTCTGTTCGTGGGTGTTGTAGTCGATACCGGCGAGCGAGTCGTTGATCGCTTCGATCCGTTCGCGGATCGTGCCCTGCTGTCGTCGCAACTGACCGGCGAAGGTACCGATCTCGCGGATCGTCTCGGTGTTGAGCGCCTTCTTGAAGTCGGCTTCGAACCGTGGCAGGTCGTCGGCGGCCAACCTGGTCTGCAATTGCCGGTACTCCCCCGCTGAGCCGATCGAGTCGTCCAGCTCGTTGGTCTCGGTCGGGTACTGGCTGCGGAAGTCATGCATCATCCGCAAAGCTGAGCGCTCCAATCGAGTGATCCGCTCGGCGAGCGCCAGCATCTCCTGGTCGAGCTGCTCGACCACCTCCGCGGCCCGCCGGTCGCAGGCGGCTGGGTCGCTCAGTTCACCGAGCCGAACACGGGCGGCGGCGACGGCTTGGGCATCGGCTTCGGGATCACCGGCCAGGGCGTCGTCGAGCCGGGCCAACTCGGCGCCGGCGGAACGCACCTGGGCCCGCAAGGTGCCTAGGCCCTCATTGAGCAGATCTCTTTCTGACTCGGACTGGGTGATCTGGGCCTCGACCGCCTCGAGCTGGACGGTGAGCTGCTGCACCTGCGTGGAGGAGACTTCGAGTTGGCGCTTCTCGTCCTCGAGGGTGGCTATCTCGGTGGCCACCGCCCACCAGTCCACCTCACTCGGGTCGGTGACCGTGGTGGCACGGGTGAGTGCCTCCTGCCTGTTCCGACAGCTCTTCAGTTCCGCGTCGATGGTGCCCAGTTGGGTTGCCAGCTGCTGGCATTCGTCGTGGGCGGTGGTGGCTCGACGCAGTAGCGCGTCCACCTTCTGGGCGTTGGACCAGCCGAGCACGTAGGTGCTCAGGTCATCGACTCGGCGGCGGTCGTCCTTCTCGTGCCTGCTGCCGGACTTGACCTGCCCGGAGATGGTCACCGCCTGGTCGAGCCGACGGAACTGCGCCATCGACTCCACACACGCGTGAGCGGCCCGACGCGACAGCTCACCGGCGAGCCAGCCACGCAGGTCGGTGTCGCTGATCTCGAGTTTGTCGTAGAGCGGCTCGGCATCCGGGGGAAGGTCCGGGCCCGGATCGCGCCGTTGCCGGGCGCCTTCGCGCACCCGCAGGTACACCAGCCGGGAGCCGAGGTGGTTGTCGTTGATCCAGCTGGACACCTCGGGGTAGTTCGTCTCGCGCACCAGCAGCGACAGCCCGAAACCGCGCAGCACTCGTTCCGCCGCGCCCTGCCATCGCTGCTCGGACTGCTTGACCTGGAGGAGTTCCCCGGCGAAGGGCAGGTCCTCGACCGTCAGGCCGGTTGCCTCGCACAACCGATCTCGCACGTCGATGTGCGCCTTGGGGATGTTGGAGCGACGCTCGCGCAGCGAGTGGATCTCCTCGCCGAGGGCGCGCGCGTGCGCCTGTGCCTGGCGAATCCGGGCGGTGACCTCGTCCCGGTCGCTCTGCCGGCGAGCCTCCTGGTCGCCGGCCTCGCTGAGTTGTGCCCGGGCAGTCTCCAGGCCGGGTGCCACCTCGGCGGCCGCCCTGATCTGCTCGAGCCCGGCCACCTGAAGGTTGTCGTTCAGCCGGCGGACCGCGTGCTGACGCCGGTCGCGCTCGGCCGCCTTGAGCGGCAGCAGGCTTTCGAGCTGGCCGAGCCGTCCGCCACCGAGCCCGGCGCGCGCCTCACGCAGCCCCTGCTGGCGGTCTCGCAGGCCGTCCAAGTCGCGTTTGGCCTGGACGAGACTGCCTTCCTGGTGTCGAATCTCGTCGTGCAGCCGATCCACCTCGGCGGCCAGCAGCGTGCGCTTGACCCGATCCGCGACCGAGCGCAAGACGCCGCGCAGCGCGTGCAGCGTGCCCCGTTCCTGGACGGTGGCATCGTGATCGTCGAAGGCGTGGACCAAGGGGGTGAGCAGGGCCAGCTGGGCCCGGGCCTTGAGCACCGCGTCGTGGGCGGCGGTGAGGTCGTCGAAGTGCCCGATCAACCTGCGGACGCTCGCCGCCGCGTCGAACGGCTCGAGCATGTGGGAACGGACGAACCTGTTCAGGTCGCCGACCGACTTCATCGACACGGTCTGGTGGAACAGATCCATGGCCTGCGCACCGGGGATGCCCAGGGCCCGGCGATAGGCCTTCTCGTAGTCTCCGAAGGTGTCGACCACCTCGGCACCGCCGGCACGCAGCCGCTTGCGCAGCGTGGTCATGCTGGCCCCGAAGCCGGTGAAATCGGCCTCGATGGAGAGCCGGTCGCCGCTGTGCACCAGGTAGAAGCGCTGTGGTTGACCATCTTTCGAGCCGCCGAACCAGAAGACCTGAGCCAGCGTGACAACCTGCTCAAGCTCGACATTGGCGAATACCGCCAGCAGCACCGAGTAGGCCTTCTCACCGCGCAGCGCCACCGGGCGGGTGCGCCCTGACGCCTCGTTGCGCTCGGCCTTCCAGTGGCCCAGAACGTAGGAGCGCAGGTCGCGTTCGCGGGTGTCGGCCCCGGCGGCCTTGTTGTACGAGATCCGGTCGGCGCGCAGCAGCAGCGTGGTGATCGCGTCGACGATGGTTGATTTACCGGACCCGATGTCGCCGGTGAGCAGTGTGGTGTGCCCGTCCAGGTCGAAGGCGGTGATGGCACCGTCGAACGTGCCCCAGTTCAGCCATTCCAGGTGCTGCAGTCGAAAGCCCGGCATCGCATCGGTCAGGGGTCCCAGCTCGAGCGCGGAGAAGAGGCTCACGATGCCACCCCCGCGCGGGTGTTGCCCGATGGCGAGCCGTGGAACTCGGCCAGGTAGGTACCCAGCTGAGCATCGAAATCGGCCAGCCATTGCCCGTCGACGAACGCGCGCAGGATGCGACGTACTTCAAACTCGCCGTCGGTGGTGCGACGCAGAAACCCGAGATCGACGACTTTGCTGATGTGCGCATCTATCTGGCTGATCACCCGGGCCTCGTTGCTGCTGTCGGGCAGGTAGATGCGTAGCAACTCGACGATCTGATCTCTGCTGAGCACGAGCCGGGTGTCACCCGCCTGGGCGTCGAGTTCGGCGAGGCGTTTGCGCAGCAGAGCCAACAGCAGGCTCACCGGAAAGGACAACCTACGCCGCTGCACCAGGCGGGGCAGGTCGCTGCCCTCGGGTTGGGCGAGCGAGCGAAGGTACGCGTAGCCCTCGGCCTCGTCCACCACCACCTCAAGGCCGATGACGGCGAGATAGTCTGCGACCCGGGCGCGTTCGCTGCGCAGTTGATGCCAGAGCTGCCCTTGGGCGGAGCGGTACAGCACCCCTTTCATGAGTCGCACGACCACCCTGGTGAGGGCGTCGTCGGTACCGGTGGCAGCGCTGGGGCTCATCGTCCCTCCTCGGGGACCGGGCGACCTGTGGCCGCCGGCTGTGCGTCGTTGCGGGCGAAGATGATCCGTGGGATCTCGGCGTCGCGTTCGCCTCGATCGTCGCCCCAGGTCAGCCGCTCTCGGACCGAGTCGTCGACGATCTGCTCGATGCCGGCCGCGTCGAGCGCGAGGTAGCCGACCACCTCGGCCAGCCCCTGCCCGAGTGGGTGGCCGGCCACCACCTCACCGAGGGAGACCTGTGAGCGCTGCCCGAGGGTGGCCTGCAGGTTCTGGATGAGGAGTCGGTGGTCGACGAATTGCTGGGAGTACAGCGCAGAAGCGTCGACCTCGCGTTCCGGCTGGCCTTGGAGGGTGGAGTCGACCCCGGCATCGCGGCCGGCCTCGTAGAGCAGGTGCTCGAAGGGCACCACGAGAGTGGGCTTGGTGGCGTCCAACTCAGTGCTCAGGTCGACTCGACCGTGTTGGCGCAGCCGCAGGGCGTGCTGCTCGATGCTGTGCAGCACGTCCATCACCCGGCGGTTCTCCACCCAGGCCTGATCGTCCAGGAATCGGCGCAATTGGTCGGACAGTTGGCGGACGGTGGATTGGGTCTGCTCGGCGGCATCCAGCCAATCGTGATGGACGCGGCGCATGCGGCGCTCGGCGACCACTCCGGGAAGCCGGTGCACCCGATCGAGCAGGTCGTCCAGTTCCTCCTGGCGGGAGGAGGAGAGCAGGAAGTCGTGGAAGGCCTGGAAGCTACGCCCCTGGTCGGATTCGGCGATGTCCGATCGTTCGCCCAGCACGGCGTCGAGCAGTTCCCCCTTGGCGCCGTTCCAGCCGGCTATCTGCTCGCGCATCGAGCGGTCCAGCGCGCGGAAGTTCTGCTCGACCTGGCGGAAGTCGGACAGCAACTGGCGGGCGGTGTCACTCACCTGGGCGTAGCGTTCTCGAACGGCGGTGTCGTCCAGGACCTCGACCTCGCCGGCCTCGGCGCGGGCGATCTGGGCATCCAGTTCGGCGCGCCGCCGACGGAGTTCGACCAGCCGGGTCTGCGGGTCCGACTCGGCGCCGAAGGCGAGCTGACGCAACAGGTCGATGACGGTGGACAGTCGGGACTCGGTGCCGACAAAGGCCCGCTCGGCCAGCGATCGGACGAAGGTGACGGCCACCTCCAGGGCCGGCATCGCGTCGTAGTGGGGCTCCTCCTGCCCGGCCGGGTAGAACTTGCGCAGCCACCCGGCATCGGATGACCACGCGTCGAGGTACTCCTTGGCCGGCCTGGGGAAGGGTGGCTCGCTCGCTCCATCGTTGAGGGCCCAGAGTTCGTCGTCGAGCCTGGCCACCAACCGGCTGGCCTCGATCGTGCGGATGTTCTCGTCGACGAAGACCGTACCGAGGAAGCCGATCACCAGCGGCGCGTTGTCGGCGCGCAGCAGACGCCAGGCGGGATGCCCGTCGCGGAGTTGCTGGATCTCCTCGATGGTGGTGGCCATGGACGGCTCCCGGTGTGGACGGTGGATCTGACGTGGCGCGGGAGGTGTTTCCCGACCATCACCCGACCATAGGGGCGACCACTGACATCGCCGACCGGCACGCGGGAGGACGGCGATCATCCGGCGGGATCCCGCCAGGGCCGACCCGCTCCTACCCCGGCCGACCCGGCGCCAGTCCAGGAACTACTCGGCCCGCGCCCGCCTGCTGGCGACCTCGTACAGGGCGATGCCCGCTGCCACCCCCGCATTGAGCGACTCGGTCTCGGAGTCCATCGGGATCGAGACGATCTGGTCGCAGGCCTCACGTACCAGCCGGCTCAGACCCTTGCCCTCGGACCCGACGACGATCACCAGTGGGTCGGTGGCCAGCCCCAGACCGGGCAGTTCCACGTCCCCATCGGCGTCCAGGCCCACGACGAAACAGCCGGCCTTCTTCGCCTCCGTGAGCGCCTTGGTGAGGTTGGACGCCCGGGCCACCCGGAGCCGGGAGGCGGCCCCGGCCGAGGTCTTCCAGGCGCCCGCGCTCATCCCGGCCGCTCGCCGCTCGGGCACCAGCACCCCGTGGGCACCGAAGGCGGCCGCCGACCGCACCACCGCACCGAGGTTGCGGGGATCGGTCACCGCGTCCAGGGCGATGATCAGTGCTGGACGCCCGGAGGCCTCGGCGATGTCGAGCAGTTCGTCCAGATCGGCATAGTCGTAGGCCGGCACCGCCAGCACCAGACCCTGGTGGATCGCATCATCGGTGAGCCGGTCGAGGTCGGTGCGCGAGCCCTCCATCAGCGGCAGGCCTCGTTCGGCGGCGAGCTTGATCGCCTCCTTGACCCGGTCGTCGGAGTCGATCCGCGAGGCCACGTACAACGCGGTGGCGGGGATCTGGGCGCGCAAGGCCTCCACCACCGCGTTGCGTCCCGCGATGTACTCCGGTCCGCCGCTGCGCCGCTGCCGGTCGCTGCGCCGCGCGGCCCCCCGACGCTGCCCGGAGGAGCCACTCGACGCCCGGTATCCCTTGTGCCAGGACCGGTCCTGCGCCTTGGGCGTGGGCCCTTTGCCTTCCAGCGCCCGGCGACCGTGCCCGCCGGTGCCTGCGCTCGCGCCCTTCTTCGACCCTGCCTTGCGTACCGCGCCACGACGCTGGGAATTGCCCGCCATCAGTTGCTCCCCTCCAGGGCCCAGGTGGAGCCGTCCTTACTGTCGGCGACCACGATTCCGGCGGCCTTGAGCCGATCGCGGACCGCGTCGGCGGCGGCCCAGTCCTTGTCTGCCCGGGCCTGCGCCCGCTCGGCCAACTGAGCCTGGACGAGCACGTCCAGGGCGGACGTCAAGGCCTCGTCGGTGCCCGCGTCCGGTGCCCAGTGCGGGGACAGCGGGTCGATGCCGAGCACCTGGGTCATCGCCAGCACCTCGCTGAGCGAGGCCCGCACCTGGTCGTCCTGGCCCGCGTCGAGGGCGGCATTGCCCCGACGTACCTCCTCGTGCACGGCGGCCAGCGCGCCGGCCGCGTTGAGGTCGTCGTCCATCGCGTCGCGGAAGCCGTCCGGCACCGAGAACTGCTCGGTCAGCGCCACGTCCACCCTGGCCGCCGCCCGGGCGACGAAACTCTCGATCCGCTCGTAAGCCGCGGCCGCTTCGTCCAATGCCCCGGGGTGGTACTCCAGGTTGGAGCGGTACTGCGCCGAACCGAGCCAGTACCGCAGCACCACCGGCCGAACGGTGTGCAACAGGTGCGAGACCACCAGGGAGTTGCCGAGCGACTTGCTCATCTTCTCCCCGCTGGTGGTCACCCAGCCGTTGTGCACCCAGTACCGGGCGAAGCCATCCCCCGCGGCGTGCGATTGAGCCTGCTCGTTCTCGTGGTGCGGGAAGCGAAGATCGATCCCGCCGCCGTGGATGTCGAAGGTCTCGCCGAGGTACTTGTGCGCCATCGCCGAGCACTCCAGGTGCCAGCCGGGCCGCCCTCGACCCCACGGGGTGGGCCAACTCGCCGGATCACCGGGCGTGACCCCCTTCCACAGTGCGAAGTCCCGCGGATCGCGCTTGCCGCGTGGGTCGGCGTCCTGCGCCGGAGCCATGTCCTGGAGTCGCTGGTGGGTGAGCGAACCGTAGTCGGGCAGCGAATGGACGTCGAAGTACACGTCGCCTGAGCCGTCATCGGCAGGGTAGGCGTGGCCACGCTCGATGAGCCGCTGGATGAGCACGATCATCTCCGGCACGTGCCCGGTGGCCCGCGGTTCGTAGGTCGGGCGGCGCAGCCCGAGGGCGTCATAGGCGGCGGTGAACTCCCGCTCGAAGCGGATCGCCCACGCCCACCAGGGCCAGCCGGCCTCGCGGGACTTGGCCAGGATCTTGTCGTCGATGTCGGTGACATTGCGGATCAGGGTCACCTTCAGCCCATGCCCCAGTTCGAGCCATCGCCACAGCTGGTCGTACGCGACAGCCGAGCGCACGTGCCCGATGTGCGGGGCGGCCTGCACCGTCGCACCGCACAGGTAGATGCCCACCTCACCCTCGACGCGCGGGGTGAAGTCGCGCACCGAACGGGTGGCGGTGTCATACAGGCGCAGGGTCACCCGCACAGGCTACCGAGCGGGACGGGGCGAGCCGGCCACCTGCCCACGCGATGCGCCCGGGCCCCAGCGGTGCGAGCCGGCCCCCGCCACCAGGAGCACCGCGCCCAGCGCTGCGAGCCCGACCGGCAGGGCGGTGCCGGCGCTGACCGCGCCGACCAGGATGGGACCACCCGCATCGCCGATCTCCCGACCCAGTTCGGCATTTCCCATCGTGCGCCCGAGCCGTTCGGGCGGGGTGGCCGCCGCCAGCTGGGCGTAGGCCAGCGGCGTGGCGGTACCCACCGCCAGACCGACCAGCAACGAGCCCAGATAGAGCACCGCGGGATTGGCGCTGATCGCCATCGCGAGCACGGCCACCGCGGCAAGCACCAGGGCGCCGCTGGTGCCGGCCCGAGCCGACAACCGGCCACCGTCGTGCCGCTGTCCGACGATCGGTTGCGCGACGGACGCGACGACGGCGATGGCAGCAACGGCACCGGCACCGACCAGCGGCGCCAGCCCCGCCCGCACGGCCAGCAGCGGAATGTAGCCGACCGCCACCCCCAGCACGGCGGTGGAGGCAGCCAGCACGAGAGTGGGGACCAGGAAGGTGCGATCAGCGGTCTGGCGCCACAGGTCGGCCACGGTGTACCGAGGGCGGGCAAGGACGCTCAGACGCGGAACCTTGACCAGCACCGCGACCGCCACCGCTGCCGACAGAGCCGCCAGCAGCCAGTACAGGCCGCCGATGCCGGACCAGGTGACCATCACTGCCGCGAGCAGCGGACCGACCGCGTAACCCAGGCTCTTCCAGCCGCCGTAGCGGCCGAAGTAGCGCCCGAGTCGCTGCGGCCCGGCCAGCCGGGCCACCGCGGACGACGACGCCGGGGAGAAGGCTGCTGCGGCGGCGCCCTGGACGAACCGGGACACCGCGAGCATGATCGGCATCGGGAACAGTGCGGCGGCCACCGAGGCCACCGAAAAGACGACCAACCCGCCGACAATGACGGGAATCACGCCGATCCGGTCGCTGAGGGCCCCGAAGACCGGTTTGAGGATCACCTCGGCGACGTCGTACAAGGCCAGCATCACGCCGAAGCCCAGCAGGGCCAGGCCCACGTCGCCTGCCTGCAGGCCGAGCCCGACCGCCACGCCATGGGCTCCGCACGCGGTGGTGAAGCCAGCGAGGTACAGCGGGGCGACCGCGCCCGCGCGCGACGAATCGGTGCTCACTCGAGAATAGTAACGCCTGTTACATCACCTGTGGTGCTGCCCATCGAGAATGACGGTGCCGGTCAGGTCGTCGTCCGCCTGGCCAGGTGTGAGCGATACTCGATCGAGGTCAGCACCAGCATGATCGAATCGAAGGCGATGAGCGCGACCACCGGCCAGCTGAAGTGCAAGGTCAACTGGTAAGCCGGATAACAGATGAAGAGCACCAGGAAGCCGATGAGCACGGGATAGGCCCACAACCGATCACGCAGCACCGCACCGACCAGCAGCACCTTCACCAGCCCGTGCACGAGCAGATAGATTGCGGCGAAGGTGGTCGCCGAGACGCTGAGTTGCTCGGAGGTGCGCACCAGGGCACCGGCGACGAGATCCTGCGGATCCTCGGAGAGCTCGTGCATGGTCAAGGCCTGCACCAGCCCGTGGATCTGGCTGGGCGTGACCACGAGCAAGAGGACGCCACCGACCAGTTCCAGGATGCCGTCCAAGCCTTTGAGGACGAGGCCTACCCGGAAGGCACGGTCCACCATGGCCCCGGGAGGCGACGCACTCATGTAACGGATACTACGCTTGGTCGCGTGACGACATCGCTCAACTGGGTGATAGCCCTCGTGCAACTACCCTCGGAGCCCTCGCGACATCGAGTGGCGGTCTGGCGTGAGTTGCGCCGCGCCGGGGCGGTGCCCATTGCCCAGGGGGTATGGGCGGTCCCGGACACCCCGGCATTCCAGGCCAGCGTCACCCGAGCCGACGAACTCACCCGGGCCGGCGGCGGGGTGCTGGCGATCTACGCCATCACCCCGCGCGACGAACGGGCCCGGAGCCTGGTGGTCGACGCCTTCGCCGCGGCCCGCCGGGACGAGTGGGCGGAGTTCTCCGCCGACTGCACCAAGCTCGAGGCGGAGATCTCCGCCGAGATCACCAAGCGCAAGTTCACCTTCGGCGAACTCGAGGAGGAGGAACAGAGCCTGGACCGGTTGCGGCGCTGGTTCCGGGACCTCAAGCGACGCGACGTGCTCGCCCTGGCCGAAGCAGACGAGGCCGAAGCACTCCTGCGCCGGTGCGAGGTCGTGGTAAACGACTTCGCCGAACTCGTCTACGAGGCGATGCGGGCGAGCCCGCCGCGACCGGACCCCCAGATCAGCTGACCAGGACCAGGATCGAGTTGCGCAGGGCACCGTCATTCGCCACCCCGTGCACCTTCTCCGCATGTTCGCCGGCCCGTCCGGCGATGCCCTCGGCGTCCAGCCCGCGGAAGACCACCTCGCACCCGGGGTGCAGATCGCCACAGTTGAAGTACTTCATGCCAACTCCTTTTGGTCCCTGCCAGGACGATCCCGACCGGCTTTCCTGGCCGATCGGGAGTCCGCGCCACCTGCCATGGCGCACGGTCATCCTTGACGACGGCTGGGATCAGGGGCAGGTGAGACGGGTCTGGAGTCGCCCGATCGGCCTGGCATAGCTACCCAGCGTGCGCACCCAGCCACCCGGGCGGCCCACTCGATGCTTCTTCAGCCACCCGGTCTGCCCGAATGCGGCGATGAGGTCGGAGTGGGGATCACCTGGATCGTCACGCCATCGGAAGCAGGGAGCACCTGGGTACCCATGCCGGACGAAGAACGGTGAACCGGACTAAATCTCGACGAAGACCGAGTCGTCGCGAACCAGGGTCGGGAAGGTCTGCAGGTCGACGATCACGGGTGCGCCCTGGGCGGCACCCGTGCGGTAGTCGAACCGCCCGTTGTGTTTGGGGCATTCGATGATCCCGTCCATCACCAGCCCGTCGCAGAGCAGTTCTCGCTCATGGGTGCAGTGCCCTGCGGTGGCGTGGAAGGTGTCCTGTGGGGATCGGTAGATCGCATAGTCGACGCCCGCGTGGCTGAAGGCGATGACATCCTCGGGCTCGACGTCGTCGACGTCGCAGGCTTTGATCCATTCAGCCATCGCGGTTCTCCTCGGCATCGGTTGGCCGGTCGGCCGGGTCGGCGGCGGGCTGGGCGTCGTCCGGCAACTCCGGCAGGTCCAGTGCGCGTCCGTCGTCCATC
The DNA here is from genome assembly GCA_047974565.1 of Actinomycetales bacterium. Lineage (GTDB taxonomy): Bacteria > Actinomycetota > Actinomycetes > Actinomycetales > CAWJMD01 > JBDIAG01. The sequence goes on from JBKECN010000035.1 coordinate 116,127, forward strand.
GAGTGGTACGGCGCGGCACCCTCCGGCAGCTCGCGACGGATGTAGTAGGTCTCGTCCCGGAGCTGGCGCAGGATCGCCGGGATGATCTCCCGGTAGGCGGCGATGATGCCGGGGTAGGCAGGTGCCAGGTCGTGCTTGATCTCCTCGTGCAGTTCGGGCAACCGGTGGTAGGGCACCATCGGGAACATGTGATGCTCGACGTGATAGTTCATGTTCGAGTACATGAACCGGTTGAACCTGTTCATGTGCACGGTGCGGGTGTTGAGCCGATGGTCGAGCACGTTCTCCCCCATGCCCGCATGCTGGGTGACTCCGTAGACGACCAGCAGGCTGCCGCCGTACATCCGCGGCAGCCCCACCAGCAGCAACGGAATCCACGACCGGGTGGCCACCGCCGTGGCGATGGTCCCGGCATAGATCGCCGCCCAGATCCGGGCGGTCCGGTACACCCGGGCCTGCTCCGAGTCGGGGATGTACGTGCGCTCGCCGCCGGTGAGTCGGCCCGAGGCGTGCAGCACCATGTCGCGCATCGCCACCGGCGCGTCCACCAGAGCGAACAGGTTGCCCAGCACCTTGGCCAAGCGGGCCGGACGCATCACCGCGATCTCCGGGTCACGGCCGACGATGAGCGTGTCGGTGTGATGCCGGGTATGACTCCAGCGCCACACCGTCGGGTCCCGCATCACCATGAAGCAGGCGATCTGGTAGACGACGTCGTTCTTCCAGCGGGTCTTGAAGGCCGTGCCGTGGCCCATCTCGTGCCAGCGCGAGTCGGACGCCGAGCCGTAAAGCAACCCGTACATCCCCAGGAAGGGCACCGCCAAGGCCTTGTACCGGCGGGTGCTGAGCAGGCCGGAACCGATCGCACCGCAGGCCGCCATCCCGCCCAGCCACAGGGCGGTGTCCCGGGTGGCGCGCTCGTCGGTGCGCTGCATCAACTGCTTCATCCGCTTGCGGGGCACCGCGCTGCGGAACCAGTCGCTGCCGCCGGCCAGCCCGGCCGCCACCGCCTTGGCTCCCTCCTCGGTGCCCAGCAGGTAGCGCCTCAGCCGGGCCTTGCCCGAGGTGACCGGGCGCTGCAGGCGGGGCAAGGTGACGGCCATGATCAGATCCGCACCCGGGCCCCGGTGCGCATGCTCTCGCCGGCGGCATCGGCAAGCACGAGGGCGGCTCGTCCGTCCGCGAAGGACGGCGACGGCTTGGCACCGGTCTCGACGCAGGTGACGAAGTGGTCGAGCTCGGCCTGGTAGGCGGGGGTGTACCGGTCGAGGAAGAAGTTCAGATAGGGCGCGGCCACCTCGGTGCCGGTGGCGTCGCTGCGGCGCACCGTGGTGGGCAACTGGTTTGCCGCGGTGAGCATCGCCTCGGAGCCGAAGGCCTCCAGCCGCTGGTCGTAGCCGAAGGTGCAGCGCCGGCTGTTGGTGATCTGGCACAGCGCTCCGTCGGCCCCGCGCAGCAGCACCATCGCCGAGTCGACGTCGCCGGCCTCCTTGATGCCCTCGCTGATCAGGTTGGCGCCTATCGCCTGCACCTCCACGACATCCCCGAGGAAGAACCGGGCCATGTCGAAGTCGTGGATCATCATGTCCCGGAAGATCCCACCGGATGCCGGGATGTAGTGCGCCGGAGGCGGTTCCGGGTCGCGGCTGGTGATGATGAGCTGCTCGAGCCGGCCGATGCCGCCGTCGCTGACCCGCTGCCGGATGGAGGCGAAGGTCGGGTCGAAGCGCCGGTTGAAGGCCACCATCACGGTGGGATCGAGCCCGCTGATGGATTCCCAGCATTCGTCCACCCGGGCCAGGTCGAGATCGATGGGCTTCTCACACATCACGGCCTTGCCTGCCTGGACGGCGCGGGTCAGCAGGTCGACGTGCGTCGGGGTGGCCGAACAGACCAGCACGGCGTCGACATTCTCGATGCCCAGCGCCTGGTCCACGTCGGTGAAGGCCAGACAGCCGTGCTGCTCGGCCAGTTTCGTGGCGGCGTCGCCGAACGGGTCGCACACCCAGGCCAACTCGGCCCGCGGGTGCAGGCTGACGGACGTCGCGTGGACGGAACCGATTCGTCCCGCCCCGAACAAGCCGATACGCATAACGCTCCTTCGCGTCGTGAGGGCTAGCCAGGCGCCGGAGGGTACCTACCCGTGACATCCCGACCAAGCGAGTTGTAGTGACATTCTGGCACATGGATGGCTGCAGTGGCAGGCCTGGGGGGGACCCTTTCCCGGCTGAGGACAACGGTTCCCGTGGTGCTCCGCACCCCGGCAACCCGGGGTCCAGCTACTGCGCGCGTTCAGGCCCCTGGCGTCTGCGGCCCTTCACTGTCCCCCCGGGAGATCGGGTCGTAGGCCGGAACCCAGACCCGCAGCCAGCCCGCACCCAACCAGGCCAGGCCGGCCAGCACGGGGGCGGCCAGGGCGATCGAGGCGATGGCGCTGACACCAGCGATCAGAACCGGGCCGAGCGCCGTGCCGGCGTCGGCCATCAACCGCCACCCGGCCAGGAACTGGGCGCGCCCCACCTGGGGAGAGGCGTCCGCACCCAAGGTCATGATGATCCCGGCGGAGATCCCGTTACCGACCCCGAGCACGCAGCCGACTGCCGTCAGCGTCCAGAATCCGTCGGTCAAGGGCAGTACCGCGAAACCGGCCCCGAGAACGACCAGGGACGGGACAGCGACCAGCACCCGGCCCCACCTGTCCATCACCGCCCCGGCGGGGTAGAAGAGCAGCATGTCGACCGCACCGGAGATGCCGAAGACCAGGGACGTGGTGGCCGCGTCCAGGCCGATGGCCTCCCCCCACAACGGCAGGATGGCATTGCGGGCGGCGCGCACCGCCGCGAGGACGAGCACTCCCAGACCGAGGGTGACCAGAACCCGCCGGTGCCTGGCGATCACCGAGAGCACCCTGGCCTGATGCGGCCGGCCGGCACTGGAGTGGCCGGCGGCCAGGTCCGGGGTGACCAGCAGAATCACCAGGGCCGCCAAGGCACCGGTCGCAGCCACCAGGTAGGCCGCCCCCAGACCCCAGCCGGCCACCGCCGCGGAGCCGACGAACGGACCGATGAAGATCCCGATCCGGTGCACCCCACCAAGCGTGGACAGCGCGCGGGCCCGCAACCGCACCGGAACCGCCTCGGTCAGATAGGCCTGCCGGGCCAGGCCGAGGACGGCACCGGCCACGCCGAGCCCGAAGACGCAGCTGGCCAGGAGCCACACCGAGGGCGCCAGCCAGCACCCGACGAGCGCCACGGCCTCGCCCAGGCAGGCCAGCCGCAAGGCCTGCTGCTCCCCGATCCGGGCGGCCAGCGCCCCGGCGGGCAGGTCCGCGAGCAGTTGCCCGACGCCGATCAGTCCGACGATGAGGGCGGCCACTGCCACCCCGGCACCCAGGTCGCGAGCGGAAAGCGCCAGCACCGGCAGGATCGCCCCGGTACCCAGAGACGAGAAGGCGGTCGGCCCGTATGCGGGCAGCGCGATGGCACGCAGCGTCGTGAAGGGCTGGGGTTCGGACATCGGCGGGCGCGGCCGGACGAGGCTAGTCGGACTCGTCCAGGCTCTCCGCGAGTTGCTTGGAGGAGAAGCTGCGGGCCAGCATGTGCGAGCCCACCGGGGCGGTGAGCACCTGGAACACCACCACCAGCAGCAAGGGACCCAACAAGACCGCCGAGCGAACCGCCAAGCCGGTGCCCAACACGGTGAGGATGAGTCCGAAGACCGCAGGCTTGGCCTGGGCGTGCATCCGGGTGATGGCATCGGGGAAACGCAGCAGGCCGATACCGGCGAGCAGGCTCATGCTCACCCCGACCAGCAGGCATACCGCGGCGAGAACGTCCACAGCCAGGCTCATCGTCGTCCCCTCTCCAGAAAGCGAGCGGCCGCGGTGGTGGCGACGAAGCCGAGCAACGACACCACGACGATCAGCACGACGAGCCGCAATTCGCCGGTCTGGGCCACCCGGACCGCCAAACCGGACACCAGGATGAGCAGCACGGTGTCGACGGCGATCACCCGGTCCGCCGTGGACGGCCCGAGCACGAGCCGGACCAGGACCAACACCGCGGCCAGGGAGAGCACTCCAAGGCAGATCATGTAGACCACGTTCACAACGCACCCCCGGCCAGGTCACGGTGCGGGTCCACCTGGGGCCTCAACGCGGCCTCCCCCAGGGCGATGAAGCGCATCACGTCTGCCCGCACCTGCTCGACGTCCTTGTCGTCGGACACCACCAGCGCGTGGACGACCAGGAGGCCACGGTCGGGGACCACGTCCAGGGTGATGGTGCCCGGGGTCATCGTCGTGGCGTTGGCGGCGATGGACAGCACCAGCGGATCCCGCAGGCCGGCCTCGACGACGACGATGCCCGGGCTGAGCCGCACGTGTGGGCTCAACACCCGGACCGCGACATCCCAGGTGGCCTTGGCCAGGGCCACGAAGAGCACGACGGTGAGCCTGACGTAGCCGATCACCGAGGGCCGATAGCGGCGCACCGTCGGCGGCAACGGAGCCACCAGTGAGACGAACACCCCGACGGCCAACCCGGCCAGCACGTTCGCGACGCTCAGGTCGCCCCACAGGCCGACCCAGATGAGCACCACCCAGGCGGTGATCAGCAGGACTCTGCGCAGGTTACCCACCGAGCACCGCCGCCAGGTAGGCCTGCGGAGCCATCAGGTCGCTGGCCGCCCGGGCACATAGGGCGTACAGCGGGCCACCGATCACCGGCAGGGCCAGCCCGAGCAGCACGGCTGCCGCGGTGGCTCCGGTCATCAGCCGCGGGGTGCGCACGGTGCCGACCTCCAGGCCGTCCTCGTGGTCCTCGTCAACGACGATCGCGGTCGGCTCACCCCAGAAGGCCTTCACCCAGACCCGGGCGACGGCGTACACGGTGAGCAGCGAGACGACGACGGCCACCACCACGATCGACCAGTGGGCACCGGCCACGCCGGATTCGATCAGCCCGACCTTGCCGATGAAACCCGACAGCGGCGGCACCCCGGCCAGGGCCAGGGCTGGCAGGGCGAACATCCACCCCAGCAAGGGCCAGCTGCGCGCGAGTCCTCCGATCTCGTCCAGGGCCGAGGAACCGGTACGGCGTTCGATCAGACCCTCGACGCAGAACAGCGTGGTCTGGGTGACGATGTGGTGCACCACGTAGAAGGTGGCCGCCGCGAGGCCGGCGGCGGTGAAGAAGCCCAGGCCCATCACCATGAACCCGATGTGGCTGACGATGGTGAACGAAAGCATGCGCTTGATCTCGTTCTGGGCGATCGATCCGAGGATGCCCACCAGCAGGGTGGCCCCGGCCAGGGTGAGCAACACCGGGGAGGTGACATTGGTGTCATGCGGGAAGGCGATGGTCTGGGTACGGATGATCGCGTAGACGCCCACCTTGGTGAGCAGCCCGGCGAAGACCGCGGTCACCGGCGCCGGGGTCAGCGGATAGGAGTCGGGCAGCCAGAAGTAGAGCGGGAAGAGGGCCGCCTTGATCCCGAAGACAACGATCAGGCTCAATGCCAGCGCCACCCGCACCCCGTCCGGCACGTCGGTCAGGCGGGAGTTGAGGTCGGCGAGATTCACCGAGCCGGTGGCCGTGTAGACCAGACCCACCGCAGCCACGAACAGGGACGAGGCGAGCAGTGAGACGACGATGTACGTCATCGCCGACCGCACCGCCTGCGGCCCGGCCCCGAAGGTGAGCAGCACGTACGAGGCGATCAGCATCACCTCGAAGGCCACGAAGAGGTTGAACAGGTCCCCGGTGAGGAAGGAGAAGCTCACCCCACAGGCCAGCACCAGGTAGATCGGGGTGAACGCCAATCGGGTGGGGCGCAGGCCGTCGCGATCGTGGCGCTCGGTGGCGATCTGCCCCCAGGCGTAGACGAGCACGATCGACAGCACCGCGGCGGACGTGGTCAGCAGCAATGCCGAAAGCCGGTCGGCCACCAGCGTGATGCCCATCGGCGCCGGCCAGCCACCCGCCTGGGAGACCACCGGACCGAAGGTGTCGGTGCGGTAGATGAGCACGGCTCCATCGCCGAGGACGAGCAGCAGGCAGGCCAGGCCGAGCACCCGGTGGACGATGATCCGGCGGATCAGCAGGGTCAGCGCGGCGGTCAGCAGGGGCGCCACGATGGGCAGGGCCAGCAGGACGGCGTTCACCGCAACACCTCCGTCTCGGGCTCCTCGTGATGCTCTTCGGCGGCATGCTGGATGCGCCGGTCCTCGGGGTCGTCCTGGACGGCGTCGTCGTGCACCAGCACGACCGAGCGGTAGGTCAGTCCCAGCAGCAGCGCGGTCACGGCGAACGAGATGACGATGGCGGTCAGGGCCATCGCCTGGGGCAGCGGATCCACCACCGCCTCGGGGGCCCCCTCGCCACTGACGAAGGGCGCCGGGCCGGCCCGCCCGCCACCGCTGAGCAGCAGCAGATTCGCGGCGTGAGTGAGTAGACCCAGGCCGATCAGCACTCGGGTGAGGGCCCGCTGCAGGAGCAGGTACGCGCCGGTGGCGAAGAGCACTCCGATCAGCACGGCGAAGAGCACGGAGGTCTCCGAAGAGGCCATGTGCACCGGTGCCGATCCCTCTCCGGCGGCGGGAGTGGCCACGGCCGCGGTCTGCGCGAGGGCGGAGGTCAGGACGGGCAGGCTCATAGCTTCACGTCCTCGTTGACGACGCCCAGGGAGGTGGCCTTGCGCGAACCCAGGGTGTCCAGGATGACCAGGGTGATCCCCACCACGATGAGGAAGACCCCGGTGTCGAAGATCAGCACCGAACTCATCGAGACCGATCCCAGCAGGGGCAGTTCACCGCTGACATAGGTGCTGGTGAGCAGGTCGGTGCCGGTGATCAGGGGCGCGGTGGCTGTGCCGGAGGCCAGCACCAGACCCAACGCCAGCAAGGCCCGCGGGTGCAGCGGAGTGGAGGCCACCGACACGTCCGCGGACAGGTAGCGCAGCATGAAGGCGGCGCCGGCGACCAGGCCTGCGATGAAACCCCCGCCGGGATTGTTGTGGCCGGCGAAGAGCAGGTACATGGCGGTGGCCAGGGTGGCGTGGAAGGTCACTCGCACGGCCACTCGCAGCAACGTCGAGGGCCGGGGCAGGGGGTCGTCGCCGGGGGGCGCCTTGGCGCCGCGCGGGGTGGGCGGCGGACGCCGGGCCGTCATCACCAGGCTGGCGATTCCCAGCGCCGCGACCAGGACGACCGTGGCCTCGCCCAGGGTGTCCAGGCCACGGAAGTCGACGAGGATGACGTTGACGACGTTGCGGCCGTGGGCCTGGGTGTAGCTGCCTTCGAGCATTCCGGTGGCCACGCTTGGGCCTACCTCGGAGGTGCGATAGGGGTTGCTGGCCAGCAGCACCAGGGAGGTTGCCAGCACGCCCACCGAGATCGCGACCAGCGCCTTGGCCCGGTTCCACGACCCGGGAACCGCGTCGGGATAGCGGTAGGGCAACAACCGCATGACGAAGAGGAAGACGACGATCGACAGGGTCTCGACGAGCAGTTGGGTCAGGGCCAGGTCGGGCGCCCCGTGCAGCGCGTAGATGGTCGCCATCCCGTAGCCGACGGCTCCCAGCAGCAGAACGGCCGTCAACCGGACCCGGGTGAAGCAGGCGAGCAGGGCAGCGACCATGGTCACCAGCACCACCGGTGCCTGAGCCGGCGAGTCGATCAGCGGCAACGGCCGCAGCGGCGTGGTTCCGAAGACCAGGGCCAGCCCCGGACCGGTGACCGCCACGAAGACGATCACGCCCAGGTAGAAGGGCAGCGACCCGATCTGGGTGCGCCCGGTGACGAAGCCCGCGGTGCGATCCACCAGGTGCAGGGTCCGGTCGTACCAATGGTCGGCGTCGAACGGGGCACTCACCGCGCAGAAGCCGTCCTGCAGGCGCATGAACCGCGGACGCAGCGCGAACAGCGCCAATCCGGCGACGATGATCAGCATCGACAGCATCAGCGGCAGGTTCAGCCCGTGCCACAACGCCAGGTGCTCCTCGTGCCCGGTGACCGCCGCGACGAGATGGTCGAGAGTGGCCGGACGCAGCCCCAGGCCGAGCGAGAACAGGCTGAGGACGGTGATCGGCGCCACCATTCCCGATGAGGGCCGACGCACGTCCACGCCGCGAATCTGGTCGGTGGAGTGGTCCGGATCGCCGTCGGGCAGGTTCTTGGTGGCGAACGCGCCCCAGCAATAGCGCAGACCGTAGGCCAGGGTCATGGCACTGCCGAGCACGACGCCCACCAGAGCGGCGGTGGCCAGCCCGGCGCCCTCCTCGACGAGCAGGCCCAGGACCTCCTCCTTGGCGACAAAGCCCAGCAGCGGTGGGATGCCTGCCATCGACAGGGCAGCCACCCAGGCGGCCCCGGCTAGTACGGGCATCCGCCGGCCCATGCCGCTGAGCCGGTGCAGGTCGCGGGTGTGCGCCTGGTGGTCCACCGCCCCGAGCGAGCAGAAGAGTGCGGCCTTGGCGAACCCGTGGGTCAGCAGCAGCAGGGCGAGCGCGGCCTGGGAGGCCTCGCTTCCCCATCCCGCGACGATAGTGAGGAAGCCGAGTTGGGAGACGGTGGAGAAGGCCAGCAGCCGTTTCAGGTCGTGCTGGCGCAGCGCCCGCCAGCCACCCAGGAGCATCGTGGTGACCCCGGCCGCGACCAGCACCGGACGCCACCAGGTGATGTCCTCGGCGAAGGTCGGCGAGAACCGCGCGATGAGGTAGATGCCGGCCTTGACCATGGCCGCAGCATGCAGATACGCGGACACGGGGGTCGGTGCGGCCATCGCCCCGGGCAGCCAGATATGGAAGGGCGCCTGCGCGGACTTGGTGAGCGCGCCGACCAGCACGAGCGCCAACCCCGCCTGCACCACCGGTGTGGCCTCGGGTGGTGCGGCCAGCAACTCCGAGAGTCGCCAGGTGCCGGCGACGGTGGACAGCATGACCAGACCCAGCAGCATCGACAGGCCGCCCATCATGGTGATGAGCAGGGCCTGCATGGCTGCGCGCCGGGAGACCGGGTCGGTGGTGTTCAAGCCGACCAGCAGGAAGGACGTGATGGAGGTGAGTTCCCAGAAGAGGTAGAGCGAGAGGACGTTGTCCGACAGGACCAGGCCGACCATCGCCCCGGCGAAGGCGGTGAGGGTGGACACGAACCGGGTGAGGGTCTCGTCCCGGTGGGCATACCAGGCGGTGAAGACGAAGATCATCGTGCCCACGCCGCTGACCAGCACGAGCATCAGCCAGGAGAGCGGATCGAGCCGAAGGCCGATCTCGAGGCTGATCCCCGGCACCCAACGGTACGACTGGCTCCAAGCGTGACCGGAGAGCACGTCGTGGGCGCTCAGGGCCAGCAGCACGACACCGCTGACCGGTCCGAGCGCGGCGACCAGGAAGATCTTCGGCCCGACCCGTTCGGCCAGCGCCGCCGTCACGACGGTGAGCAGCACGTGGATCCCGATGACCAGGAGCATCACGAAGCGCTCACCACCGGCGCGAGGCTGGGCGCCCCCGCGGGCCGGCACGCACGGCAGGCCGGGTCAGGACGGTGACGCTGCGTCCGCCTCATCCTGCTCCCCTGCCTGCCGATCCGTTGTGTGCCTGTGCCCTGCAGTTGCCAGTTGTGCGGTGGCTGGCTGCCTCCTGCGTGCCAGCCTGCTGGGCCTCGTCGCCCACAACTGTCGTCGTCGCGGTCAATCGAGTGCGAAATCGGCGCCGTCCTTCGACGACGCCGGTCACACCACGCTTGAGCCGCCACCGTACTGGCCCCGGTCTCGCCTGGGCCAGTCTGGCGCCGAGAGGTTGATAGAGGTCCGATCACGATTCGTCGACGGTGGCTGCACACGGCCGCCGCTCGAACTGCGGGCATGGGGGCCTGCGCCTATAGTCCGAGATACCCGCACTCGCAGAGCGCTCGGGTACTCGGAAGCGCCGACTGGGGCACGTGTGCCCGGTCGACCAGACTTGGAGGGCACCGTCATGGCCAACCTCGACAAGGCCACCGGCACCGCGCCGGTCACCGTCGACATCCGCGACGAGCGCACCATCGGCCAGCTCGTGGCGGACATCAACTCCGACATCACCGGGCTGGTCCGGGCCGAGATCGCATTGGCCAAGGCCGAGTTGCGCGAGGACGCCAAGCGAGGCGGCATCGGCGCCGGGCTGCTCGCCGGAGCCGGCGTGCTCGGCCTGGTCGGCTTCGTGTTGCTGTGTATCACCGCCGGTTTCGCCCTGGCGGCCGCCGGGCTGAGCTACTGGGCGGCGTTCGGCATCGTCACCCTCGTGCTCTTCGTGCTGGCCGGCATCCTCGCCCTGGTGGGCAAGGGCCGGCTGTCCAATATCGCCGGGCCTCAGCAGGCGATCGACACCACGAAGCAGTCGATCGAGCAGGTCAAGGCAGCGGCGAAGCACGAGGAGTGAAGCGCGGCTCTTCGCCGGTGCGGTCGGCTCGCCGGCCCGGCACCCCACCCGACGCCGCGGCGGTCGTCGAGATTCCCGGCCGGTGGCGGCATCGCCACGTCAGCGCCGGAGGCTCGCGGTTCCATCTGGTCGAGGCCGGGCCGACGGACGGCCCGTTGGTGCTGTTCCTGCATGGCTTCCCGCAATTCTGGTGGGCGTGGCGCCATCAGTTGGTCACGCTGGCCGCCGCCGGCCATCGCGTCGCCGCCATGGATCTGCGCGGTTTTGGTGGCAGCGACAAACCCCCGCGCGGGTACGACACCTTCACCCTGGCCGCGGACGTGGACGGGGTGATCCGCAGCCTGGGTGCCCAGGATGCCGTCCTGGTGGGGCATTCGTGGGGCGGCTGGATCGCCTGGGCGATGCCGACCCTGCACCCGCGCACCTGCCGGGCGATCGCCGTGGTCGGCACCGCCCATCCATTGCGCACGATGCTGGCCGCGATCGATCCTCGCCAGGCCCGGGGCTTGCAACGCACGGTCTTCTTCCAGGTGCCGATGGCGCCAGAACGCCGGATCGCCGACGGCGACCTCGTCGAGCAGGTCCTGCGGGAGTGGTCCGCGACCCCCGGTTGGCCGGACGCGCAGAGCGTCGACCGATATCGCGAGGCGATGCGGATACCCGCCAGCGCGCACTGCTCGATGGAGTACTACCGCTGGGCGATGCGTTCGCGGGTGCGCGCCGACGGCCGCCGGTTCACCGCCGCCCTGCGCCGCCGGGTCGCCGTGCCGGTACTGCAATTGCACGGACGTCATGACCCGCACATTCCACTGCGGCACGCGCTCGGGTCCCAGCAGTGGGTGTCCGGACCCTACGAGTGGCACGCGCTGGATGGTGGTCACTTTCTCGCCGAGGAGAGTCCGGACGCCGTAAACGTCCTGCTCGGCGACTGGCTGGCCCGGCTCTGAGGGCGAGCGCCGTCCGGCCGCGCGGTGCCCGGCGGATCAGCGCAACTGCTCGGGCGGCACCTCTCGGATCACCGAGGGATCCCACGGGCGGGACAACCCGGCCAAATCTAGCAGGTTGGACAACAGCGACGCGGTGAAACCCCAGATGAACAGCCCGCCGGCTGCGAAAGCAGGGCCCCGGATACCGATCCGCAGCGCGGTGGAGAAGCGATTGCGGGGGTCGACGAGCTCGGGAATCGCCACCCGGACGACGCGCCTGGTCTCGCCCGGGTCGGGATCGTGCAGCGGGCCGGGCTCCGGCCACCACGCCAGCACCGGATGCACGGCGAAGTTCGTCACCGGCAGTTGCACCGCCGGCAGTTCACCCCACACCAGCACCGTGGACGGGTCGAGCCCGGTCTCTTCGCGGGCCTCGCGCAGGGCTGCCTCGGTGACCGTCTCGCCCGGGTCGATGGATCCGCCGGGGAAGGACACCTGGCCTGCGTGCTTACGCAAGGTCGGCGCCCGCTCGAGGAGCAGCACGTCGCCTTCCCCGTCTGCTCCGGCCGAGAACAGGATCAGGACGGCGGCGGCCTGTTCATCCCCGACGGGCAGAAAGCGGGAGAGATCCTGAGCGCGGGCGGTGCGGGTCAGGGCTCGCAGCCGCGGAGCCCACGCCGGGGATCCGGTCACGCCCGGGCCTCAGCCCGGCGGGGGTCGAGTTCGTACCGAAGCAGCTGAGCGGCCTTGGCCGGATCGGTCTCGCCGATCCCGTAGGACGGGCAGACCCGCGTCAGCGTGCAGGCCCCACACGCGGGACGCCGGGCGTGGCAGGTACGGCGTCCATGCCAGATCACCCGGTGGCTCAGTGGGGTCCAGTCCTTCTTCGGGAAGAGCGCCGCGACGTCCTTCTCCACCTCGTCCGGGTCTTGCGACTCGGTCCAGCCGAACCGCCGGGCAAGTCGGCCGAAGTGGGTGTCCACGGTGATGCCGGGTACGCCGAAGGCATCGCCGAGCACCACATTGGCGGTCTTGCGACCCACCCCGGGCAGGGTGACCAGCTCACCCAGGGTGCCGGGGACCTGTGAGTCGTACCGCTCCACCACCGCGGCGGCCAGGCGGATGATCGACCTCGTCTTGGCCCGGAAGAAACCGGTGGGCCGGACGATCTCCTCCACCGCCTCCGGCGAGGCGCCGGCCAAGGACGGCGGGTCGGGATAGGCGGTGAAGAGCACCGGCGTCACCTCGTTCACCCGCACGTCGGTGGTCTGCGCCGAGAGCACCGTGGCGATCAGGAGTTGCCACGGCGAGGTGAAGTCGAGTTCGCAGTGCGCGTCGGGGTAACGCTCGGCCAGGAGCCGGTTGATCCGGCGGGCGCGGCGGACCAGCGCCAGCCGACTGGAAGCAGGCTCAGACATGTCACGAAGAGTAGCCGTGGCGGCTGAGAGCTCCAGGGCGAGCATCGCAGCCCGATGGCCGGGCCCGAGCCTTTGTGTCGCCCTGGCGAGGGGTCACGCGCGTCGCACCGAGTGTCACTCACGTCCTCAGGACGCGGGACCGGTCGCCAGGCGGACGCGGCCGCCGCCGCCCGCGACCAAGCCCTGCGGGTGCCGCCCGTCCCAGACGCCACGCGGACAAGCCAGTCGGGCCGTCGGCGTGCCGTGCCCCGGCGCCGCAGTGCGACGTTCCGCCGTGGCAAACGCGCGCTGGCGCAGGCCACACCGTGGTGCCAGACTGTGCGATGGTGCCTGCCTACAGGCCCGGCCGCGCGCTGCGGTTCGGGGTGCCGAAACGACCGGGAGACCTCGTGGACATCGACGTCGTGCGCCAAGCCCCCCTGTTCGTCGGGCTGGATGCGCAGACCGCCTCAACCCTCATCGACAGCATGACTCCCGTCGATGTGCCGCGTAGCCGCGTGCTCTTCCACGAGGGAGAGGCCGGTGACCGGCTCTACGTCGTGGTGACCGGCAAGGTCAAGTTGGGCCGCACCTCCCCCGACGGCCGGGAGAACCTGGTCACCGTGCTCGGCCCCGGCGAGATGCTCGGCGAGCTTTCCCTGTTCGACCCGGGCCCGCGCAGCCTCACCGCGACGGCGGTCTCGGACACCACGCTGCTGGGTTTGGGGCACTCCGACCTGCTGCACGTGCTCACCGAGCGTCCGGAGGTGGCCAGGCCGCTGTTGCAGGCCCTGGCGCGCCGGCTCCGTCGCACCAACGACACGCTCGCGGACATGGTCTTCTCGGACGTCCCCGGCCGGGTGGCCAAGGCCCTGCTCGACCTGTCCCGGCGCTTCGGCCGTCAGACCGATCAGGGCATCCTGGTCGCGCACGAACTCACCCAGGAAGAGTTGGCCCAACTGGTCGGCGCCTCGCGCGAGACGGTCAACAAGGCGCTGGCCGACTTCGCCACCAGAGGCTGGATCCGCCTCGAGGCCCGAGCGGTGTGCCTGTTGGACGTCGAGCGGCTGCAGCGTCGCTCGCGCTGACTCCCGCCTTCGACCGGCGCACTGCCTGAGCCCTCTCCCCAGCCCGGCTCAGCAGCCCAGCCGTGGGTGCTCGGACTGCAGATACTCCAACTGCGCCTGCACGCTCATCGCCGCAGCCGGCCACACGGACCTCGGGACATCGGCGTAAACGGTCGCCACCACGTCGTCAACTCCCCGCGCACCGGCCTCGACGGCTTGACGGACCTGTTCCAGCCGCTCGTGTCGATGGGCGCGGTAGTAGCCGAGCACCTGCGCGGCATCATCCAGTGCCGGCCCGTGACCGGGCAGGATCCGCTCGGCCTCACCGTGTTCGACAAGGTCGTGCAGCCGCGTCAACGAGTCCAGATAGGGGCCTAGCTTGCCATCCGGATGGGCCACCACCGTGGTGCCGCGTCCCAGCACGGTGTCTCCGGTGAGCAGGGCACGGGTGTCCTGGGTGACCAGCAGGAAGGTCAGGGAGTCACTGGTGTGACCGGGGGTGGCCAGCACCCGGAGCTCGGCACCACCCAGGTCGAGGACGTCGCCCTCGCCGAGGCCCTCGTCGCCGAGCCGCTGGGCCGGATCGAGGGCGCGCACCCCGCTGCCGGTGAGTTCGGCGAGCCGGGCCGCCCCCTCGCTGTGGTCGAGGTGTGCATGGGTCAGCCAGATCTGGCCGACTCGGCTGCCCAGGCGCTGCACCGTCTCGACGACCGAGCGCAGGTGCCCCTCGTGGGCAGGGCCCGGATCGATCACCAGGGTCTGGGGGCCGACGATCAACCAGGTGTTCGTCCCGTCCAAGGTCATCGGCGAGGGATTCGGCGCCAGCAGGCAATGCACCCCGGCGGCCAGCTCACCACCGCTCCATGGGCCGGGGGCCCGCAGTCCCCCGGTACTCATCGTGCCTCCCGGCCGGCAGTGCGGCCCGAGCACGACGTGGGTACCGCCGGATCGTCGGTGGCAGGGCTGGCCGGAGAGCCCGGCCGAACCGCCTCAACCGTAGGCAGGTCCGGCTCGGGCCCCTGCATGAACAGCCGGCCGTCGATCTCGACCAGCTCGGTCAACTGCGGGACCAGTGACCGGGGCTTGGCCAGCGCCGCCTCCAGCTCGGCCACGGTGGCGATGCGCGCCAGTTCCTCCAGCGTCATCCGGGTCGGGGGCAGCAATGGAGCGTCCGCATCTGCCAGTACATCCGCCGGGTCCACCCAGACGGACCGAACGGCCTCGGCATCCAGGTGCCGGGGTGCGGCACCGCCGGGTAGTTGGACATCGGGCAGCACGACCACAAAGAACCAGGTATCGAAGCGGCGCGGAATGTGCCGGGGGGTCACCCATCGCGCCCACGGCCGCAACAGGTCGGTCCGCAGGGTGAGCCCGGCTGCCGCGGCCAGTTCCTCGATGCTCAAGCGCGCTTGGGTCCCACCGGACTGCGCAGCCTCCCCCGGCGCTGCGAAACGGGCCTGCCACTGCGGGGCGGTGGTATCCGGGAAGAGGCCTCGGTCATCGGTGGCCAGGAGCAGGCCACATTCCTCATAGAGTTCACGCAGGGCCGTATGGGTGATGTCGATGTCATGAGGTTCGCGACCACCGCCGGGGAAGACCAACGCTCCGGGGGCGAAAGCCATCGCGTCGAGGCGCTGCTGCATGAAGACTTGCAGCCCAGCCGTGGCGGACCGCGGCGAGGGTGCGTTCCCGTCCCGATCGGCACTGTCGCCCTCCACGGCGGGAGCAACCAGCAGGACGGTGGCGGCCGGTCTGGACGGCACCACCGGCCGAGGTTCTGGCAGCGCCCACCAGCGTCGGGCCTGGCTGTCCATCTTCGCGTCCACCGGCCACCGCATACACGCAGCGTAGCCAGGGCCCGGCCTGCGGGGCAGCCCTGCGGGAGGTGCCGGGCCTGCCGGGTGGACTCAGCCGAGCGTGAGGCGGCCGGGAACGCCCCGTGGAACCGAACCGGAGGCGACCACGCGGTGTCACCAGCCAGCGCGTGGGCCGGGCTGGTGGGCACGGCGACCGAGCCGGTCCGGCACATGCCGACGGCCAGTCAGGAACTTCGACGGCGGGAGCATCGGCCATGAGACTCGGGAGTTCGGCTTGCTCCCAGGTGGCAGACCGCGGCCGGTTTGGCTGCCCGTTCCGGCTGCCGCGCGCTGCGGCGGTCGCCCGGCCCGACAGAGGCGCGCGGCCGACTCCGCGGCGCCCAACCGAGGCCATGGACCTGGCCGCAGCAGATCGACCACATGCCACACATCCGGCTTCACCGGACCGGAAGACCGGTGCCGCCGAACGGGGTATCCAGACCAAAGTGTCCGAAGGTGGGCAGTCAAGGTGATACAACCAAGGAGGGACAAGGTCGTCAGCAAGTCCACCCGTGGTCGTCAGCCTTTCGGAGGATTTGCGGAACGAAGTGCCCCGAACCGCCAGAAAAGGTGACATCGGACGGCGGGCGGCGGTGTCGCCCGGACGCAGAGTTCGCCATACTCAATCTGGCAGTGAGCGCATTAGGCGAAAAGGGTCACAAACGGGCATTCGGGGCTCGTGTGGGAGGTAGTTCCAGTGAGCTCGAGGCATGACGAGTCCACCGAGGTGAACCTCCGGCACGGGCAGCCCACGGGCGAGCCCGCCGGTGGACGCTCCCTTGGGCGAGGTTCGCAGGACAGCCGCGAACTCACCATCGAGGAGGTCGCCGCGCTGGCCGGGATGACCGCACGGAACGTGCGCGCCTACCAACAGCGCCGGATGCTGCCGGCGGCCCGGCGCAACGGACGTCGACTGATGTACAGCTGGGAACATGTCACCAGACTGAGGCTGATCCGCACCCTGCACAGCCGCGGACTCTCGCTGCGCGTCATCGAGGACCTCATCGCCCGCGGAGCACACGAACATGAGCTGGCTCGGATCGCCCAGGAAGCCACCCCGGGCACCTCGCGGGTGCGGGTACCCGTCGGAGATCTCAGCGTGGAGATGCTGCGCTCGCGCAACCCCTCGGCGATGAGCGAACTCGTCGAGGCGGGGGTGGTGCACCTCAAGGACGGCGAGCTCGTCGCCAGTTCGGGCGGACTCGGGGTCGCTGGGGCGCTGATCGCCAAGGGGGTGGACATCCAGACCGTGTACCGGGTGGTGCTGATCGCCTCTAGAGCGGCGCACAACACGGCCACCCGGTTGCGTACCGAGATCGCCGACTTGGACGGCATGGACAATGAGACGGTGGCCCTGACGATGCGTTTGGCCTCGGTCAGTTTCAGTGACGCCCTCCTGGACCTGCTGGAGGGCATGTCGTCCCTGCCCACGTCCGAATCCCGGGTCACCGACGTTCGTTCCGCGGATCTCACCAGGGTGCTGCCCCGCCAGCCCTGACCCTTCAGCCCCGGACCGGGGAGAGGTTGACGCGGGGCGTGAGCGATGGAACACCCCATGGCGGGCCGCCTGGGGCGGTGCCGGTCGGTCGCCGTTTCCCGCTCGGCCGCAGGCTCGCGAGTAGCCTGGAGGGTATGGTCCGAATCCTCGCCGTGGCGGATGAGGTTGCCTACAATCTGACCCCGGCGCGCATCCAGTCGTACCGCCCCGACTTGGTCGTGGGCTGTGGCGACCTGCCGTGGAGTTATCTCGAACTCATCGCCAACAGCGTCGACTGCCCGATGGTCTTCGTGCCCGGCAACCATGACCCGTCCATCTCGCCGGGTCGCCAGTCCCGGTCAGGGGCCTGGTTCCACGCGGGCGTGCTGGTGGACTCCCCCCGGCCCCACGGCGCGACCAACCTCGATGTGGATGTGACCGATGTCGCAGGCCTGCGGGTGGCGGGACTCGGCGGTTGCGTCCGATACCGTTCCGGACCGCACCAGTACACTCAACGCGAATACCACCGGCGGGCAGCCAAACTCATGCGCAAGGTGCGCAGATTGGACCGCAAGACGCCCGCCCCCGTGGATCTCCTTCTCACTCACGCACCGCCGCGTGGGGTGGGCGACGATGACGACCGCCCACATGTGGGCATCGATGCCCTGCACACGGTGCTGGACGCCGTCCAGCCCACGCTGCACCTGCACGGGCACATCCATCCGCACGGACGGTCGATGCCCGACCGGCAGGTCGGCACCACCACCATTCGCAACATCATCCCGTTCCGGATCATCGAGTTCGACCGGGCGACCGAGTTGTCCTCGGCGTCCTGAGCCGCGCTCGCCGGCCGGCGGGTGAGCAGTTCTGACACCAACCGAGGAGGTTGCCCGTGGCTGCCCGAGATTCCGGCTCCCCACGCATGGACGCCGAAGCCGACTTCATCCGGGTTCGGCGTCAGCAGATGCTGTCGAACCTCAGCCACCGGATGCGGGGACATGGCAGCGACAGTTCCCAGTCGCTGCCCTTCGACGAGGTGGTCCAGGCGCTCGGACGGGTCAGCGAGCAGCCCCTGGGCATCCGGACGATCGAGGTGGACCGGATCGTCGGCTCGGTGGACAAGGTGCGGGACTTCGACCCGAAGTTCCGGCCCACCTCCGGCCGCAGCCGGCAACGTTGGGAGCGGCTCGCCTTGGCCGTGCGCACCGGGCAGGACTTCCCACCGATCGACGTCTATCAGGTGGGCGACATGTACTTCGTCCGGGACGGTCACCACCGGGTCTCGGTGTGCCGGGCTCTCGACGTCCCGGTGATCGATGCGGACGTGACCCGGGTGGTCACCCTGGCCGAACCCAGCGGGGTGAACCGCCGCACCGACCTGAGCCCGAAGGAACTGCGCCGGGCCATGCTGCAACGGGTGCCGCTGCGCAAGTCCAAGCGGGTCACCGTCCAGCTCACCGACGCCGAGGGCTATCCCTTCCTGGCCGAGATGATCGAGGCCTGGGCGGCCCGGACGATGTTCGCCGAGCAGCAGGTGATGGATCGGGCCACCGCAGCCTCTCGCTGGTACGACGAGGAGTTCACCCCGGTGCTGGACATGATCGACGCCGGCGGGCTCCGGCAGCGCGACGAAACCGACGGGGACGCGTACATGCGAGTCGCCGGAGATCGATACCGGGCATTCCTGGACCACATCTGGAACGACGAGGTCATCACCGTGCTGCGGGACAAGCACCGGCGTCGCGCTCAGCGCGAACTGCTCTCGGGCAATGTCATGGACATGCTCAACACCGACATCAAGGATCTGGTGCTGCGCTCTCCCGACACCGCACCCGAAGACTCCCGTTCGGAGTAGCCGCCCTCGGGGGTGAGCCACCGGGCTGCCCGGCGTTCGACCCGGGCACTGCGAGGAACCGATAACCCGGACAACCGAACCACGGAACCGGAACAGCGAAGGAGGCGGTGGCCGATGGCCACCGCCCCCTTCGATGCTGCGCCGCTGAGCCGGTCTAGCCGGTCAGCACGCGCCCTACTCGGTTCACTTGCTCAGGCTCGTCACTTGCTCAGGCTCGCCCGGGAGGGCACCCCGACCTCGACCGGCACGAGGTTCTCGCCGGTGTTCGGGTCGAAGAGCGACATCTTGGAACTGTCGTACCAGAGGGTGGCGGTGTCGCCCATCTTGACGTGGCTGGAGGCATCCAGACGTGCGGTGAGCGCGATGCCGTCGCCGTGCATGTCGTTCCCGGCGTCCTTGGCCAACTCGTCCAGCTGAGCCGAGGAGGCGCCTTCTCCGGTGACGCTGAAGTACGCGAAGACGTCCGAGCCCATCGCTTCGACGATGTCGACCTTGGTGCGGAAGGTGCCACCCGGCTTGTCACCAGCCAGTGAGGCGTCCTCGAAGTGCTCGGGACGGATACCGACGATGACATCCCTGCCGCCGTTACGCCGCTCGAGCGCCTGGCGGAGTGCGTCCGGCAAGGGCGCCTCGCCGAGCGGAGTGGTGACGGTGCCATTGCCGATCGTGCCCGGCAGGAAGTTCATCGACGGGCTGCCGATGAAGCCGGCCACGAACAGGTTGGACGGGTGCTCGTACAGGTAGGTCGGCGAGCCGGCCTGCTGGACGATGCCGCTCTTCATCACCACGACCCGGTCGCCGAGGGTCATCGCCTCGGTCTGGTCGTGGGTGACGTAGAGGGTGGTGGTGCCCAGGCTCTTCTGGATCTTGGAGACCTGGGTACGCATCTGCACGCGCAACTTGGCGTCCAGGTTCGACAGCGGCTCGTCCATCAGGAAGGCCTTCGGCGAGCGGACGATGGCCCGACCCATCGCCACACGCTGACGCTGACCACCGGAGAGGTTGGACGGCTTGCGCTCCAGGTGCTGGGTGAGCTCGAGCATCACCGCGGCTTCCTTGACCTTCTTGTCGATCTCGGTCTTGTTGACGCCGGCGAGCTTGAGCGGGAATCCCATGTTCTCGGCCACGCTCATGTGCGGGTACAGCGCGTAGGACTGGAACACCATCGCGATGTCACGGTCCTTGGGGGCCACGTCGTTGATCACCTTGCCGCCGATGATGAGCTTGCCGGAGGTGATGTCCTCCAGGCCCGCCACCATGTTGAGCGTCGTGGACTTCCCGCAACCGGACGGCCCGACGAGGATGATGAACTCCCCGTCGTTGATGTCCATGTTGAAGTCCTTCACGGCGTGGAAGCCGTCCTGGTAGCGCTTGTCGATGTGCTCGAAGTGAATTTCAGCCATTGTGTGTTTCGCTCCTAGTCGAACCGGAGGGCGTCAGCCCTTGACGGCACCGTTGGTAAGGCCGGCGACGATCCGGCGCTGGAAGAGAAGGACGACGATGACAACCGGGACGGTGATGACCACGGCGGCCGCCGCGATCGGGCCGGTCGGCTGCTCGTAGGTGGTCGCACCCTGGAAGTACGACATGGCGGCGGGAACCGTCCGGGACGCCGAAGTCGAGGTGAGCGACAGGGCGAACAGGAAGTCGTTCCAGCAGGCGATGAAGACCAGGATCGCGGTGGTGAACACACCGGGCATCGCCAGCGGGGTGATCACCAGCCGGAACGCCTGGAAGGGCGTGGCCCCGTCCATCTTGGCGGCCTTCTCCAGGTCCCACGGAATCTCCCGGAAGAACGAGGCGAGGGTGTAGATCGCCAGCGGGAGCGCGAAGGTGACGTAAGGAATGATCAGGCCGAGCCACGTGTCGAAGATGCCGATCGTGGTCTCGATCTTGAACAGCGGTGTCACCAGCGCGATCTGGGGGAACATCGAGATGAGCAGCGACACACCGACGATGGCCTGCTTACCGGGGAAGTCCAGGCGGGCGATGGCGTAGGCGGCCATGGTGCCGAAGACCAGGGCGATGATCGTGGCGATGATGCAGATGCCGATCGAGTTGATCAACGCCCGGGTGAAGTCGTCGGTCTGGAAGATCGCGGTGTAGTTCTCGAAGCTCGGGTCGACCGGGAAGTACCGGCCGTCGTTGAGCGACGCCTTGGACTTCAACGACAGCGAGATGATCCAGAAGACCGGGATGAAGGCGTAGAGCAGGACGACGATGTTGATCGCCCACCACTTGGCCTTCTGGGCTGGGGTGTTCTCAGTCATGGGTGATTACCTCTTCCCCGCGTCCGAGCCGGGAGCCGCGGCCCCGAACAGCTTGATGAAGATGAACGCGATGATCGCGATGGTGATGAAGATGAGCACCGAGATCGTCGAGCCGATCCCCAGGTTCAACCCCTTGATGAGGTTGGAGTAACCCAACATCGAGACCGAGGAGGTCTTGTTCGCACCTTGGGTGAGAACGAAGATGTTGTCGAAGATACGGAACGCGTCGAGGGTTCGGAAGAGCACCGCGACGAGGATCGAGGGCTTGATCAGCGGGATGGTGATGAGCCGGAACCGCTGGATCGCCGACGCACCGTCGAGAGCTGCGGCCTTGAGCAGGTCCTCCGGCACCAGGGCGAGACCGGCCATGAGCAGCAGCGCCATGAACGGCACCGTCTTCCACACCTCGGCAAGGATGATGATCCACACCGACGGCCAGTACTGGGTCAGCGGTGCGCTGTCCGGGCCGGCCAGGTAGCCCAAGCCCTGGGTCCAGGCGAACCGCCAGGAGAAGGCCGCCACCACGGTGACGATCGCGTAGGGCACCAGCGCCGAGGTCCGCACCAGGCCGCGTCCGACGATGGTGCGGTGCATGATGATCGCCAGCGCCATGCCGAGGATGAGCTCGAAGATCACCCCGAAGAAGGTCATGAACGAGGTGACCCAGAAGGCCTGCCACCAGATCCCGGAACTGAGCACGGTGACGTAGTTGTCGAACCAGACGAACTGGTTGGCGTCCGGGGTCCGCAGGTCGGCCCGCTGCAGGGACAACCAGAAGGCGTAGACGATCGGGTACGCCGTGACCGCCAACATGATGATGATGGCCGGGGCACACAGCATCAGTCCCAGGCGACGCTCGGCGCGCTTGCCCTCCGAGTAGCGCTGATTGGCGATCGCTTGCTGTTCTTCAGCGGAGGCGATCTCCTCCTGCACGACGCTCATGGCAGGATCCCCTTACCGTCGATGGCGTTCTGGATCTGATCGTTCAGCTCCTGCGCCGAGGCCTCGGGGTTGATGTCCCGGGGTGGGCTCAGCGTGGTGGAGATGATCGTCGAGATGTTCTGGTAGAGCGGTGAGATGGGCCGGGGAACGGCGGTCTGCAGTTCCTCGAGCATGACATCGCCCATCGGGTAACCCTCACGGAACTCCGGCTCCTGGTAGATCGACTCCAGCACCGGCGGGTCTCCGGCCTCGAGCGAGGTCTCCAACTGGTGGGCCGGGTTGCGCAGGCACATGGCCGCTTCGAAGGTCTCATCCGGGTGCTCGGAGAACTTGCTGATGGCGTAGTTCATGCCACCGGTGGTCACCCGGACCGGCTGCCCCGCGACGAAGGACGGGTAGATGGCGAAGCCGAGCTTCTCAGCCATCTCGGGGTTTGCGGTGTTCATCGCCGAGCCGACGTACGGCCAGTTGATGGAGAAGGCCGACTTGTCGTTCTGGAGTTCGGCGAAGATCTCGGTCTCGGTGTCGTTGGACAGCGAGGCGCTGGTCAGGCCGCTGTTGGCCAGCGTGTTCAGCAGGTCCAGGGCCTGGAGTGCGCCATCGCCGTCAGTGACCGTTGCCTTGGTGGAGTCCTCGTTGACCAGCGAACCGCCAAAGCCGTTGACGAAGGTGTTGACGTTCACGACGTAACCCTCGTACTGGGCTGCGGTGAGCCCGATCTCGTGCGGCTTGCCCTCAGCCTTGAGCTGCTCGGCCATGGACATCATTTCCTCCCAGGTCGCGGGAGGAGTCGGCACCAGGTCCTTGCGGTACCAGAGGATCTGCACGTTGGTGTGCTTGGGAATGCCGTACTGCTTGACGTTGCCGTCCTTGTCCGGCCACAGCGTCGAGTCGATGGTGGCCTGGAGGGTGTCCTCGTTGGCCTGGGCGACCTGCTCGGGAGTGAGCTCATGGATCCAGCCGGCCTCGGCGAACTCGGCGGTCCACACCACGTCCATGCCCAGCAGGTCCATCGACGAGTCGCCCGCCGCAAGGCGGCGGACCATCTGCTCACGCTGGCCGTCAGCGGTGCTCGGCAGCAGGTTCCCGACGATCGTGTAACGGCCGTTGGCCTCGGCATTGCAGTCGGCGATGATCGAGTCGAACCCGGAGGCGGCCGCACCGCCGTACAGGTTGATGATCACTTCGCCGTCGTTGCCGCTGGAACATGCGGCGGCCAGCGATGTCACCATCGCGGCGACCGCAACCATCGCGGCCTTGCGCCGGGGGGTCGACCCCCTGATCTTTCGGCCTTTCATCGGCCCTCCTCGTCTACGCCCGTGTCGGACTCAGCGCGCACGCCGCCAGGTCGATGAAACCGGGCGACGCCTCCGCGCACACGACTGTGATGGTCCTCACAGTCGAACTGCGCGCACACACTGCCAGAAATACCGCGGCAGTTCTAACGGCAAGGGGCCTCTGGACGGTAAGGAGTTGATAACAACCTGGCCACGCTGTCAGGGGGAGGTCGGCCGCGAGGTCCGCACAGTCGTCGACACGCCGGAGCAAGTCGCCCGTAGCTGCCCGCATCCCCCACAGAAATTGTGCGATGTACCGGACTCGGTCGTGATGCCCGACGCGGGATCACACCCGAGGCGCTCACCCCTACCGCCACCCGATCTCACTCACATGGGCCTGGGACGGGATTAACAGCCCGGCCCGCAGGCAGGGCAACTCGCCGGGCAGGGCAACTCGCCGAACGGCGACCGCACACCCGAGCCAGTGGACTCCGCCGAGCCATCGTGGTTGGAGTGGCTAGGGCAGCGCAGCCTCCGTTCAGGAGGTGCTGTGCTCGTCCGGCTCGGCACGCACCTCGACGACCAACTCGACCTCGACAGGCACGTTCAAGGGCAGCACGGCCACACCTACCGCGCTGCGCACGTGCTGGCCAGCCGGCCCGAAGATCTGCGCCAGCAGGTCGCTGGCACCGTTGAGCACGGCCGGCTGCGCCGTGAACTCGGGGTCGCTGGCCACGAAGCCGACCACCTTGACTACCCGCACGATGGAGTCGAGGTCGGCGACGCTGCTCACCGCGGCCAACCCGTTGAGCACGCAGGTGGCCGCCAGTTCGGTGGCGGTCTGCTGGGTGACCTGTGACCCGACCTTGCCCACCGCCAGCGGGGCCCCGTCCCGCATCGGGATCTGACCCGAGGTGTACACGTACGAACCGGATCTGAGCGCAGGCAGGTACGAGCCGGCCGGGGCCGGCACCGGGGGAAGCGCAAGGCCGAGTTCTTCGATTCGGTCGACGATCCGGCCCACGGTCAGGCCTTGGGACGCTTGAGATAGGCGACCAGGCCGTTTCCGTCCGGCCCCGGGACGACTTGGACCAGCTCCCAGCCGTCCTCACCCCATTGGTCGAGGATCTGCTTGGTCGCATGAACGATCAACGGCACTGTCGAGTACTCCCACGCGGTCATGGGGCTCAGCCTAGGCTGGGACCCTCCACCACGACCACACCGCCAGCCCCCCCGGTACCCCACCCGCGCTTGATGTAGGAGAACCAGTGACGCGCCCACTCGACCCGCTGCACGGCCTGCATGTGGTGAGCGGCAAGGGCGGAACCGGCAAGACGGCTGTCGCGACGGCCCTGGCGGTGGCCTTGGCAGATGCGGGACTTCGGGTCTTGCTCGCCGAGGTGGAGCAACGGCACGGCACCGAAGCCTTGCTGGGAGTGCAGGCCCTGGACGCCCAGGAGCGGTTGGTGGCGCACTTTCCCGGCGGCGGCCGGCTCAGTGCGGTGGCCCTCGACCCCCGTGCGGCGATGCAGGAGTACCTCGAGCGGTACTACCGGCTGGGCCTGGCCGGGCGGATCGCGGAGAAGGCCGGCGCGGTCGATTTCGCCGCCTCGATCGCACCCGGCCTGCGGGACGTGCTGATCACCGGCAAGGTCTACGACGCCCTCGACCGGCCTGACCCCGGCACGGGCGATCCCTGGTCGAACGGTCCCGCCGGGCCGGCGAGCGCCGAATGGGCCAGGGCAGGCTGGGCCGCAGGCACACCCGAGTGGCTCAACTCGATCCGTCAAGCAGCGGCCGGCGACGGTCGGCGTCCGGGCCGGGACAGCGCCTGGGCCGCGGGTTCGGCGGGTCCAGGCTCGGGTGGCGATCGACGCTCCGGTCGAGGCCGGGGCCGGTCCGATCGGTCGACCGAGCGCCCTTACTACGACGCCATCGTCCTGGATGCTCCGCCGACCGGGCGGGTGACGAACTTTCTCAACGTCAACACGGAGGTCTCGGGGCTGGCCCGGGTCGGGCCGGTGCACAACCAGGCGGCCAAGGTGTCCACGCTGATGCACTCCCCACGTACCCGGGTGCATCTGGTCGCCCTACCCGAGGAGATGCCGGTCACCGAGGCGGTCGACGCGATCGCTGAACTCTCCGACGCCGGCCTGCATCCGGGAGCGATCTTCCTCAATCAGGTACGCGAACCGGTGTTGACGCTCGCGGCGCTGCGCACCGCGGAGGGAGGCGAGATGGACGTCGCAACGATGGCGGGCGAACTGGCGCACGCGAGCGAGCCGGGTGGGCCGCTGGACGGTCTGGATCCCGCCCGCCTGGCGCGATCCCTGGTGGACGAGGCCACCGAGCACGCCAACCGGATCCAACTCCAGCGCGACCTGTCCGGGGTCCTGAAGAAGACCGGTCTGCCGCTGCTGTCCATGCCCTATCTGCTCGACGGCCTCAATCCGCGGACCCTCACCGCCCTGGTGGATGCCATCGTGCACGAGGCTCTTCCGGATCAGGCCGGCGCCACCCAGCAGACTCCGGCGGTCTCAGCCACCTCACCCGCGCTGGAGTCGAACGCGGACGCCCTCACCGCCCGCGATCCGGCCGTCGTCTCGTCTGCGGGCCCGGCCGATGTGGAACACCGCGACAGCCACGGCGCCCGTGGTCTCGATCAGGTGGGTGCCCGGAAGGACCCGACGAACTCGACGGCCCGGGAAGGTGCGGCGGCGAGGGTCTCCCAACGGCTGCCGGTGCCGGGCGTGGAACTCGATCTGCTCGATCTGGTGTCTGATCTCGGCGTGCAGACGGTGGTCTGCTGCGGCTCGGGCGGAGTGGGCAAGACGACGACTGCCGCCGCGTTGGCGGTCGCCGCAGCCGAGGCGGGGCGGCAGGTGGTCGTGCTGACCATCGACCCGGCGCGAAGGCTGGCCCAGTCGCTGGGCCTGTCCGAACTGGACAACACCCCGCGCCCGGTGGCTGGCGTCGACACCAGCGCCGGGGGCGGACTGGACGCGATGATGTTGGACATGAAGCGCACCTTCGACGAGGTGGTCGAGGCGAGCGCGAACCCCGAGCGGGCCGAGACGATCCTGGCGAACCCGTTCTACGTGGCCCTGTCGAGTTCCTTCGCCGGTACCAGCGAGTACATGGCGATGGAGAAGCTCGGGCAGCTGCGAGCCGAGGCGGACGCGGGTCAGGCCCCGTGGGATCTGATCATCGTGGACACCCCGCCGAGTCGTTCCGCCTTGGATTTCCTGGACGCCCCAGCGCGATTGTCATCTTTCCTGGACGGGCGATTCATCCGCCTGCTCACGGCGCCTGCCCGCACCGGCGGGCGGGTCTATGTGCGGGCGTTGTCCGGCGCGGTCGGCGGCATGGCCGCGATCATGACCAGGCTGCTGGGTGCGTCGTTCGTGGCCGACGTGCAGACCTTCATCACCGCGACGGACACCATGTTCGGTGGGTTCCGGGAGCGCGCCGAGGCCACCTACGCCCAACTCTCGTCGCCGGGGACCGCCTTCGTCGTGGTCTGCGGAGCTCAGGAGGACACGATCACCGAGGCTCGGTACTTCGTCGACCGCCTGGCCCAGGATCAGATGCCGCTGGCCGGGGTGGTGGTGAACCGGGTCCAGCCGGTGGGCGCCCCTGGGCTGTCGGCCGAGCGGGCGCTCGATGCGGCTGCCTTGTTGGCCCGGGGATCGCGGTCCGCGGGGCCGGCCCGCCGGGTGAGCGTGGCGCTGCTGCGTCTGCACGCTCAACGTGCCCGGCGGCGGGACGCGGAGCTGGCGTTGGTGGCAGAGTTCACCGCGAGGTACCCGAAGGTCCCCGCGGTGTGTGTGGACAGCCTGCCCACCGATGTGCACGACCTCGACGGACTCCGGCAGGTGGCCGCTCGGCTGTAGCCGGGCGGCCGGTGCGGCGTTCGGCCGTGCCCTGGCGAGCACCACGCGTGGCACCGACGCAACCGCGATCGCCCGGCAGGGGCATGATCGGCACCAACATGATCGGCGCTGCGTGCCGGTCATCGGCGAGGTACCACTAGGTGCCACGCCGAATGCCGTCAGGCGGAGCGCTCGGCCTCGTCCTGCGAGCGCTCATACTCCTCGCGGGCGGTCTCCAGGAGCCTGGTCCACGACTTGACGTTGGGGCGCCGCTTGAGCAGGGCCCGGCGCTCGCGTTCGGTCATCCCGCCCCATACGCCGAACTCGATCCGGTTGTCCAGTGCGTCGGCGAGGCACTCGGTCTTGACGATGCAGCCATGGCACACGACCTTGGCCTGGTGCTGGGCGGCACCTTGGACGAACAACGCGTCCGGGTTGCCCTTGCGGCAGGCTGCCTGGTCTGTCCACGCCCGCTGAGCCAGAACGTCCATCGTGCCCTTCTTTCAGCGACTAGTTCCGAGTGGTCACCCGGTACTTGCCGCCTAATCGGGAGCCTTCTGGGCCGACTTGAGGCCTAGCGCCCGATTTCTTTTTTCACCACACCTCCCCACGCTGACGGCTTGACTCGGTCGGCACTGTCAGGATCTCCGCTTACCCTTGCCCTATGTCTCGTTCCGATTCGGCTCCGGGCCTGGCAAAGGTGACGAGCCTGCTCGCGGCCTTCACGGCCACGAGCCTCATCGCCGGGGTGCTGACCGGTGGTCTGCTACTGCCTGCCGTGGGCGCGGCGGGTGAGTCGACCCAGGCCGGCATCGACTTCTTCGAGGGGCTGCCTGGCGACTTCCAGGTCAGTCAGCCGTCCCAGCAGTCCCGCATCCTGTGGGCGGATGGCTCGGAGATGGCCACCTTCTACTACGAGAACCGCATCCTGGTTCCGTTGGCCAGTGTGGCCCCGGTGATGCGGCAGGCGATCGTCGCCATTGAGGACAACCGCTTCTATGAGCACTCCGGGGCCGACCCGAAGGGCATCTTGCGGGCGGCGGTGAACAATGCCGCCGGTCAGGACACCCAGGGTGCCTCCACGCTCACCCAGCAGTGGATCAAGAACGTGCTGCTCAACGAGGCACTCGCCGCCAAGGACGAAGAGGCGGTCAAGGCGCTCCAGACGCCGGACAAGGCCCGCAAGGTGCGCGAGATCAAGTTGGCGCTCAGCGCGGAGAAGACGTACAGCAAAGACGAGATCCTGCAGAACTACCTCAACATCGCACTCTTCGGCGACGGTCAGTACGGCGTGCAGACGGCCTCCCGGCACTTCTTCTCCAAGGACGCCTCGCAACTCAACCTGGAGGATGCGGCCCTGCTCGCGGGCATGGTGCAGTCCCCCACCCGGTGGAACCCGCTGCGCAACCCGGAGGGTGCGCAGGAGCGGCGTGACATCGTGCTCGGGGAGATGCTGCGCTTCGACATGATCACCCAGGAGCAGTACGACGCCTCTGTGGCGGTGCCGGTGGCTGCCCAGCTGCACGAGGAGGAAACCCAGAACGGGTGCTCCTATGCGGGCTCGGCAGCCTACTTCTGCGACTACATCACCTGGGTTATCCGCAACGACGAGGCCTTCGGCCCGGATGAAGCAAGCCGGTTGGAGTTGCTCTACGGGGGCGGTCTGACCATCACCACGACGCTGGACCCGGACAAGCAGGCCGAGGCCCAGCGCGCCGTCACCCGCCGCAGCATCTCCAAGCGGCGCGGCGTCGGGGTGGCCTTGTCATCGGTGGATTCGACCACCGGTCAGATCGTCGCGATGGCGCAGAACCGGACGTACACCACCAAGGCCGACGCTCCATCCGGATCCACGGCCATCAATTACAACGTGGACCAGGCCTATGGCGGCGGGGTTGGGTTCCAGGTGGGCTCGACGTACAAGCCGTTCACGCTGGCCACCTGGTTGGCTTCGGGTCGCAGCCTTAATGACACGGTGGACGCAGGTAAGTACAACCGACGCTTCCGAGCATCCTGCATCGACTCAGTCAGCCGGTACAGTCCTGGCAACTCTGAGGGTGGCGGAGCCGGCCGAATGTCCGTGCTCCAGGCGACCTACAACTCCGTGAACACGGCCTATGCCGCGATGGCTTCCCGGCTGGATCTGTGCGACATCCGCGATACCGCCATGGCGCTCGGGGTTCACAAGGCCACTGGCGGAGAACCCGACGTCAACCCCTCGAGCTTCCTCGGGACTAACGACATCGCCCCGCTGACGATGGCCTCGGCCTACGGAGGCTTCGCCAACGGGGGCATCTACTGCAAGCCGGTGGCGATCCTCGAAGTGAAGGACTCCCAGGGGCAGGTGCTACCCAAGCCGGAACCGGACTGTCACGAGGCGCTCGACCCAGCCGTGGTGTCTCAGGTCAATGCCGCTCTCAGCCAGGTGCTGATCCGCGGAACCGCCAAGCGGGTCGGCGGCATCGGCCGGGCGGCCGGAGGCAAGACGGGCACCGCGAATGACTCCATGGAGACCTGGTTCGTCGGCTTTGCCGCCGGTGGCCTCTCGACTGCCGTATGGGTGGGCACCCCAGACCGATCGCCGAAGCGCCTAGGCGGGGTGTACGGCGCCACCTACGCCGCACCGATCTGGCGGGACTACATGGTCGATGCCGTCCGCGACATGCCGGCCCAGTCGTTTGCGTCGGTGACGCGGAGCGCGGAGAAGCAGCAGGAGGTGACCGTGCCGCGGGTGGTGGGCCTGGACGAGGACGAGGCTCGCTCGGCAATCCAGGACCAGGAACTCGAGGACGGACCCACCGTCGAAGTGGACAGTCCAGAGCCGCAGGGCACCATCATCGGCACCTCACCCGCATCGGGGTCGAGGGTGACCAATGGGACCGAGATCCGGATACAGGTCTCGAACGGCAACGGGGGTTAGCGCCTCCGATCACGCGACCCTTGGGCCGGCGCCACCCGTGGTGCGCCGGCCCTTGGCTTTCCCACTCCAGCCCACCCGAGGGGCCACGACGGACCGGCGAGCCGAACTCCTCAGCCCAGCCGAGCCTTGACGGCGGCGGCCACAGCCCCTCCCGAAGCCCGCTGACCGACTCGAGCCCGGACCGCGGCGATCACCGGCCCCATCTTGGCGCCGTCACCCGCGGCAGAGACCTGCTCGTCGACGATGGAGGCCAGTTCATCGCTCGACAACTGCTGCGGCAGGTATTCGGCGAGGATGGCGGCCTCGTCCCGCTCCTTGCCGACCTGTTCGGCACGGCCCGCGTCGGCATAGATCTGCGCCGACTCGTTGCGGCGCTTGATCTCGGTCTGGATGAGTTGCTCGATCGCCGGGTCGTCCAGGGTGATGCTCGGCGTCTGGGCCACCTCGGCGTTCTTGATCGCCGCCAGCACCGAGCGGATGGTGCTCTTGCGCAGTTCGTCCTTGGCTCGCAGGGCCGCGGTGAGGTCGGTGCGCAGGCGCTCCTTGAGGGTGTCCATGCCGTAATCCTCCCAGGGAGTCGCCGGGTCGCCGAGTGACTTTGCCGGGATCACTCGGGTACCTGGCGCGGATTACCGGCGGCAGGCACACGTGAGTCAAGATGGGCGGGTGTCAGCACACTCCTTCGGCCGAGCCGCCGCCATGGTTGTCGGTCTGGGCGCCCTGGGCGGCGCCGGCGCCTTGGTGGGCGCTCGGGTGGAGGCGGAGGCTTTCATCCTGCGCCGGGTCACCGCACCGGTGTTGCCCGTCGGTGCCCGCCCGTTGCGGGTGCTGCAGGTCACCGACCTGCACCTGACGCCGGGCGATCGTCGCCGGGTGGCGTGGACGCGGGGGTTGGCGGCCTTGGAGCCGGATCTGGTCGTCGACACCGGCGATAACCTCGCTCACCCCGATGCGGTGCCCACGGTGCTGGAGGCGCTTGGCTCCCTCGTCGCGGTGCCCGGGGTGTTCGTCTTCGGCTCGAACGACTACTTCGCCCCCCGCTGGAAGAACCCCCTGGGCTACTTCCGGGGCCCGTCCAGGACTCGCACCACGGTTGCTGCCACGCTGCCCACCGAGGAGCTACGTCGTGAACTCGCCGCCGCTGGATGGCTGGACCTGAACAACCACCGGGCCCGGATGGACCTGCTGGGGCAACCGATCAGTTTCGTCGGGATGGACGACCCGCACGTGCGCAAGGATCGGATGCCCGCCCCCGAGCATCAGACGGAGGTGCCCGGGGTGGTGGCCGACGACCTGCGGATCGGTGTGGTGCACGCGCCGTATCTGCGGGCACTGGACGCCTTGGTGGCTGACGGCAGCGACCTGCTCCTGGCCGGGCACACGCACGGCGGCCAGGTGTGCCTGCCCTTCGCGGGTGCGCTGGTGACCAACTGCGATCTGCCCCGTCGCTACGCCAAGGGTCTGCACACCTGGACCCGCCAACCTGGCCGGGGAGGCGGAGCCGAACCGCCGGCCCGGCCGGCTTCGAGGCGAGAGCATCCGCTGCTGCACGTCTCGGCCGGGTTGGGTACCTCCCCATACGCGCGGATCCGGCTGTTCTGCCGGCCCGAGGCGACCCTGCTCACCCTCGTCCCGACCGACTACCCGATCGACGCCTGAGCGCCGAGTGAGCCCGAGTGAGCGCCGAGTGAGCCCAGCCCGCGGCCGCGGCCTGCCTGCCGGGTGCCCGGCCGATCCGTGGCCTGCAGGCCGCAGATCCGGTTTCGCGACCGCGCTCGGGCTCGGCTATGCTGTGCGGGCAGCACCACGGGGTGTGGCGCAGTTTGGTAGCGCGCTTCGTTCGGGACGAAGAGGTCGTAGGTTCAAATCCTGTCACCCCGACTCACATTTCCCAGATCAGAGGCCCGTCGTCCGAAACCGGACGCGGGCCTCAAGTGCGGGTGAGTGACTCCGTACCGACGTCGTGCAACAAGGCAGCTACCGCGACGATTTCGGGCCAGGTTGCGCTGCTCCAACAAGTCCTCGACGAATCGATCCACCCCTGCACACGGGACCAGCCAGGTTCAAGGCCCCAAGGCGACCCTAGCGAAGTCCCGCGCCTCGTCGACCATGTCGTCTACGTTGCCGATTCCGCCGCCATGAGATCAAGGGCGGCTGCGCAGCCGCGCCGTCCTCGCCCCGCAAGGCTGGTCCATTGGGACACTTGCTTGATGCGAATCGGTGTCTATATCGACGGGTACAACCTCTACTACGGCGGTCGCGGCATCTGCGGACGCGCCACCCCCGGGTGGCGATGGCTGGACCCCCGAGCCATGATCACTGCGCTGCTCACCGCACACGCGCCGTGGACCGGCCCCTTCGACCTTCACGTCGTCTTCTGCACGGCCCGCATCAAGGGTAATGCGAACACCACCGGTCAGCGCGACCAGGATGTCTACCTCAGGGCCCTCCAGCGGCATCAAGCCGTCGACCTGATCGAGTTGGGACACTACGTCGAACGCATCGCAACGTCTCCCCTGGCAACCAAGGACCGACGCGGACGTCCGGTCCTCACCACCGCTCAGTGGCCAATCAAAGTCCAGGATCAAACTGGGAAGGATGTACCAGACGCCACGTTCATGGCGACGGTCGCTCGACGTGAGGAGAAGGGCAGCGATGTGAATGTCGCCACCCACCTGGTGTGCGACGTCCTCAGTCAAGCCGTCTCGGCCGCCGTCGTAGTGAGTAACGACAGCGATCTCAAGCTTCCGATCGAAGTAGCACGCAATCATCTCAGCGTTGGTCTCATCAACCCCACTAAGGGGTACCCGGCTGGCGCATTGAACGCCGCGCCCACAGCAGGGGCTGGTGGCCACTGGTGGTACCAACTGACGGCATCAGACTTTAGGAGCGCCCAACTCCCAGCGACGATCGGTAACCTAACCTGTCCGGCCGGCTGGTGAGCCATAAAGTAAACCCGGCTCCAGAGGAGCCGGGCGGTATGCAACGAGGCTAGCAACCAGCAGCGATGGCCGCAAGGGAACGGAGAACCCGGGATGTTAGCATCGCCGACCCCCGGGCACCTCCGGTGTGGTGCTGCCATCGGCGAGGCCGTTGGCTCGTCAGGGTGCCGGTCTCGTAGCAGAGCCGGCCGGGATCAGTGTGCGCTCAGGCACCGGGCCCGCAGCACGTTCACTCCCGGACCGGTCAGGTCGTCGCAAGCCGGCGCCCGGCCGGTGGACGCGAGCAGCAGGCAGATGAGTGGACCCTCGACCCGGCCGCCTGCGCCGTGGCGGAAGTCGGTGTCGGAGGCGACCAGTTGCAGCCCGTCGATCCGCTTCTTGGTGCCCATGATGAGGTTCGACCCCGCGTAGAAATCGAAGACCTCGCGGACCGCGTCGTCCGGATAGGTGTGGGTGATACCGAGCGGGCGGCGGATGTCTTCGGCGTGCACGATGGTCTCGCCGAGCCAGCTGGTCTTGGGCCCCGGCGGGCTGTCGGTGGAATCGATGATCGCCACGAAACCGGCGAGGGTGTCCGCGGGGCTCGCCCCGAGGTTGTTCGCGATTCCTGCGTCGATGAATCTGTCGAAACTGAACCTGGCCTTGGCCAGGCCTGCGACGAAGCGCAGCGGTGAGCTGTGCGCAGTCGAACTCATGTGGGCCAGCACATCTCGCACACTCCAGCCCGCGCACCAGGACTCGGTCTGCCACTGCTGCGTCGTCAGGTCGGACAGGTCCGCGCTGAGAGCCCGACGTTCGGCCGCCACCGTCTCCCACAGGGTCATCACGCCATCATGGCAGGCGGGCCCGACGATGTGGTCGGCCCCGGCGTCGTCGGACCCGACGCCGCAGTCGGTGCGGACCCAACGCCACCTGGAAGACGCGAGCGGCTCCGGCCAACCGACGCCGCTGCGCCGGCGGCCGGTGCCACCCGATCCTCGACCGTGTCTGCCGCTAGCACGTCCTAGCGACTACCCGGCACCCGTCCGCTACACGTTCGCCGTGCGGCTGGGCACCACATGTCGGACCGGCACCGAGAGTTCCTGCCTGGCCGCGTCGACGATCCCGGTTCGCAGCCAGGTCGATTCATCCGGCGCGTGAGTCGAGATGATGACCAGATCCGGGCCGAAGTCCTCCGCAGCCTCGCGTAGCGCCACCAGGGGCCGGAAGTCGCCCAGTTCCCCCTCAGCCGCGATGCCCTGCGAACGCAACGAGTCCAGCATGAGGTCCAGCCGGTTCTGCGCCTCGCGCTGAGTCGCCTCCCACACGAAGGCGGCACCCTCGAGCTCGGCCTGGCCGGTGTCCACCGGATTCGCCGGTACGCAGATGAACAACCGTGCGCCGCTGGAGGCATGGACAGCCCGCAACTCGTGCTGCAGACCATCCTGCGACATCGTCTCGTTGGCCAGCACCAGCACCCGCTCCGCACCGGGCGGCAGGTCTCCTTCATCCTCATCCGGACGTCGCCCGGCTCGGGTAAGGAAAAAGGCGCCGAGAATGACTCCGAACGCAACCAAGCTCAACACCAACTGTGAGCGGAACTCCGCGTTGAGGGCCATCTGCACGAGGACGAGGAACATGGCGACGGCCGCGACTATCGACAGCCAGGGGAAGAACCACATCTTCACCTTGTAGTTCGCGTCCGGGTGTCGATGACGCAGGACGATCTGCGAGATGGCGATGAGCAGATAGACGAAGAGGATGATCGCCCCGGAAGAGTTGAGCAGGAAAGCGAATACCTGATTCGGGGAGATGTAGGCCGCGATCACGCACAGGAAGCCGATGAACGAGGACGCCAGGATCGCCCGCACCGGCACGCCCTTGGAATTGACGGTCAGCAGTGAGACCGGTGCCTCCCGGCGGGCGGCCAGCACGAAGAGCATCCGGGACGCGGTGTACATGCCGGAGTTCAGACAGCTCAGCACGGCCGTGAGCACCACCGCGTTCATGATCTGGTCGGCGTAGGGAATCCCCATCGCGGTGAATGCCGAGACATACGGCGAGGCGGCCAGGTCCTCGGAGTCCCACGGCATGATGCACACCAAGAGGAAAAGCGACCCGACATAGAAGGTCGCCACCCGCAGCACCACCGAATTGGTGGCCCGAGCGATTGCCTTCTCCGGGTCGTGCGACTCGGCGGCGGCGATAGTGGCGATCTCCGCGCCCACCATCGAGAAGATGACCGTCACGATTCCGCCGAAGACCGCGCCCGCGCCGTGTGGCAGGAAACCTCCGTGGTCCACGAGGTTGTGGAACTTCATTCCTCCGCCGCCGAACAGACCCAGCACGAAGAGGCTGCCCAACAGGAGGAAGACGATGATGGCCGCCACCTTGATCGAGGCGAACCAGTATTCGAACTCGCCGTAGGACTTCACCGAGAAGAGGTTCGTGGCAGTCATCAAGGTCATCAGCACCAGCGACACCAGCCACAGCGGCCAGTCCGGAGCCCAGAACTGCACGACCCTGGCCCCGGCCACCGCCTCGAAGCCGACGACCACCACCCAGAAGTACCAGTACAGCCAGGCCACCGAGAATCCGGCCCAGTCCCCCATGGCACTGCGGGCGTAGTCCGAGAAGGACCCGGTGGACGGGTGCGCGGTGGCCATTTCGCCGAGCATCCGCATCACCAGGACGATGAGCACGCCGGTGATGGCGTAGGTGAGGAAGGCAGCAGGCCCGGCGGTGTGGATCACCTCGCCCGACCCGACGAACAGTCCGGCACCGATCACGCCCCCGATGGCGATCATGGTCAGGTGTCGTTGTTTGAGCCCTTTGTGCAGCCCCGGAGATGCAGCCATCAGGCCACCCCTTCCGCCCAGCCGCGCCACCCGATGTGACGCGCGCAGGGCAGAGCATCCTCCTAACGGGGCAAAAAGGACAAGTGCCTGACACTACTTCCCTGGTGTCACCCCGACCCCGACCACTGTCCGGACGACAGTCGGCTACCGGCCCGTGCCCGCGTACACGATCGCCTCACCCTCGATCGAGTCGAGATCGAAGGCGGTGTGCACCGCGCGGACCGCATCGTCAAGATCGCCGTCACGGGTCACCACGGAGATCCGGATCTCGGACGTGGAGATCATCTCGATGTTGATCCCGGCGTCGGACAGCGCCTTGAAGAACTTGGCGGAAACGCCCGGGTTGGAGCGCATTCCCGCACCGACGAGCGAGAGTTTGCCGATGGTGTCGTCGTACCGCAGGCTGGTGAAGCCGACCGCATCCTGCACCTCGGCGAGCGCCTGCATGGCCGCCTGGCCCTCGGTCTTGGGCAACGTGAACGAGACGTCGGTACGACCGTTCTCGGTGGTCGAGACGTTCTGCACGATCATGTCGATGTTGATGCCGGAGGCGGCGATCCGCTCGAAGATCTGCGCCGCTTTGCCCGGGGTGTCGGGCACCCCCACGACGGTGATCTTGGCCTCGTTGCGGTCATGCGCGACGCCGGAGATGATCGCGTGCTCCATCGGAAGATCCTCCATCGATCCACTGACAACGG
Source organism: Actinomycetales bacterium (assembly GCA_047974565.1). GTDB lineage: Bacteria > Actinomycetota > Actinomycetes > Actinomycetales > CAWJMD01 > JBDIAG01. The sequence goes on from JBKECN010000035.1 coordinate 152,875, forward strand.
TTCCGGGTTTGGACGAGAACGACGAGCGGACGTGGATCGGCACACCGAATCGACGTCCGTACTCCACGCAACGCAACACCAGGACCTTCGCCCCGGAGGCTGCCATCTCGAGCATCTCCTCGTAGGTGATGGTGTCGAGCCGGCGCGCGCTCGGCACGATCCTCGGGTCGGCGGTGAATACCCCGTCCACGTCGGTGTAGATCTCGCACAGATCGGCCTGCAGCGCCGCTGCCAACGCGACGGCCGTGGTGTCGGTGCCACCACGGCCGAGGGTGGTGATGTCCTTGCTCGTCTGGCTCACGCCCTGGAAGCCGGCGACGATCGCGATGTGCCCGTCGTCGATGGCCGACCGGATCCGACCCGGGGTGACGTCGATGATCCGGGCCTTGCCGTGGCTGTCGTCGGTGATGACCCCGGCCTGACTGCCGGTGAACGAGCGCGCCGAGTAGCCCAGGTTCGCGATGGCCATCGCGAGCACGGCCATCGAGATGCGCTCCCCCGCGGTCAGCAACATGTCGAGTTCGCGGGCCGGTGGCAACGGGGCCACCTGATGCGCGAGATCGATGAGTTCGTCCGTGGTGTCACCCATCGCCGAGACGGCGACCACGACGTCATTGCCGGCCTTGCGGGTTTCGACGATCCGCTTGGCGACCCGCTTGACACTGTCAGCGTCGGCAACGGACGAGCCGCCGTACTTCTGCACGATGAGGGCCACACACGCTCCTGATCTGGATGGACCGGCGGCAGACGGACGCTGACGCGGTGCAACTGTACTAGGGCGTGTTACCGATCTCGCCCGTCATCAGCATTGGCCGGCCACCTGCCTCCACGCGCTGGAGTCCGCGCCCCCGGGCGCGAGTGCGGCTGCCACACTGTTGGCATGGCCCAAGGCAACCGGTTCTCCATGTCCACCGAAACCGCAGCGTCCATCAAGAAATGGGCGGTGGTCGTGGTCGTGGCAATGATCGTCGCACTGGTGCTCGCGGCACTCATCCCGCGCAGTTGGGCTCAACTGGTGGGCAATCTCGTGGACGGCAGCATCATTCGCGGATCGTGGATGGGCCTGCTGGCCGGGTTCATCTTCACCCTGGCCCCGCTCGCCGCCCTGGCTGCGGCGTGGCGCAGCCGAACAGCCAAGGGTTGGCCGGTGTTCTGGGTCGTGTTGTCCGTCGTGTTGGCGCTGCCCAACCTGATGACCCTGTGGATCGCCCTGGGCACCGGCAGTTCAGCACACGCCGGCCAGCGCATCCTCGACGTCAACGGGCCCGGATTTCGCGGCGGCTCACTCCTGGGGGCGCTGATCGCCGCGGGCCTCTACGCCTTCGTCATGTGGCGCTCCATCAGCAAGCAACGCCGTGAGGGTGATCTGTCCAAGCCCTGACCCCGGGCGGGTTAGGTGCCCGTCAGCGCAGCGCGACCTCGGGGGCTCCGAGGTTGACCTCTACGTCGAGGCGGATGTGCCCGAGCATCGACACCAGGGTGCGTAGCCCGCTGACGGCGCGGTCACCCCACGACGCCATGAACGAGTACTGCCAGAACCACAGCGCCTCGTCGTACCGGCCGTGATCGAAGTGGGTCATACCGTGACCCAGCGCAGCGGCAATCTCCGCCAAGTCATTCGATAAGGACTCCTGGCTCAGTTCGCCGGAGACGACCGGGTCGACGATCTCGACGTACTCATCCAGGCCCTCCAGCAGCCCGGCCAAGCCCATGTGGAGGTCTTCGACGTCGGCGTCGGGGCCCGAGTCGGGCTCGTACACCTCGCGGACCCTGACATCGGCGACGGCACCGAGCTTGGCTCCTGCTGCGATGATGCGAGACAGGGCGACCATGAGTACCGAGAGTGCATCGTCGTCGGCGTCGCCGGCAGCCAAGGCGGTGACCGTGTCGAGGTACTCCTTGGCCTCGGCTGCGGTCGACTCCGCAAGCCGGCGGAGTTGCTCGGCGTCTTGGCGCTGACCCAGCATCGGGGCGTCCTCCTGGATGGGTGGGGTGGTGGGATCCTGACTACTCTCCCACGTTGGCCAGGATCGTGTGCGGCCTCCCGGAGAACTCGTCTGGGGCGGTCGGCGACCCCTGCCCCGCAGGTGATACGGGCCGCTCCGCAGCGGCCCCACCCACTAGAACCCGGCGGCCCTCGAAGGCCCGGCCGAGTGTCACCTCGTCGGCGTACTCCAGATCGCCCCCGACCGGCAGACCGGACGCCAACCGAGACACCTGCAGCCCGAGCGGGGCGAGCATCCGGGCCAGGAAGGCCGCTGTCGCCTCGCCCTCCATGTTGGGATCGGTGGCGAGGATGACCTCGGTGACGGCCCCGTCGGAGAGCCGGACCATCAGCTCACGAATCCGCAGATTCTCCGGGCCGACCCCGTCGATCGGGCTGATCGCCCCGCCGAGCACGTGGTACCGACCCCGGAACTCCCGGGTCCGCTCAATGGCCACCACGTCCTTGGACTCCTCGACGACGCAGATGACGCCGTCGTCGCGCCGCGGATCGCGACAGACCCGGCACTGCTCAGCCTCGGCCACGTTGCCGCAGGTGGTGCAGAACCGGACCCGGGCCTTGACCTCGGTGAGCGCCTTCGCCAGCCGGGCCACGTCCTCCTCGTCTGCTTCAAGCAGGTGAAAGGCGATGCGCTGGGCACTCTTGGGCCCCACACCGGGGAGCCTGCCGAGTTCATCGATGAGATCTTGGACTGCGCCTTCGTACACACAGCGAGACTAACCCGCGGTACCGACAACCACCGTGCACTCCCAGGCAGGCGCGCACGCGTGGCGATCGGCGGACGCTCACCGGACCGGCGCACCCGGTACGGCCTGACCTGTGCCGAGAGCGCGGCCGTGCCTGCCGTTGACGACTCGAGCGTGAACTACGGGGTGCCCTCGTCGACGCTGATCACCCTGCCCCCAAGCATCCGCTCCACGACGCTGGGACCGACCATGCCGGAATCCTCTGCGTCGGGATCGTCGAGACTGGGTTCGTCTACGACCGGCGCAGACGACGACGGAGCATCACTCTGGGCGAGGTGTTGACGCCGCATCTGTTCGTAACGACTGGGCTGGGTGGTGCGACCGGGCGGGGCGGGCTCTGGTCGGGTGGCCTCGGAACTGTTGGTTTCGGAGCGGAGCTCGCGGCCCGAGGTGGGCTTATCATCGCTTGTCGTGACGCCGCCGCGTTCCGGCCCCGCCCCCGAGACCGCCCCAGCGGCTGGAGCGTCCCCAGGTGACCTGGACGGTGCCGGGGACGCATTCGGATCAGTCGACTGGCCTGAGGCGGACGGGGATGCCTGCGATGGTGCCCCGCGAGGGCGACCCGAACCCGCTCCACCCGATGCTGGACTCGGATAGTCGTCCTCCGGCGGAGCGTCCTCGACCGGCTCGTCCGCGAAGGGCACACCCCAGGCGTCGGTGGTGGAGACCACCCGCTGCCCAGAGCCACGCGCAGACCTGCCGCTTCCCCCCTCGATGGGGCCGCTGTCGCCCGAAACGGCCCCGGCCCCGCGGTTCCTGCTCGAGCTGTCAGCGGGACGACCGGAGGACTCCCACCCGGGGGGTTCGCGTCGCGGTGGCGGCTCCCCCTGGGGTGCTGTGCCCCGCCCGCCACTGACCTGACCGCCGGCGCGAGAACGCTCGTCGCCCCTGGGGGTGGACCGGTCGTCGGATCGGCCTGTACCCCCGGGCCGACCCGTCGGGGATCCCGGGTCGGGGCGCGCCGAGGCCGGTGTCCCGGACCCGCGGCCCGCGGGCTGATCCGCGGCTGGCGGCACCGACGAACCCCGCGCGGGTGACGAACCGGCCGCCGCCTCCACCCGGATCGTGACGTTGAAGATCTCCCGCACCGCATCCGCCACCACATGCGGGTGCTGGCCGGCGGCAAAGCCGCGCGCGGTGCCCTGATTGGGGAACGACAACCTCAGGACGCCATCGGAGAAGTCGTGCACTCCGGACCCCGAGGTGAGGATCATCCAGGTTGCCTTGCGCCGGCCTTCGATATGCGCCAGCACCTCAGGCCAGGCCCGGCGCAGCCGCTCGGTATCGAGTTGCCCCGGGGCCGGGGCCGTTCGGGCAGTCGCGGTGGGTGTGTCTGCCCCGCTCGGCACAGCCGGACCCGACGGCGCCTGCCCTGGCAGGTCGGTGGTTGCGCCGGCACCACGATCGGAATGGGCTGAGCTGTGGGAGGCACCCGGCTGCCCAGCCGCCGGGGGTCCATTCCCAGCCCCGGGAAGCGATCTGCCCGGGGCGCCCTGTGCCGCGCTCGGCGCACCGGGCCGGGCAGGCTCACCGATACCGGAGGTCGGCCCGTCCGCCCCCGGCCTGGCCTGCGCCGCGTCGGGGTGCGGGGCTGACTGCTCGACCGGAGGCCGTACGGTCGCCGAGGCGCCCGACCCGAGGCTCGGGACGGAAGTATCGATGGACCCGTCGCCGAGCCGACGCTCTATCCGGTCCACCCGAGCTCCGAGGGCCCCTTGCCCCTCGTCCGCGGACGGCAACAGCAACCGAGCCGCCAGGAGCTCCAGGTGCATCCGCGGAGAGGAGGCCCCGACCATCTCGGCGAGGGCGAGGTTGGTCACATCGGCTGACCGGGACAGCTCCGCGGCACCGAGTTGGGCGGCCTGCTGCCGCATCCGCTCCAGTTGATCGGGCGGGACGGCACGCAGCACCGTCTCGGCGGCCTGGCCCATTGCTTTGACCAGGATGAGGTCGCGCAGCCGCTCCAGTACGTCCTCGACGAACCGGCGGGGGTCGTGGCCGGATTCGATGACCCGGTTGACCACACCGAAGACGGTGGCACCGTCCGCCTGGGCGAGGGCCTCGACCAGATCGTCCAGCAGGGCCGAGTCGGTGTAGCCCAGGAGCGCGACGGTGCCCGCGTAGTCGAGCCCGGCCTCGCCGCAGCCGGCGATCAGCTGATCCAGGACGGACAGCGAGTCACGCACCGACCCCTGTCCCGCGCGCACGACGAGGGCCAGCACCCCAGCGTCCACCGAGACGCCCTCCTGCTCGCACAACCGGCCCAGATACTCCGACAGCACGTCCGGCGGCACTAGGCGGAAGGCATAGTGGTGGGTTCGCGACCGGATGGTCTGCAGGACCTTGTCGGGCTCGGTGGTGGCGAAGACGAACTTCACGTGCTCGGGCGGCTCTTCGACGACCTTGAGCAGCGCGTTGAAGCCCTGCGGGGACACCATGTGCGCCTCGTCGATGATGTACACCCGGTAGCGATCGCGCACCGGGGCCATCGCGACCCGGTCGCGCAGTTCGCGGGCGTCGTCCACACCGCCATGGCTGGCCGCGTCGATCTCGATGACGTCCAGGCTGCCGGGGCCACCGGTGGCCAGGTCTCGACAGGACGGGCACTGCCCGCACGGGGTCGCGGTGGGACCCTGCTCGCAGTTCAGGCAGCGGGCGAGAATGCGCGCTGACGTGGTCTTTCCGCAGCCGCGGGGCCCGGAGAACAGATAGGCGTGATTGACCCGACCCGTGCGTAGGGCCTGCATGAGCGGGGCGGTGACATGCTCCTGCCCGACGACGTCCTCGAAGGACTCGGGACGGTAGCGGCGGTACAGCGCGAGACTCACAGGTTCGACCCTAACCGCAGCCACCGACATCCATGATGTGAGCGCTTCTCCGGTTGCGCCTGCGTGCCCCTGACTGCCGCCCTACTGCGTTGTTCCGTCCAGGGCTCAGGCTTCAGCCCGATTCCGACAGTCCGGCCGTGCCGGCCACCAACTCACGGCCCGCCAAGCATGCAAGACCCCTCGCGCACCCGCCAGAGCCCTCCTACCCTTGCTGCCTTCCGGCCCTGGGGGGGTTCAGAGAGATAACGCCACACGAGGGGCTGGGCTCAAGTGTAGCGGCCATCTGGACCCCCGGCACCCGGCTCCAGGGGACGGGGGCGCGGTTCCCGATGGCCCGGCCCCCCGACGGGCCGGCTGCGCCGCCAGACCCGACTTCCGGCGAACCGGACCTCGCCCCGAACCGACCGCCGAGCCAACCCAGGCCTCTCCCGCTCGGCGATGGACTCACACCTGGTCGGCGGTGGCGCGGAAGAGCACCGTCGCCCACATCCGCCAGGGAGTCCACGCCTCGGCCAGCGCGATGAACTCGGCATCGGTGAGTTCATGGTCGATCCGGTAGGCGGCCTGGATGGCCCGGCGGGCGCGCGGTTCATGCAGGGGCAGGGCGTCGACCCGACCGCAGGCGCGCAGCGCGACCAGTTCGGCGTAGAACGGGCCGATCCCCGGCAGATTCCGCAGGCTGGCGATTGCCTGGTCGGCGCTGACCGCGAGCAGGGGCTCGATCTCCACTGTCCCGTCCAGGGCGGCCTGCGCCACCGCGTGCAACCGCGCAATCTTCACCGACGCCAGCCCCGGGTGAGTCTCGACGGCCAGGAGCGCGGTGGGGCCTGGGAAGGCGTGCAGCACCCGGCCGGCGACCTCGAACGACGTGCCGGCGCGCTCGCTGAGCTGGTCACGCACCCGGACGGCCTGGACATGCCGAAGCCGGGCACTGAGTACGGACCAGGCCGTCGCCTGATAGGGCGAATAGAACTGAGGCGGACGCAGCCCCGGGACGAGCCGCTGCCGATCGCCGAGCACCGGGTCCCGCCTGCCGAGTTCGGCGAAACCGGCCCCATCGACATGCACCGAGAGCACCCGGGCCACCTGGGCGGCCACCCGGTCGGGATCTGCGTCGGTCTGGATCTGCAAGTGAAGGGTGTCGCCGGCCTGGCGCACGGCCACGCCCGCGGCGCGATCGTGGTCGCCGTCGACGGTGAAAGCCAACCGCATCACCCCGTCGAAGTCCGGGTGGTCGTACTGCCCGAAGCCGAACTGGGCCGAGCGCTGCAAGGAGAAGGGGCCGCGAACGTGCAGGGTGCGGTGGCTGCTGGCCCGCCGCATCGGTGGTTCGGTCGAGGACGTGCCGGTCATGGAGAGGTCGGTCGTCGACGGTTCGGTCGGGAGGGGCCAGTCAGGTCCGTGAACGTCATGAGGACAGCCTGACCCGGTAAACCTGACAGCGTCTGTCAGGTTCCGATACGCAACTCGGGACGAGCCGGAGACGCTGCGCCCTGCGCCACCTACGGCCGGATCCACGTCATCGGCGCATCCGCACAACCGGGATCGCCGCCTCCGGCGCCACATCGTGCACGTCCGTGCCGCCGTCCTCTGCGAAGCCGTGGTGGCGGTAGAACTCGCGGGCCCGGTGGTTCTCCCGGGCCACCCATAAGGTCGCCGGACCGTCCCCGATCACCTCGCGCATCAACCGTGTCCCCAGCCCGGTGCCCTGATGGGCCGCCAGCACGTACAGGCCCCACAACTCGACCGGGTCATCATCCGCGCCTGGCCGTGACCCGGCGAAGCCGACGAGTTCACCCTCGAGGTAGGCCACCACACGCCGATGCCTGGGGTCGCCGGCGGACAGGTCCCCGCGCCACCGACGCGTCACCGACTCGACGGTGATCGTGTCCCAGGCACTGGCCGGGAGCAGCGCTGAGTACGTCTCTACCCAACAACGGTGATGGACGACGCCGATCACGGCCACGTCGGCCAGCGTCGGCTCACGAAGAACAGATTCCACCCGCTCAGGCTGACACAGGCCGCCCGTCCCGTCGGCAGGCGTGGGATGCGCCCGCCCTCACTTGCGAGGATCTGAGCCTGAGCGCCCGCCATGAGGTCCCCCCAGAGGTTGCGCGTGGAATCCCACGCGCCGCCAGGCACACACACCTGCGGATGGACATGCGTACCGGCTGGCGGCGATCACGCGGTGAGCAGGCGAGCGCATCCAGCAATCGCCGGAACGCATGTCCCACCGCAGATGTCCTGCTCGGCTTCCCACGCGAACCGCCCAGCCCGCACCCGCGGGTGCCGCCCGGTCGGCAGAGGTGAACAGCGGCTGCAGACGCCTGCTCCGCGCCTCTGGGACGGTGCGCACGATGCCCGGTCCGCGTGGAGGCATCTGCCGGGATGGCAGCTGGGGCCGTGTCGCCGGCCCGACCCGACTTCGTGCATTCGATGTCGGGTCGGCTCCCAGGATCGGGTACCCTCGTCCGCGGAGGATTCGCCTAGTGGCCTAGGGCGCACGCTTGGAAAGCGTGTTGGGGGAAACCCCTCACGGGTTCAAATCCCGTATCCTCCGCTCGCTGGCCGGCCGTACCGGGGCCGTCAAAGACACTCCCCCGGGCGGCGGCACCTCCCACACCGTTGATCGTGTGCCGAGGTGAGCACGTGTCGTTCAGGTAGCACGTACTGTCGAGGTGAGCATGTGCCCGTCAAGGTGCGAGCGACCGGCACCGCACCGCTACCCGACCCAGCGCGGCCTCGGCGTGCCTACGGACCACCCCCGCAAAATGTGGCAAGGCGGCGGACGGGTGTCACGGCCTCGGCGCCCTACGGACCAGCCACCATCGGCCACGCCCCATGCGGGGCACCCCTCAGAAGGGCAGCGGCAGGGTCAGATCCGGCGGATCCGACCGGGCAGGTCGGCGGCGACCACTCGCCGCCGTTGCGCTCTGGTCGCGGTACACCCAGTTCTGCCTGAGCTTGGCCAGGCCGGCCTTGTCGAGGGTGGCGGTGCGCGTGCCCAACTCGCCTCGTTCGTTGCGTCGGAAGTCGTCCGTGCCGACCCGGCCCAGATACACCTCGGTGAACAGCAGGGCCGCGCGGGCCGCCACCGGCTGGGTCTTGTCGTCCACCTCGTAGACGAAGACGCACATCCACTGCTGCCGGGCACCGTGAGTATCCACCGCGCCACCAGCCTTGCGAGTGGACTTGATCTCCACACCCTCGCTGCCGGCCCGCACCTGGTTGTCGGGATAGACCCCGTGCACGAGCAGATCAGGGTGGCCGTTGTGATGGCCGTTGACCACCAGCGACCGCGAGTGCTTGGCCAGCGACTCGGTGAGCATGTCGGAGATCACCCCGGAACAGATCGCCGGGCGCAGCAGGTCGTCCAGCCTCGGCAGACTACGACCGCTCAGACCCGTGTTGACGTCGTGGAAGAAGTCGTAGACGTCCTGCATGGCTGCCTGGAAGTCGAGGGGGCGCAGGCTATAGGGCAGGTCGACCTCGGGGTTGAAGCACTCGGGCCGCACGGTGCGCGGTCGAATCGAGCGCTCAGTTGGTGCCTCTGACACAGCAACTCACCCCCCGGGCGTATCTGCCCTGGCGGTGACGGTCAAACCCGCCAACCGGGGCAGCGACCGCTCCGCCACCCGCAAGTACGCCTCGTCCAGTTCGACGCCCACGCTCTGGTACCCCACCGCCTCGGCGGCAGCCAGCGTCGAGCCGGACCCGGCGAAGGGATCAAGGACGACCCCCGTTCCCAGCGGCAGAATCGCCCGGACGACCTGGCGCAGGAATGCCTGCGGCTTGAGCGAGGGGTGCGCCGCCAGAGCACGCTCGGCTCGCGAGGTCGGCGCCGAACGGATCACGTCCCCGAAGGGCTGGTCAGCCGAGATACGCCGCAGCCCTCCGGTACCCCACCGAGCGAGATTGGCGGCCACGGTGCCCTCGACGGGCTTGCGGTAGAGCAGCCAGGGCTCCCACATGCTGCGCGGCATCACCGACACGTCGGGGAACTCGTCATGGGCGTTCTTCGGCCGGTCGCCACCGCGCATCGTCTGCACCAGTCGGACCACTTCGCCCCGACGCTGCAACCCACCCGCCGACAAGGCGGTGGAAATTCTGTGCGAGACAAGTGGATTCGCTGCCACAAGGACGTGGGCCCCAGGAACCAGGACCCGGACGAGCGCCTCGGCCAGGGCGGTGAACATCTCGTCGAGCCGCTCCAGCTCGGCCCGGGTGAGCGTGGTGAAGCGCGGCAGCGGCGAGCGCTGGTGCCCGTCGAAGGCGGGCGGGATTCGCCAGACCCCACCCCGGCCGGCACGCAACTTGCGCTGCTCCTTCTCCGAGTACTCCACCAAGCCGTACGGCGGGTCGGTGACGACACCGTGGATCGAGTTGCTCGGCTGGTCGGCCAACCACTCCAGGCAGTCTGCGTGAAACATCCGCGCCCGCCCATGGGTGAGCACCGGCTCCCAGACGCGACCGATCGCCGGTTCGCTCATCCTCGCCCGCTCGCGCTGTTCATTGGTCCATCCGTCTCTGCCTGTTCCGCCCACGGTATTGCCCGCGCGATGAATACTGCGGTAACGCCGTGGCATTAGCCGTCACTCACGCCGGCGGCCGGATCGACGCCCGCCACCCCACCAAGTGAGCACTTGGCAGGCGAGAACGGGACCGACGATCAACCACGCGGACATCGTGACACCGGGCACCGACAACGGCTCCGGACCCCCACGAGCCGCAGTCACACCCGAGCCCGCAGTCACACCAGAGCCCGCACAGAGCTCAACTGCGCCGCTTGCGGACCCCGAACAGCGACCGGGTGATCTCGCGACCCACGACCGTGGCAGCCGAGCGCGTGAAGGATCTGAATGCCGAGGAGCCGAGGATCTTCTCGATGGCCGAGTCCTCCTGCGGCTCCCGACGGGCCGGCTCCGCGCGGCGCCAGGTCGGCTCGGCCCGGGAAGGCGTCGGCTCGCTCGGTGCGGGCGCGCTGGGCGCGGGCGGGGCGACCTTCGCGGTGAGCATCTCGTACGCGCTCTCCCGGTCGATCTCGGTGCCATACCTGGAGAACAACGGCGATGCCTTCACCTGCGCGGCCAACTCGGCTGGCGGAATCGGCGCCATCAGCGACTGCGGGGCCCGCAGACGCGTCCAGGCCACCGGCGTGGGTGCCCCCCGTTCGCTGAGCACGGTGACGATCGCCTCACCGGTGCCCAGGGAGGTGAGCACCTTCTCCAGGTCATACCCGGAGGTCGGATAGGTCTTCGCAGTCGATTTCAGCGCCTTGGCGTCCTCGGGGGTGAACGCCCGCAGCGCGTGCTGGACTCGCGAGCCGAGTTGGCCGAGCACATCTCGGGGCACATCGGTGGGCGACTGGGTGACGAAGAAGACGCCTACCCCCTTGGAGCGGATCAACCGCACCGTCTGGGCGATCTGATCGAGGAAGTCCTTGCTGGCGTCGTTGAACAGAAGGTGCGCCTCGTCGAAGAAGAAGACGAGCTTCGGCTTGTCCAGATCGCCCACCTCGGGCAGGTTCTCGAACAGTTCGGCGAGCAGCCACATGAGGAAGGTCGAGAACAGTCGCGGCTGGCTCTGCACCGCGGTCAGCTCCAGGCAGGAGATGACACCGCGACCGTCAGCGGTGGTACGCAACAGATCGGACACCTCGAAGGCCGGTTCACCGAAGAACTCCTCGGCCCCGGCGTCGGCGAAGGCGATCAGCTCGCGCAGGATCACCCCGGCGGTGGCCTTGCTCAGCCCGCCCAGGTCGGCTAGTTCCGCCTTACCGTCCTCGCTGGTGAGGTATTGCACGACGGCGCGCAGGTCCTTGAGGTCGAGCAGCGGCAGGCCCTTGGAGTCGGCGAAGTGAAAGATCAATCCGAGCGAGGACGTCTGCACCTCGCCCAGATCGAGCACCTTCGCCAGCAGGGTGGGCCCGAAGTCGGTGATCGTGGCCCGCACCGGCACCCCCTCCCCCTGACCGCCGAGCGCGAGGAACTCCACCGGTGCCGCTCGAGGTTGCCAGTCCTGACCCACGTCGCCCGCCCGGGCGCTGATCTTGTCATTCGCGGCACCAGCGGCGGCCAGGCCCGACAGGTCCCCCTTGACGTCGGCGACGAAGACGGGAACCCCGGAGGCGGACAACTCCTCGGCCATCAGTTGCAGGGTCTTGGTCTTGCCCGTGCCGGTGGCCCCAGCCACCAGCCCGTGCCGGTTGAGCACCGCCAACGGAATCCTCACTCCGGCGTCGGGAACTCCGGCACCGTCCACCACGAGGGCACCCAGTTCCAGAGCCGGCCCCTGGACCGCATAACCGGCCTTCACCTCATCGACGTTGTCGCTCATAACCACCCTCCCGTCGGTGCATGCCTGCCAGGCAATCCCGCCGAGGCTATCGCGACGCCGTCCGGTGGTCAGGCAGGTGCACGCGGGCCCGCCCCCACACCTGCCCGGACCACAGGTCGCCGGATCATCGGCGACGCACCGCGCGCTGCGGCCGACGCTGTCGGTCCTGCTCGTAAACTGGCGACCGTGATCTTCAAGGCGGTCGGCGACTCCAAGCCGTACCCGGAGCACGACCTGCAGAGCCGGGACTGGGCCAAGGTGCCGCCCCGGCAGGTCCGCCTGGCTGATCTCACCACGACGAAGCGACATCTCGACCTGGGCACATTGCTGGCCGAGGACTCCACCTTCTACGGAGACCTGTTCGCCCATGTAGTGGCGTACCAGGGCGAGTACTACCTCGAGGACGGCCTGCACCGCGCACTGCGAGCCGCCCTGCACCAGCGTCACGTGCTGCACGCCCGGGTGCTCGACCTTGGCTGACGGAGGAAAGATGGCCGACGAGAAGTCCCCGCTGGACACCCCGCCCGGGGCTCCGGCGCCGCCGCATCGCCCGCCGGCACACCGCCCGCCGGTTCGTTCGGCCGAGCAGGAGTGGACCCAGGAGGACGAGGACCGCTACCAGCAACAGCGGCTTCGCCAGGCTCAGCGAGCCAAGGTTCGCCGCCGACAGGGCCTGTCGTTCTTCGCGATCGTCCTGGTGGTCGCCCTGATCGGCGTCTTCGGCGCGGCGATCAACCAAGGCGTGATCTCGCTGCCCTTCGGCAACGACGATCCGGTCGTGTGCCCCACCCCCGTGACGGACGTGGCCGCACCCGGCGACGTCAAGGTCAACGTGCTCAATGCGACCACCACCAAGGGGCTGGCCAGCCGCACTTCTCAGGAACTCTCCGGACGCGGCTACTCCGTGGCCAGTACCGGAAACGCCCCGGATGCCCAGCGCGAGTTCCCAGACCCGGCCCAGGTGCGCTACGGCCCGGACTCACTCGCCGAAGCCAAGTCGGTCCAAGCCCAGGTGAGCGGCGCGGTGCTGGTGGAGGAACCGGAGCGCACAGACACCACCGTCGACCTCGTGCTCGGCTCATCCTTCACCGAACTGGCCCCCGCCGATGCCGCCGCGCAGGCCATCGCGCCCACTCCGGTTGAATCGCCTGAGGGTTGCACGCCCGCGTCCTGAAAGTTCGGCCAGCGAGGCCCTCGCGCTTTGCCCTACAGTCGCCTTCGGGGGCGTGACGTAGAACACTCTGCAGGTGCGAGCAGCACGTACGAGGCAGCACCGTGGGCCGCACCAGCGGCCCACCCATCGCCAGGACGAGGAGAAGGCCACCGATGACGGACGCCAAGGCGACCCGACAGACCCCCGTTCCGCCAAGGGGTGAGGCCGGCACCGATCGTCCGCCACCCCGGGCGAAGGCGAGTACCGACGGCACCACGAGCAAGGCGGGCACTGCCACGACCGCCGGACAGGGCACCTCGACCAAGCCTGGCCGGGCACCGAAGAAGACCCAGTCGAGCACCTCCGGCGATGGCAAGGCAGCACCGTCCGGCGCCGCGAGGCCGGCGGCGAGCAAGGCCTCCGCCGAGATGGTCGGAAAGAACGCCAGCGCAGAACCGGCAACCAACGAGCAGCAGGTCGCCCAGACCTCGAACAGTCCCCAGCCACCCGCCACGGGCGCAAGCCTGGCGCAGGGCTCGCCCGCTCACCCGGCGCCGACGCAATCGCACCAGTCGGGCCTCCACCCCGATGGCGACGATCCGGATGTCGCGACGGTGGATGCCGCCGGCGCGGACGACGGTGCCGAGACCGCCCTGGACGAAACCGGGCTGGACGAGACCGCCCCGGAAGACGCCGCACTCGACGAGACCGGACTGGACGAAACCGGGCTGGACGAAACCGGACTGGACGAGACCGGACTGGACGAGACCGGACTGGACGAAACCGGGCACGCCCCCACGGAGATCACCTACGCCGAGAACTTCTATGCCGCACGCCCCCGAAGCCTGCGGCCGCGAGCCCGGTTGCGCACCACCCCAGGCACGCCCAAGGAGTTCGCCGGTGAGCCGGTCGGCACCAACCCCGACTATGTCGCGTGGCTGCGGGAGCAGTCGATGCTGGATGACGCCAAGCGGCTGGCCGCGCAGTTCTCCGGGCTGGGCTCGATGTGGCAGAACCCCTTCGCCAACCCGAATCCCCGGGCCGCGATCGAGTCGGCATCGGTGTGGTTCACCGCCTACCCGATCTCGATGATCTCTCGCCCCCGGCAGTCCTTCCTGTCGACCCTGGGCGATCTGCACCTGTGGAAGGCCTTCCAGCAGATCGGCATCGACGGCATCCACACGGGCCCGGTGAAGATGGCCGGCGGGATCACCGGCTGGTCTCCGACCCCCAGCGTCGATGGGCACTTCGATCGGATCTCGACCCGGATCGACCCGGCCTTCGGCACCGAGGAGGAGTTCCGCGCGATGTGCGAGGTGGCCGCCGAGCACGGCGGTACCGTCATCGACGACATCGTCCCGGGGCACACCGGCAAGGGCGCGGACTTCCGGCTCGCTGAGATGAACGTCGAGGACTTCCCCGGCATCTACCACATGGTCCACGTCCCCCGGGAAGACTGGGAGTTGCTCCCGCAGGTCCCGCAGGGCATGGACTCGGTGAACCTCGACGCGGAGGCGGAGAAGCGCCTCGCCGAGGCCGGTTACATCGTCGGGGAGATGCAGCGGGTGATCTTCTACGACCCGGGCGTGAAGGACACGAACTGGTCGGCCACCGACGAGGTCGTCGGGCCCGACGGGATCGCCCGCCGCTGGGTCTACCTGCACTACTTCAAGCAGGGACAGCCGTCGATCAACTGGCTGGACCCGACCTTCGCGGGCATGCGCCTGGTGATCGGCGACGCCCTGCACTCCCTCGGGGACCTCGGCTCAGGGGCGCTGCGCCTGGACGCCAACGGTTTCCTCGGGGTGGAGAAATCCACCAGCGAGGGTCCGGCCTGGTCGGAGGGACACCCGCTCAGCGAGGGAGCGAACCAGATCATCGCCTCGATGGTGCGCAAGGTCGGTGGCTTCACCTTCCAAGAACTCAACCTCACCATCGACGACATCCGCAGCACCTCCGAGCAGGGCGCCGACCTCTCCTACGACTTCATCAACCGGCCGGGCTACCAGCACGCCCTGGTCACCGGGGACACCGAATTCCTCCGCCTGTGCCTCAATGAGAGCCTGCGGATGGGCGTGGACCCGGCAAGCCTGGTGCACGCCCTGCAGAATCACGACGAACTCACCTACGAACTGGTGCACTGGGCCACCCTGCACGCGGACGAGCGGTACCTGTTCCGTGGCGCCATGCGCCGCGGCGGCGATATCGCGGTGCGGGTCCGCCAGGACATGCTCGACGGCATCACCGGCGAGGAGCACCCGTACAACAAGGTCTTCACCACCAATGGCATCGCGTCCACCTGTGCGACGGTCATCGCCGGCGCGCTCGGGGTGCATGACCTCGCCGAGATCGACGACGACCTGGCCCGCAAGATCAAGCAGGCGCATCTGGTGTTCGTCGCCTTCAATGCCCTGCAGCCAGGGGTGTTCGCGCTCTCGGGCTGGGATCTGATGGGCATGCTCACCGTGGACGAGAGCCAGATCATGCACCTGCTCGCCACCGGTGACACCCGGTGGGTCCATCGTGGCGCCTACGACCTGATGGGCTTCGACCCCGACGCCACCGCATCGGGGTCGGGCATGCCTTTGGCCCGCAGCCTCTACGGCCCGCTGCCCGACCAGCTCACCAACCCGAACTCGTTCGTCTCCTCCCTGCAGCGAATCCTCGCCATTCGCAAGCACTATGGCATCGCGACCGCGAGGATGGTGGACGTCCCGGCGGTGGCGCACAAGGCCCTGCTTGTGTTGGTGAACGAGCTCGACGGTGGCGACAAGCACGTGCTCGTCCTGAACTTCGGCACCGAGGAGGTGCCCGGCATCGTCATCTCCACCCAGCTGGCCCCGGGGTCGAGCGTCCAGGACATGGCCACCGAGGAGTCCCTCGGGGAGGTGTCCTCCCTGCACTCGGTGCTGGTGAGCATGCCCGCTCTGGGTATCCGGTCACTACTGGTGCGCGAGCCCGAGCCGGTGCCGGAGGAGGACCTCCACGAAGGCGACCTGGCGTGACCCCCGCCGGTCGAGGTGGTGCTGAGCACCCGCCCGGGGCTTGGTCCGCCTGCGCCGCCGGCTGGGCGCACGAGGCGACGGCGTGAGGTTCTTCGGACGGCGTGAGCGTCCCGCGTCCGGCCCCAACCCGGCGGCGGCACGCGAGTTCTGGGGCTGGTGGCGCGACCAGGGCCGCGAAACGGTCACCTCCGAGCTGACAGCAGATCGACTTGCCGAGCTGGAACCCCTTCTATCCCAGCGGGTCCAGGCGATCCACCCGGAATTGAGTTGGGAGTTGAGCCGTGGCGGGCACGCTGAGCACGCGCTGGTGATCACCGCCGCCGGAGACCCGGCACTGCGACCCACGGCCCGCCGCTGGCTGCAGCACGCGCCACCAGCCGACGCCACCTGGGAGTTCCACGACACCCGCCAGCCCTGCGACGTGGACGGGCTCACGCTGAGTTTTCACGACGTGGACATCCACCTTGGTGACACGGTGGTGGGCACCGAGAGCACCCCGGCGCTGGTGCACGTGCAGGTCTTCAATCCAGGTCTGCTCAGGTTGGACGCCCGGGCCAGCCTGGAGGCGGCTTTCCTGACCCTGGACAGCGCGCTGGGTGAAGAGGCCACCGAGACGTGGCTGGGCGAGGTGAGTGTGGTCCGCGAGCGCCCGCCGAACGGCATGTCGCTGACCACCCTGCGTGGCGTGGTCGCCGAACTCGCGCGCGAGGTGACCAGCGGCGACGGGTTGCTCAGCATGCTCGAGGCCCGCACCCGCAAGGGGCCGTTGCTGGCGATGGTGCGCGAACCCCTGCGCCCGATGATCGCCCCACACCTGGACACCCACGTGCTGGTCAGCGTCCCGTTCACCACCCGCGGCTCGTCCGGGATGCCCACGGACGAAGGCCTGGAGCACCTGCAGGCCTTCGAGGAGCACCTGACCACCCTGGCCGGGGATTCCGGACGCTGGGTCGGGGTGGAGACCTGCGCCGGAGTGCGCCGGATCCACTTCTACGCAGACTCCAGCACCCCGGTGGTCGCCCAGATCGACGCGGGAGTGGCCGGCTGGACGGACGGCAGGGTCACCGTCAAGGCCGAGCACGACCCGGGCTGGGACAACGTCGCGGACCTGCGGGCCGCCACCACCCACGCGCGCTGAGCGTGGAGGTGCCGCCACACGGACATCGGCGCCGTGCTACCGCGCGCTTGCACCACCAACCCTGACATGATTAGTGACACGTGACAGTACCCGCAACGATGCAAGGGAGCTCTTCATGACCCACCCGACCGGCACCACCTCCGAGGACTCCCTGCGGATCCAGGTCGGCCTCGACATCGACGACCTGCTGACCAAACTCACGCTGGAGGAGAAGGCGGCCCTGACCTCCGGGTCGTCGTTCTGGTACACGACGCCGGTGGAGCGGCTCAACGTGCCCAAGATCATGGTCTCCGACGGCCCGCACGGCCTGCGGGCACAGCCCGGTGTCGGTGATCACGTCGGCATCGGCGGGTCCCTGCCGGCCACCTGTTTCCCCACCGCCTCGGCGATCGCCTCCACCTGGAACCCGGACCTGCTGCGCACCATCGGCAAGGCGCTGGCCGCCGAGGCCCGAGCGTGCAATCTCTCGGTGATCCTCGGGCCGGGCATCAACATGAAGCGTTCGCCCTTGTGCGGGCGCAACTTCGAGTACTTCTCCGAGGATCCGTTCCTGGCCGGCGAACTGGGCGTGGGTATCGTCGACGGCATCCAGTCCCAGGGTGTGGGCACGTCGGTCAAGCACTACGCGGCCAACAACCAGGAGGACGACCGGCTCCGGGTGGACGCCCAGGTGGACGAGCGGACGCTGCGGGAGATCTACCTGCCCGCCTTCGAACGCATCGTCACCGCCTGCCAGCCGTGGACGATCATGTGCTCGTACAACAAGGTCAACGGCACCTCGGCCTCGCAGAACCGGTGGCTGCTGACCGAGGTGCTGCGCCAGGACTGGGGCTACCAGGGTCTGGTCGTCTCGGACTGGGGTGCGGTGTACGACCGGGTGCCCGCGTTGGCCGCCGGACTCGACCTGGAGATGCCGCCCTCGCTGCCGTACTCCCCCGATGCCGTCGTCGCGGCGGTGCAGTCCGGCGAGATCTCCATGGACGTCCTGGACGAGCGGGTACGCACCGTGCTCGACCTGGTGAACAAGGGCCTGCCGGTGCTGGAACTGAGCGAGGAGTTCGACCAGGCCACCCAGGATGCGCACCACGCACTGGCCCGGTCCGCCGCCGCCCAGTCGGTGGTGCTGCTGAAGAACGAGGGCTCGGTGCTGCCCCTGGCATCCGGCAAGAAGGTCGCGGTGATCGGCGAGTTCGCGCGCACCCCCCGCTACCAGGGAGCCGGCTCGTCGCAGGTCAACCCGACCCGGGTGGACACCGTCCTGGACGAACTGACCAGCGCCCTGGGCGAGGTGACCTTCGCCGCCGGCTACGGCATCGAGGCCGGTGACCAGGACGCCGAACTGCGAGCCGACGCCCTGGAGGTCGCGGCCGCTGCGGACGTGGTGGTGCTGCTGCTCGGTCTGCCCGGCTCGTACGAGTCCGAGGGCTTCGACCGGACCCACATGCAGTTGCCCGCCAACCAGCGTGAACTCATCGCCGCACTGTCGGCAGTGAGCTCGAACATCGTCACCGTGCTGGTGAACGGCTCCACGGTCGAACTCGGTGAGGTGGAGCCACACTCACGCGCGCTGGTGGAGGCCTGGCTCGGCGGCCAGGCGGCCGGCGGCGCCATCGCGGACGTGCTCACCGGCGCGGTGAACCCCTCGGGCAAGCTCGCCGAGACGATGCCGCACCGGCTGCAGGACAACTCCTCCTACCTCAACTTCCCGGGCGACTCGCAGATCGTGCGCTACGGCGAAGGCCTGTTCATCGGTTATCGCGGCTACGACAAGAGCGACCTGGACGTGGCCTTCCCCTTCGGCTACGGCCTGTCGTACACCACCTTCGAGGTGTCGGACCTGTCAGTCGAGGTGTCGGGCAGCGCTGCGGCCGGTGACCTGGCGGCGCAGGTGAGCGTGTCCGTCACGAACACCGGGGACCGGGCCGGCGCAGAGGTGGTGCAGGTGTACGTGCGGGACCTGGAGTCCAGCGTGGCCCGGGAGGTCCGAGCGCTCAAGGGGTTCGCCCGGATCGAGTTGGAAGCCGGTGCAACGGGAAGGGTCTCGATCCCCCTGGACCAGCGGGCGTTCTCGTTCTGGTCCGACGTGCACGGGCGCTGGGTGGTGGAGGCGGGCGACTTCGCCGTCGAGGTCGGCACGCACTCGCGGGACCTTCCTGTGCAGCAGACGATCACCGTCGAGGCGCCGTCCATCGCGGCACCCATCACGGCCAACTCCACGCTGCACGAGTGGGCCGCCGACCCGCTCGCGCGCGAACTCATCGCCGAGGCGGTTGCCGCCGGAGAGAAGGACCCGCTCGCGGATCCGGAACTGGTCTCCGTCATCGGCACTATGCCGATGGCGACTCTGGCGAACTTCGACGGCCTGAGCCTGGAGCCGCTGGCTCTGGCAGCCGCCGCCGAACAGTGGCGGCTCCGTCAGGGCTGACAAGCGCCAGCGAAACGCCCGGCCCCCGAGGGGGTCGGGCGTTTCGCGTCGGTAGAGCGGTGGCGGTGGAATTTGAACCCACGGTGGACGTGCGCCCACACACGCTTTCGAGAACTGCCCATTAGCGTCCACACCCGTTCCGTCGAGCACGTTCTCGCAGGTCACGACGTCCACAGCCCATGCTGGACCCGCAACCGATTTTCGTCTTACGATAAACATGTGGTGACTGACGACCAGATCCAGAAGTGGGCCGACGAGGCCGAGGCCGGCTACGACGTCGACAAACTGAAGCGTCGTGGTCGCGGCCGCCCTGGCCGTGGTGCCGAGCCGAT
This sequence comes from Actinomycetales bacterium, assembly GCA_047974565.1. GTDB lineage: Bacteria > Actinomycetota > Actinomycetes > Actinomycetales > CAWJMD01 > JBDIAG01. The sequence continues at coordinate 172,843 of JBKECN010000035.1, forward strand.
GCAGGTGGTAGCGGTCCGTCTGACCGCTGAGGAGCTCGCCGCACTGGACGCGGCAGCGACCCAGAACGATATGAGCCGCTCGGAGCTCATCCGGGCCGCACTCGCGCACTTCGCCGCGTGAAGGTCCACGAAGCCGCCCTCAAGCACGGCATCTGCGCCGAGGACGCCGTCCAGCCGCCGAGTGGCCGCTGTGGATCGAGCCCCTCGACGACGACTCCCCCTCCCGAGAGCTCCGGGGCTTCGACACCACAGCACGACTCCTCGAGACCGTCGTGCTCGTCTTCGACAGCGGAGACGAGATGGTCATCCACGCCATGCCGGCGCGCAAGAAGTACTTGGACCTCCTGCCTTGAGTTTCGGGCAAGGTCGGGCAGGCACCAGACCGGAACGATGTGCCATCGGTGTGGCAGCGGCGTTCAGGACCAAGAGTCGGATGGCGGGATGAGGACGGGCACGCTCCGGAGCCCCAACGTCAGCAGGGAGGCGCCCGGCGGCACCTCGCTGACATCAACTCGCTGACATCAACGAGGAACGGCAGCGGGTTCTCACCTGCGCGCGCGCTGAGCCCGACGCTACGCTCACCGACTCCGGGATCCAGCAACTCACGGACGGGGACCATCCCAGGCAGTCGCGGACGCAGACGGACGTGCCCGGATGACGACCAGCAGCCATCCCGGCGCGGCCAGTGCCACCAGAACTGAGACCACAAACCAGGAACGCGGCCATACCCACGGGAGGTATGACCGCGTTTCGCAGTTCAGAGCGGTGGCGGTGGGATTTGAACCCACGGTGGACTTGCGCCCACACACGCTTTCGAGGCGTGCTCCTTTGGCCGCTCGGACACGCCACCAAACGCCGACAAGGATAGCCCAGGCAGCCCAGTGCCCCAAGCCGGTTCCCCGGCGCCCAGCCGACCCTAGCGACGACGCGCCCTGAAGAAAGTGCGCAGCAGGTCTCCGCACTCCTGGGCGCGAATCCCGCCGATGAGTTCCGGACGATGGTTGAGGCGCGGATCGCCCGGAATGTTCCACAACGACCCGGCGGCACCGGTCTTCGGATCGGTCGCCCCGAAGACCACCCGCTGTACCCGGGCCAGCACGCTGGCGCCGGCACACATGGCGCACGGCTCGAGGGTGACCACGAGCGAGCAGCCGTCCAGCCGCCAGGAGCCCAGCGCTTGGGCGGCCGCGCGCAGGGCCAGGATCTCGGCGTGCGCGGTGGGGTCGGTCCACGCCTCACGCGCGTTGCGTCCCCGGGACAGCACCTCGCCGTCGGGATCCACGACGATCGCCCCCACCGGGACATCCTCGGTAAGCAGGGCGCCGTGCGCCTCGGCCAACGCCAGGCTCATCCAGTGATCGAGCTCGGCCGGGATGGGGTCGCAGGCGTCGACAGTCAGCGCAGTGCCTCGATCAGTTCGGCGAACCCGGCGATCTCGGCAATCGCCGACAGCGCGGTGGCCGGGTCGTCGGGGTTGTCGTTGGCGATCCGCACGAGATCGGCCACGCCGATGCCCAGGTCCAGCAGCAGGCTCGGGTCACCCGCCCACGTGTCGGTCGGCTCCGGGTCGGGGTCGGCGGCCAGCAGGCTGCCTCCGCCCAAAGCCTCCTCCAGGTCGTGCACGGCCTCCTCGTCGTGGGCCTTCTGAGCCTCGGAGCGCTCGTCCTCGGACTCCTCCTGCTCGTGGCGGTCATAGGCGTGCACCCCCGCAGGAACCGGCACGTCGACATCGGCAGCCGCACCGAGGATCTCGGCGTAATGCCCTTCGAGCACCGCAGCCAGGTCGGACACGAAGACCGCAGCCGGCTCGTCGCCATCCACCCGGACGATGCCGAACCAGCCGTCCTCGCGTTCGATGATGGCCAGCGCCGGGTGGTCGCCGTCGCTGACCTCGCGCATCAACTCGGCGAGGTCGTCCAGGCTCGAGCACTCCTCGACATCGACATCCTTCGCACGCCACAGCGATCCGTCCGAGGCGAGCACGGCAGTGAAGAACGACACGAGTTCATCTTGGCAGTTGCCACCGGCGACGGCACGATCGGCACTGTGGCAACTGGGGGAATCCCACCCGGCCGTACCCTCCAGCCTGGCGTTCCGGGCGCTGTTGCCGACCCTCGGGTCCACTATCGTCACCTACCGTGCCCAGCAGGCTGGCCGGTGCCACGCGACGCCGAACCGGATCGACCGGGTGCCCGCCTCACCTGGCCGGCTCACCTGCGCGGTGGGCACGAGACGAATCCGGCCGGTGCCGGCCCCGCCCGACCCGTGGCCCCGACGGGCCCCTTCACCGAGGAGCTCCGATGCGTGTTCACGTCGCCGATCACCCGCTGATCGCCCACAAGCTCACCTACCTGCGCGACAAGGACACCGACTCGCCCACCTTCCGCCGGCTCGCGGAGGAACTCATGACGCTCCTGGCCTATGAGGCGACCAGGGACGTGCGGGTGGAGCCGAAACCCATCCAGACGCCGGTCGCGCCCACCATCGGCATCCGGCTGTCGACCCCGCGGCCGATCATCGTGCCGATCCTGCGAGCCGGGCTGGGCATGCTCGAGGGCATGGTGCGACTGCTGCCGAGCGCGGAGGTCGGCTTCCTCGGGCTGGTCCGGGACGAGCACACCCTCGAAGTGTCCACGTACGCCAACCGGCTGCCCGAGTCGCTGGCCGGGCGGCAGGCCTTCGCCATCGATCCGATGCTCGCCACCGGCCACTCCCTGGTCATCGCGGTGCGCTACCTGCTGGCCAAGGGCGCGGACGAGGTGACCGCGGTCTGCCTGATCGCCGCGCCCGAGGGCCTGGCCCACCTCGAGGCGGAGATCGGGCCGGACGCCCCGCTCACCCTGGTGGTGGGCGCCGTCGACGAACGGCTCAACGAGAACGGCTACATCGTCCCGGGGCTGGGCGACGCCGGCGACCGTCTCTACGGTGTCGTTCAGTGATCAGCGCTCCCAAGTACTGTCTTCACATCGGCAAACTCTACTATTTCGCCTATTTCTGATTTTCATCACTTCAATCACTTCAGACACACAGATAACTTTGGTACCGTGGGCAACGCGTGTATCATGATCGCGTCCGATGATTTCCGTGATGCCACGCGACCAACCGCAGCGAGAAAGGGGGCCAGGATGGGGCCGAGAGCCAAGAAGTACCTCATCTGGTTCCTCGTCATCTTCTTCGTGTACGCCATCTTCCGAGATCCACAGTCGGCGGCCGGCCTGGTGGGTGGAGCCGTCGACGGCATAGTCGGGCTGCTGCGCGGTGTCGGGCAGTTCTTCGACGCCCTGCTGGCCCGCACCTGACGATGCCCGCGCGTCACGACCCGCTGCCCCGGGTCGTCCGCCGCATCCTCACCAAGAAGGAACGGGTGCTCAGTTCCACCCGCCGGCACTGGGCCTGGCTCCTGGGGCCGGCGGCCACCCTGCTCGCTGGGACGCTCCTAGCCGTCTGGTTCTCCAGTTCCTTCCCCGACACCGCTCCGCTGCCGAACCTGCTGTGGTTGGCCTGGCTGTTGCTGGTGGCCCGTACCCTGTGGCGCTGCTTCGTGTGGACCCGGAACTCGTTCGTCGTCACCTCCGAGCGCTTCCTACTGGTGACCGGCAACCTCACTCTCACCATCGCCCAACTCCCCTTGGCCTTCGGCAAGGACATCACCCTGCGCCAGAGCCTGCTGGGCCAACGCCTGGGCTACGGCGAGTTCGTCCTGGAGACCGCGCCGAAGGATCACCTGCTCCGCGACGTCACCTGGGTGCCCGACTGTGAACGCCTGCACCGACGCATCTCACTGCTGATGCAGGGCGACGGGCTCGACTCCGACGGCTACACCGACGTCGTCGTGCCTGGCTACGACGACAACCGGATCGTCTTCGTCGACGAGTCCAGCCGCAGCGCACCCGAGCGCGTCGAGCGGGCCGCCGGCGCCGGGTTACCTGGCGTCTCCACCGGCACCCGGGGCCCGGGCCTGCTCTCCCTGTGGCGCGGCGTGCGCTCCACCCTGCCGAGCCGAGAGCACCCTCAGGAGGGCACCGGCAGACGGGTCCGCGGGCTGCCGATCCCCCGGATCCCGTGGCGGCGGCGCCACCACAAGCAGGCCGGCGACTCCACCCCGGCGCGCCCCGCCGGGGCCCGGCAGTCCTCGCTGCCCAATGTCATCCGCAGGCTCTGAACCGGCCAGACTCTGATCGGTGAGCCGGGTCACACCACCCAGTGATTGACATACCGATCACACGTCTGGTTTAGTTAATGCATCGGGTCGGAGCCCCCGCCGGCCCACCAGGAGCAACCCGCTCGCCACATCACACCAAGGAGTTGACATGTCGCAGTTCGTCGAGATGGCCGCCAAGATCCAGGAGCAGCAGGTCGCCGCGGTGAAGCAGTCCCAGGACGCCTTCCTCAAGTACATCGAGACCGTTTCCAGCAACGCTCCGGCCTCCCCCGAGGTCGAGGTTCCCGAGCAGGTGCAGGAGGCCCTCAAGCCCGCGTACGAGTTCTTCGGCACCCCCGACGAGGTGCAGTCCTTCCTCGCCGAGGCCACCAAGACCTGGACCCAGCTCGGTCAGGACTTCCAGAACGCCGTGGTCGCGCAGCTGACCAAGGACGCCTGAACTTCCGTCTACTGCTGAGCCCGGCTTCGGGCCTGACATCGCAGTCCCGACAGGGGCCGACCAACCGGTCGGCCCCTGTCGACGTCTTCAGGATCCGCCCCCCGAGGATGGCGCACGCCCATGCTTGGCCTCCCAGGCGGCCCGGCGGCGGGCTGCCGCCTCGGCATCGAGCACGGCGGCCTGCTCCGGGGTGGGCGCGGTGCCACCCAGATGAGCCGGCAGATACCACGCCTGCGGGCCGGGGTTGGCGGTGTCCGGATGCGTCGCCTGCAGGTGCGAGAGCATCTCCTGCAAGGTGGTGCGCAGCGCCTCGCTGGCCAGATCCATGTCGTCGCGCTTGCCCACCGTCATCGGCTCACCCACCGCGATCTGGATGGTCGTGCCCCGGGCGAAGGTGAGCCGTCGCCCCTTCGCCCACAGCTTGTGGGTGCCCCACAGCGACACGGGCATCAGCGGCACCTTGGCCGCGGCAGCCATCCTGGCCGCTCCGGACTTGATCTCCTTGACGGTGAAGGACCGCGAAGTGGTGGCTTCGGGGAACAGCCCGACGATCTCGCCGTCCTTGAGGGCGCGCAGCGCGTGCCGGAAGGATGCGGACCCGGCCTCCCGGTCGACCGGGATGTGGTGCATGCCCCGCATCAACGGGCCGGCGATCTTATTCTCGAAGATCACCTCCTTGGCCATGAACCGGGTGAGGCGGCCCTGCGCCTCGTAGGGCGGCAGACCGGCGAAGATGAAATCCAGGTAGCTGACGTGATTGGCGGCCAGCACCACACCGCCGCTGGCCGGGACGTGCTCCAGACCCGTCATCTCGATGGTGAGATCCAGCGCCCTGAACATCAGCTTGCACGCCTTGATCACCGGCGGGTACACCCGTTCTGCCACGAACGCTTCCTTCCGCAAATCGCCCCTGACCTCTCGCCAGGCGCGCTGACCCGACCCCCGCGCTGGGCCGAAGACTACGGGGTCGGCGCTGGTGCGTGCACCGTCATCGGTCCGGACGCTGCCGCCGGGGCGTGCGCCTGGGGGCATATCGCTCCAGGTGCACCGTCCCATCAGGCCAGGCCACGGTCGCATCCTCGACCGCGTCGAGCAACGACTCCGGCCCACAACTGAAGACATGCGCTCCGGCTCGCGGGGTCTCCAGTTCTTCCAATGGCAGCACCCCGAACTCCGGTTCCGGCAGCACCCGCAGCTGAGCCCGCTGCGGGCTGTCTGCGGCCAGGGCCCGCAGTTCGGGCAGGAAAGGCATCGACTCGCGGTCGCGTCCCCCGTAGAGCAGCTCCCAGGGAACCTGTCGGCGGCTTGCCTCGATCGCCATCGGCAGCAACGGGGTGATCCCGATCCCGCCCGCGACAAAGACATAGCTGTCGGCGGCATGCATCGGGAAGTTGTTGCGGGGCAACCGGATCTGGACCGTCGACCCGACCTGCAGGTGGTCCCCGATCCAGTGCGAGCCGCTGGTCGCGTCGTCCTCCAGGCGGATCGCCAGCTCGTATCGATCCCGGACCGCGGGGTCTGCGGTGAGCGAGTAGTAGCGAAGGCTGACCGCACCTGCCAACTCCATGACGATGGCGATGTGCGCACCCGGCTGCCAGGCCGGCAGCGGACTGTCGTCCTGATGACCCAGCCACAGCCGGACGATCCCCGCAGGGGCGTCCAATCGTCGACGGACGTGGAGTTGCAATTCCGCGGCACCACCGACGATCCCACCGGTGCTCGGTGTCGCATCGGGGGAGGTACTCACGTGCCGGCCAGCTCAGCCGAAGACAACCCTGCCATGCCGACCCGCGATCAAGCGCTCACCGCGGCCGCGATGTCGTCGCGACGCTGGTGCCCGGACAGTTCGACGAGGTCGGCGGCGGCGTAGGCGGTGGCCCGCGCGCTGCGCAGGTCCGAGCCCAGACCGACCACGGACAGCACGCGACCGCCGGCCGAGACCACCTCGTCGCTGCCGGGAGACGGGCCCGCCGCAGTGCCGGCATGCAGGACCTGAACGTCGTCCAGGGCCTGTGCCTGGGGTAGCCCGCCGATCGGATCCCCGGTGCGGATCGTGCCGGGATAACCCGCGGCCGCGATGACCACCGTGACAGCCGCCTCCTCGCGCCAGCGCAGCGGCTCCACTTCGTCCAGTCGGCCGATCGCAGCGGCCTGCAGCAGTTGTCCCAGCGGGGTACGCAGCCGGGCCAGCACCACCTGGGTCTCCGGGTCGCCGAATCGGACGTTGAACTCGACCACTCGCAGGCCCCGCGCGGTCAGCGCCAGGCCGCAGTACAACAACCCACTGAAGGGGGTGCCGCGCCTGGCCATCTCGGTGATGACCGGCCGCGCCACCCGGTCGAGAACCTGCTCGGTGAGGTCGGGCGGCGCCCACGGCAACGGCGAATAGGCACCCATCCCGCCGGTGTTCGGGCCCTGGTCACCGTCCTGGAGTCGCTTGAAATCCTGCGCCGGGGCGAGCGGCACCACGGTGGTTCCGTCGGTGATGCAGAACAGGGAGATCTCCGGGCCGTCCAGGTACTCCTCGATCACCACCGCACCATCGGGCTTGGCCAGGCACGCGAGCGCATGATCGACGGCGGCCTGCCGATCGTCGGTGACCACGACCCCCTTGCCGGCGGCCAGGCCGTCCTCCTTGACGACGAAGGGCGGGCCGAAGGCGTCCAGCGCGGCCTCGACCTGATCCGGGGTGGTGGCCAGATGCGCCATCGCGGTCGGCACCTCGGCCGCCGCCATCACGTCCTTGGCGAAGGCCTTGCTGGCCTCGAGCCGGGCGGCCGCGGCGGACGGTCCGAAACAGGCGATACCGGCCTCGCGGCAGGCGTCCGCCACTCCGGCGACCAGGGGTGCCTCCGGGCCGACGACGACGAGGTCCACTCCCTGCGCCCGAGCCAGGTCCGCGACCGCACTCGGGTCGTCTGCCGCCACCGGCAGGCAGGTGGCCAGCTGGGCGATGCCCGGATTGCCGGGGGCGGCCAGCAGCGTCGTCACCTCACCGTCCTGGGACAGCGCACGGACGATGGCGTGTTCGCGAGCACCGGATCCGACGACTAGAACCTTCACAGGCCCGAGCCTAGGGCACCCGCGAACCGGGTCGAGTCCCGCGCCACACAGCACCGAACGGGTCAATAGGTGCGCTGACCGCGCCGCCAGGTGCCCAGCACCTCGATGCCCGGCAGGTCGCGTGGCCGGGCCATCCGGGGGTCGGCGGACAACCACACCAGATCGGCCTGGGCGCCGGGACGCAGCACCCCGCGCACGCCCTGCGCGCGGGCCTGCCACGCCACGCCTGTGGTGGCCGCGGCCAGGGCCTGGGTGATCTCGATCCGCTCGCCGGGTTGCCACCCCTGCGCCGGGTGCCCGTCGGGGGTCTGGCGGGTCACCGCCGTGCGGATCCCGGCCAGCACGTTCGCACTGGTCACCGGCCAGTCGCTGCCGAAGCTGATGGTGGCCCCGGCCTCGAGCACACTGCGCATCCGGTATTGCAAGGCCCGTTGCGGCCCGAGCCGGGGAAGCGTCAGCTCGCGCATCACTGCGTCCTCGGCAGCCCATAGGGGTTGAAAGCACACGGTGACCTCGAGTTCGGCGAAGCGTCGCAGGTCTGGCTCGGCGACGAGTTGGGCGTGCGCCAGGGTGATCCGCCGGTGCCTGCCGCGCTGCGTGCGGAGCCGCTGCGCGGCGTCCAGCGCCATCCGGACGGCGCCGTCCCCGATGGCGTGCAGGTGCAGATCGAAGTCCAGCCGATCGGCGTCCAGGAAGGCCTGGCTCAGTTGCTGCGATCCCCACACCGGCAGGCCCGCCCCGCAGTCGTCGACGTAGTCCTGGAGCAGATAGGCCGTGTGGTTCTCGATGATCCCGTCCAGGAAGAACTTCAGCGTCCGGCAGGTCAACCCCGGCAGGCCCTCGACCTGGTCCCGCAGCCGGGGCAGCTCACCGCGCTGGGCCTGCCAGCGGGCCGGATCCGCGCGCAGCGCGAGATCCACATCCACCGACAGCACTCCCCGGCGAGCCGCCGCCGACCAGACCGGCAGGTCGGTCGGTTCGACCCAGGCGTCCTGCACCCAGGTGATGCCGTGCGAGGCCGCCTGGGCGGTGGCCCACGCCAGCTCGCCGACCGCATCCTCGACCGAGGTCCGCGGCACACGCGAGAGCACCGGATCGGTGGCCCCGGACTCGATCAGGGTGCCCAGCGGGCTGCCATCCGGGCGGCGGACGATGATGCCGTCCACCGGGTCGGGGGTGTCTTCGTCGAGGCCGGCCAGCCGCAGTGCCGGGGTGTTGCACCAGATGGTGTGGTAGTCCCAGGCCCGCAGGATCACCGGCCGATCCGGGACGACCGAGTCGAGCCAGCGCGCGTCGAAGTGGCCCTGGGGTGCCAGCGTGGAGTCGTAGCCGGCGCCCACGATCCAGGCCGCGTCCGGATGGCGCTGCGCCCAGACCCGCACCCGCTCCAGCAGGTCGTCCAACGAGGTGGCCGAACGAATCTGGGGCCCCGAGTGCTCCCTGCCTGCCAGCAGCAGATGGGCGTGACCGTCCCCGAATGCCGGGCCCAGCCAGCCGCCGGCCAGGTCCACCCGGGTCGCGTCGTCCGGCACCGGCGTGGCGGGGTCGACGATCCGGTCGCCCTGAACCACCAGCCGGTCGCAGTCCTGGCCCGCGCTGCCGTCCATCCCCCAGGCGAGCGTCCCGCGATGAAAGACGGTCACGCCCATGGGCTCAGACCTCCTTCAGGTCCAGTTGCGGGGTGGGCCGCCGGAAGCCGCGAGTGAGCACGAGCAGATAGCCGAAGCCGACCGCCGCCCAGCACAGGCCCACGACCAGCGTCAGCCCCGACAGGCTCGTCCAGAGCCACACGGTGGAGATGAAGCCGATGAGGGGCAGCACGATGAAGGACGCGATGTCGGCGGGGCTCTGGCGCCGGCGCCCGTCCACCGCGTAATGCTTGATCACCGACAGGTTCACCATCGAGAACGCGACGAGCGCGCCGAAGCTGATCAGGGACGAGATCGTGGTCAGCGACAGGACCAGGGCCAGCAGGGCGACGGCCGAGGTGGCCACGATGCCGGCAACCGGGGCGCCGCGGCCCGACAGGCGGCCGAACACCCGCCGTGGCAACACCCCGTCGCGGCCCATCGCGTAGATGATCCGGGACACCGACGCCTGGGAGGTCAACGCCGATCCCAGCGAGCCGGCCACGTAGGCGGCGGTGAAGAAGATCGACAGGAAGGACCCACCGACCGTGGCCACCACCTCCAGGGACGCCGAGTCGACGTCGGCGAACGTGGTGGTCGGCAGCACCAGATAGCTGAGGTAGGCCAGAACGATGAAGATCATCCCGGCCAGCAACGTGGTGAGCATGATCGCCCGGGGAATCAGCCTGCGGGCGTCGCGGGACTCCTCGGCGAAGGTGGAGATCGCGTCGAAGCCGAGGAAGGACAGGCACAGGATCGCCGCCCCGCCCAGCAGACCGGCGAGATCGCCGTCCCCGGTGCCGACGATCGGAGCCAGCGGATCGACCGTGCCGGAGCCGGTCAACCGGACGACGGCCAGTACGACGAACACGACGATGAAGACGCCCTGGATCGCGACGATGGCGAGGTTGGCGCGGGCGATCGAGGTGATCCCGGCGACGTTCACCGCGGTCACCAGCAGGATGGAGGCGAGCACGATGACCCAGGTCGGCACCATCGGCAGGGCCGCGCCGAGGAAGATGCCGATCACTAGGTAGTTGATCATCGGCAGGAACATGTAGTCCAGCAGCAGCGACCAGCCGGCGATGAACCCGGTGGCCGGGCCGAAGCTGTGTGAGACGTAGGCATAGGCCGATCCGGAGACCGGGATGGCCGCGGCCATCCTGCCGTAGGAACGGGCGGTGAAGAGCATCACCACGAGGGTCACGGCGTAGGCAACCGGCAACCGGCCGCCGGTTATCTGGGTGACGATCCCGTAGGTGGTGAAGATGGTCAGCGGCACCATGTAGACGAGGCCGAGCAGCACCAGCGTGGGCAGTCCGAGGACTCGACGGAACTGGCCGTCGCCGCTGGGTGAGCCGGTGTGGGCGGGGGTGGACGGACGTGCGGTCATGGTGATCAGGGCTCCGTCCGGTCAGTGCACACACGAGGTCAGGGCAGCGGGTGCGCCGGAGCCGCCGTGCGGCAGTTCCGGGCGGACCGGATCGCACAGCCCCGCATACGTGTCGGGACGACGGGTCAGCAGCAGCGGGAACAGGTCCAGCCAGTCGCGCCGCTGGGCCAGATCCAGATCGGCGACCAGGACGGCTTCGCGATCGCGAGGGGCCTGGACCAGGACCCGGCCATAGGGGTCGCAGATGAAGGACGAGCCGTAGAAGACATTGCCCGGCGTGCCGTCCGGGCGCGTCTCGGCGCCGGTGCGATTGGGCACCGCGATGAACAGGCCATTGGCGATGGCATGCCCGACGATCACCCGCTGCCACAACGGCTGGGTGTCGAAGTCCGGATGATCGGGCTCAGAACCGATCGCGGTGGGGTACACGACGACGTCGGCACCACGCAGCGCGTAGCTGCGGGCGACCTCGGGGAACCACTCGTCCCAGCAGGTCGGCAGACCGAAGGCGGCGCCCTGTAGGGCGTCGAGGGTGTAGACCGGGTACGGGTCGTGGGCGCTGCCCGGTGCCGGGGTGGCGACGACCTCGGATGCGCCAGCAGGCCCGGGACGGAAATAGCGGTCCTCGTGGTAGCCGGCGGTCACCGGGATGTGCAGTTTGTCGGTGGCGGCGACGATTGCGCCCTGCGGGCTGACGATCACCGCGGTGTTCGAGCCGAGGCCGTCCGCGCCCCCATCGGCACGGAACAGCGAGATGTGCACGTACACGCCGTGCGCCGCGGCGGCTCGCCGGGCGAAGGTCACCGAGGGGCCGCTGTCGAGGTCCTCGGCGAGTTCGTCGGCACGACCGATCGGCAGCGTGTCTGCGGGGTAACGCAGCAGCGCGATCTCCGGCAGGAAGACGATCCCCGCCCCGCGCGCGGCTGCTGCGGCGACCATCGCGTCGAGTCTGGCGGTCAGCTGCTGCGGATCTGGGACGAAAGCGTGCTGGATGACCGCCACTCGCAGCACGGGACCGGCCGCCCGAGTGGTGCGAGCGGGTGAGGCCGGGGCCGGGCCGGCGTCGATGACCTGGAAGTCGAGCGTCATTGCTCCTCCTGTGAACGATGCGGGATCGATTCTTCACACGGTCATCACCGTAGCAGGATCGATTCTGCACGCACAAGAGATCTGCGGGATCGTTCTTGCAGAGAGGTCTGACGAAGCCGGACGCGTAAGCCGGCCTGCGGCTCATCCGCGACCCTGCCCCCGCTGCCTCGAGACCTCGGCCGACCCCTGCGCCAGGTTGGCGTGGTCGCGCAACGCCCGTCTCAGGCGCCGGTGGAGGCCCGCAGTCGCAGTACCGGCTCGAGGGTGAGTGAGCGGGCCGCAGGGTTGCTGTGCGCGTCCTCGTCCAGCACCGACAGCAGCAGGTCGGCGCAGGCCTGCCCGTGCTCACGCGGAAGCAGGTCGATGGCGGTGATCGGCGGGACGCAGGAACGGACCGACAGCCCGTCCACACACGCCGCGAGCAGCACGTCGGCCCCGACCACGTGGCCCCGAGCGGTAACCGCGGCCGAGACCGCGGCGGCGATTCCGTCCTGGGCCACGAGGATCGCGTCCGGCTCCCGGCCGTCGGCGAAGAGTTCCTCCACCGGTTGCCGGATGCTGTCCTGGTCAGCCAGGAAAGGGGCGGTGACCACCTGCGGCGTCGAGCCCGAACGCCGGCACCAGGTGGTGTAGGCGACGCTGATCTGGCGAGCCCAGGAGGTGTCCAGCGGCGGGCTGATCAAGGCGATACGCCGGGCGCCCTGCGCCGCGAGGTGGTTCAACAGGTCCGTGGCGGCCCGCTCATGGTCGAAGGACACGGTTCCGGCCGCCGGGGCGAGGTCCGCGGGCAACGGCTCGGCCGACACCACCGGCTTGCCGGCCGCGACGATCCGGCGTAGTTGCTGGTCCTGGTCGGCGGCGTCGATGACGATGTACCCGTCCACGTGGTCGCGGGCCAGCGAGGCGTCCGTGCTGCCGTTGGGGATCAACACCACCGGGGTCTGGCGCCGCATCGCCTCGTCCACCACCCCGAAGGCGAACGCGAGGTAGTACTCGTATCCGGTGGCGTCGGGCGGGAGGTACACCCCGATCGCTCCGGCCCGCTGGATCCGCAGGTTTCGGGCCAGGCGATTGGCCTCGTAGCCCATCTCGGCGGCCACCGCGAGCACGTGCGCCCTGGTGTCCTCGCCGATCCGGCCACCACCGCTGAGCGCGGCCGAGGCGGTGGTCCGCGACACCCCCGCCTTGGCGGCCACGTCCACCAGCCGCAGTCTGCTCATGGCTCCCGAGCGTATAGGTGAATCTCAGCTCAGCAGGTCGTGCCGGACGATGGTGTCCGCACGGTCCGGGCCGACGCCGATCGCCGAGATCCGCCCGCCGATCATCTTCTCCAGGGCCAGCACGTAGTTCTGCGCATTGGCGGGCAACTTGTCGAACTCACGCACCCCGGAGATGTCCTCCCACCAGCCGGGCAGGTATTCGTAGATCGGGGTGGCGTGGTGGAAGTCGGTCTGCGACATGGGCATCTCGTCGTGCCGCACCCCGGCCACGTCGTAGGCCACACAGACCGGTACCTGCTCCAGGCCGGTGAGCACATCGAGCTTGGTGATCACCGTGTCGGTGAGGCCGTTGACGCGTTGGGAGTACCGACCGATCACCGCGTCGAACCAGCCGCAGCGGCGGGGCCGGCCGGTCGTGGTGCCGTACTCGTGGCCGATCTTGCGCAGGTGCTCGCCGGCGTCGTCGAAGAGTTCGGTGGGGAAGGGGCCCTCGCCGACCCGCGTGGTGTACGCCTTGAGGATGCCCACCACCCGGTCGATCCGGGTGGGGGGTACACCCGATCCGGTGCACGCCCCGGCCGCCACCGCGTTGGAGGAGGTGACGAAGGGGTAGGTGCCGTGGTCGACGTCCAGCAGGGTGGCCTGACCCGCCTCGAAGAGCACGGTTCGCCCCTCATCCAGGGCCCGGTTCAGCACGAGCGAGGTGTCCGCCACCATCGGGGCCAACCGGTCGGCGTACTGGGTGAACTCGTCGAAGACCTCCTCGACGGTCATGGACCGGCGGTTGTACACCTTCACCAGCAGGTGATTCTTCTGCTCCAGGGCGCCCTCGATCTTGGCCCGCAGGATGCCCGGATCGAACAGGTCCTGCACGCGCACGCCGACCCGATTGATCTTGTCGGCGTAGGCCGGGCCGATGCCCCGCCCGGTGGTGCCGATCCGCTGCTTGCCCAGGAACCGTTCGGTGACCTTGTCCATGGTCCGGTGATACGGCGCGATGAGATGGGCGTTGGAGGAGACCAGCAGCCGCGAGACGTCCACCCCGCGCTCGACGAGGGCGTCGATCTCCTCGAAGAGCACCGCCAGGTCGATCACCACCCCGTTGCCGATCACCGGGGTGCAGTCGGGGGTGAGGATTCCAGACGGCAACAGGTGCAGCGCGTACTTCTCGCCGTCCACCACGACGGTGTGGCCGGCGTTGTTGCCGCCGTTGAACTTCACCACGTAGTCGACCCGTGAGCCGAGGGTGTCGGTCGCCTTGCCCTTGCCTTCGTCCCCCCACTGCGAACCCACCACGATGATTGCGGGCACTGCCCCTGCTTTCCCCTGGGCTGGCGGCTGGCAGCCCATCCGTATCTACATCGTCGGCTCACGCGCCCAACAGGCCACGCATGAGGATTGCCGCGAACGGCCCATGGCCGTCAGACCCCGAGGAAGGTTACCGGAAGGACACGCTGATGGCTCGCCGCGCCGGTGAGGTCGCCCGAGTCCCGGGTCAGTCGAGTGCCTCGGCCGCCCGGGGATCGCAGTCCAGCAGGAACTGGCGGCACCGCTGCGCCTCGTCGGCCTCCTGGATCGCCGCGGCGGCGCGGGCCAGCGCATGCAGGCTCATCAGGAATCCGCGGTTCGGCTCGTGGGAGAAGGGAACCGGCCCGTGCCCCCTCCAGCCCTGACGACGTAGCGCGTCCAGGCCGCGGTGGTAGCCGACCCGCGCGTAGGCGTAGCTCTCCACCACCGCCTCGGCGTCCCAGGCCTGTGCCGCCAGCAGTGCCCAGGCCAGACTGGCCGCGGGGTTGGCTGCGGCCGCCTCCGCCGGGGTGGCCCCCGCCTCCAGGGCGCCGCGCACGGCATCGTGCTCGTCCGCCGGGAGCAGGGTCGGCTCAGGACCGCCCAACAGGTTCACCCGCTCAGGGGTGGTCGAGGGTGTGGTGCTGGCATCCATGGCGGCAGTCTGGCATGACCGCCTGCGGCGTGACCGTCTGCCCGTGACCAGGCAGACCGCGTCCCTTCGGCGGTTCGGGGGGCCTGCCAGGCGATCGGCTGGAAGACTCGGAGAGGTGAGTCAGCACCCCCGCCCCGACATGCTGCCCCGCGGCCTGCGGCCAGGGCAGCGGGAGCCGTGGTGGCGGATGGCCCTGATCATGCTGACGATCGTGCTGATGGCGATGGCCGTGGCGGTAGCCGCCCGATACCTGATTCAGCCACGCACCACCCTGGCCCAGGAGTCCCCCACCTCCAGCGCCTCCCCCACGCCCACCGAGGTGCGGGTGGCCCCCACCCCGAGCCCGGTCGACGACACGCCCACTGCGCCCCGTACGATCGTCGCCTCGGGCCTGGCCACCATCTCGCCGGACATCACCCTGCCGCACGAGAACGCGCCCGGCTGGCAGGGGGCCAACCTGCGGATCGAGAGTTGCTCGGGCGCCCAGCCCGAGGAGCAGGGCCTGCGTCAGGCCTCGGATCTACGCACCATCCAACTGGACGGCGAAGCCGACCTGCGGACCGAGTCGCTCGTGGTGACCACCGACGAGTCCTCGGCCACGGGCATCTACAACGACTTCACCAGTGCGATGACCCGATGCTCGGCGCGCGAGGGCGCCGAGGCTCCGCAGACCGCCAGCCGCGCGGTGCGTCCGGTGAGCTCAGCCGACAGCGGGCGACTCACCGAATGGACGCGGGCGAGCATGCTCGCGGTGAACTTCCCGGTTCCTGGTGCCGACCCCAGCCCGGAGTACCTGCTCATCGCGCAGTCCGGGCGGGCCCTGGCGATCGCCACCGTTGCAGGGGACCGGGTGCCGCCGATCCGGGACGGTGACCTCGACCAGGGTGTCGCGGCGAGTTTGCAGTCGTTCGCCGATGCGCTGGCACCCGAGCTCTGCCGCTACAAGGAGTCGGGGTGCGAGATGCCACCGGTGGTCTTCCCGCCTGGCAGTGCCCTGTTGCCGGACGGGCGGGTGCTGCTCCCCGACGGGGTGGTTGTCGAGACCAGCGGCCGAGCTGTTGATCCGGACGGCAACCCGCTGCCTCAGGTGCCTTTCCCGCCCGGCCTGGAAACAGTCCCGACGGATCAACCGCAGCAGGTGCTGACGCAGCCGGCGATCACCCAGCCGAGCGGATAGCCGAACACGCCAGGGCCGCCGCATCGGGGTGATGCGACGGCCCTGGTCATGCTGGTGGGGCCTCAGCCGGGGCTGGCGTCGAGAGCCCCCACGACTGCGGTATGCCTCGGCGCTCAGCCGAGGGTGGTGCCGACCGAGCCGAGGTTCTGACAGGCCTGCACGGTGCGCGCGGTCATCCCGGCCTCGCCGGCCTTGCCCCAGGCGCGCGGGTCGTAGGCCTTCTTGTCCCCGACCTCGCCGTCGATCTTCAGCACGCCGTCGTAGTGGGTGAACATGTGCCCGGCGATCGGGCGGGTGAAGGCGTACTGGGTGTCGGTGTCGATGTTCATCTTCACCACGCCGTAGCCGACCGCCTCGGCGATCTCCTCGGGCAGCGACCCCGAACCACCGTGGAAGACCAGGTTGAACGGCTTGCTGCCCTCGGGCAGGCCGAGGTGCTTGTTCACCGCCTCCTGCGCGTCCTTGAGGATGGACGGGCGGAGCTTGACGTTGCCCGGCTTGTACACACCGTGCACGTTGCCGAAGGTCAGAGCGGTCAGGTAGGTGCCCTGGTCGCCTGCGCCGATCGCGTCGACCGTGGCCAGCGCGTCCTCGGGAGTGGTGTACATCTTGTCGCTGGCCTCGCCGACGACGCCGTCCTCCTCACCACCGACGACACCGATCTCGACCTCGAGGATGATGTTGGCCGCCTTGCAGCGGGCCAGCAGCTCCTGAGCGATCTTGAGGTTCTCGTCCAAGGGCACCGCGGAGCCGTCCCACATGTGCGACTGGAAGAGCGGCTGCTGCCCGTTCTTGACTCGCTCCTCGGACAGGCCGATGAGCGGACGCACGTAGGTGTCCAGCTTGCCCTTGGGGCAGTGGTCGGTGTGCAGGGCGATGTTGACGTTGTACTTGGCGGCCACCACCTCGGCGTAGGCGGCAAGTGCCGCTGCCCCGACGACCATGTCCTTGACCTTCTGGCCCGACAGGTACTCCGCGCCACCGGTGGAGACCTGGATGATGCCGTCGGACTCAGCCTCGGCGAAGCCCGCGATGGCGGCGTTGAGCGTCTGGCTGCTGGAGAGGTTGATGGCCGGGTAGGCGAACTTCTTCTCCTTCGCGCGGGAGATCATCTCGGCGTAGATCTCTGGGGTTGCGATGGGCATGCGTTGCTCCCTTGTGTGTAGGACGAACCCAGGGCCTGGTCAGGAATCCCGGTTCCGATCCTTCCATGTCTGCGCAGGCTGGTGCGAGAAAGGTCGGCCCCCGACGGGCCTGCCCGCCGAGGCGGCACGGCACGATGGGGGCCATGACCTACCGCGTGGATCACTATCAGGCCGACCCGGACCGGTACTCCCGGCTCGACTACCGTCGATGCGGGCGTTCCGGGCTCGACCTGCCCGCCATCAGTCTGGGCCTGTGGCACAACTTCGGCGACGACGTGCCACTCGAAAGGCAACGTGAAATCCTTTGCCGGGCATTCGATCTCGGAGTCACCCACTTCGATCTGGCGAACAACTACGGGCCGGAGTACGGCGCAGCCGAGCGCAATTTCGGCCTACACCTGCGTCGGGACCTGCATCGCTACCGGGACGAACTGGTGATCTCCACCAAGGCCGGGTACGACATGTGGCCCGGCCCCTACGGTCAGGGCGGTGGATCACGCAAGTACCTGCTGGCCTCGCTCGACCAGTCGCTGCAGCGGATGGGCCTGGACTACGTCGACATCTTCTACTCCCACCGGTTCGACCCGACCACCCCGCTGGAAGAGACGATGGGCGCCCTGGACACGGCGGTGCGCTCGGGCCGGGCGCTGTACGCGGGGATCTCGTCCTACGGGCCGGAACGGACCCGGGAGGCGGCGCGGATCCTGGGTGAGCTGGGCACCCCGCTGCTCATCCATCAGCCCTCCTACTCGATGCTCAACCGCTGGATCGAGGAGGACCTGCTGGACGTTCTCGGTGCCGAGGGCGTGGGCTGCATCGCCTTCTCGCCGCTGGCCCAGGGCCTGCTCACCAGCCGGTACCTGGACGGCATTCCCGGTGATTCGCGGGCGGCGCAGGGCAAATCGCTGGACCAGGCGATGCTCACCGAGCAGACCCTGACGCACCTGCGCGCGCTCAACGCGATCGCCGCCGAGCGCGGGCAGACCCTTGCCCAGCTGGCGCTGGCCTGGGCGCTGCGCGACCCCCGGGTCACCTCGGTGCTCGTCGGCGCCTCGAGCGTGGCCCAGCTTCAGGACAGTCTGGCCGCGACCGGCAACCTGGACTTCACCGACGCCGAACTCGCCGCGATCGACGAACATGCCGTCGAAGCCGGGATCAATCTCTGGGCCGTCTCCTCCGACGGGTGAGGTCGGCACGTGAGGGGTGACTTCGGCAGCTCTCCAGTCGGCGGGCCGATCCGAAGAGGGGTAGCCCGGGGACGGGCGGCCCGTGGACGGGCGCGGTCAGCCGCTACGTAGAGCGGCGGCCGGGCGAGGGTGAGGTTTCATCGCCCGACTCGCTCGGCGAGTTTGCGTACCACGATCTGGGTCGGCTCCCAGGCGGGCGAGAACGGCGGGGCGTACGACAGGTCCGCCATCGCGAACTCCTCGCACGACCATCCGGCCATCAGCGCGACGGCCACCGCATCTATCCGCTTGCCCGCGCCGGTGCCCCCGGTGATCTGGCAGCCGAGCAGCCGACCGGTCTGCTCATCGCCCATCGCCCACAGGTGCATGGGCTCGGACTCGGGCATGTAGCCGCTGGTCGTGGTGGCATCGAGGGTGGCGGTGATCGGCGTCCCGCCGAGGTGCTCCACCCACTCCGGCTGCATCCCGGTTCTGGAGACCTCCACCCGGCCGGCCCGGGTGATGGCGGTGCCCACCGCCCCGGGGAAACGGGCCAGGCCGCCGCCGATGTTCGTCCCGGCCACCCGCCCGGCCTTGTTCGCGTGCGTGCCCAGCGGCAGGTAGGCCGGCTGCTCGGCGAGCCGGTGGTACACCGCGCAGCAGTCTCCGGCAGCCCACACCCCGTCGGCGAGATGTTGCCGGTCGTCCGGGACCAGGGCACCGCGGGCCAGAAAGTCCGCCTTCGAGGCCACCGGCAGGCCCGCCTCGACCGCGAGCCCGGTGCGCGGCTGCACGCCCAGCGCAAGCACGACGAGCTCGGCGGAGATCCGGTTGTCCTGGGCATCGACCAGGACGTGGCCCTGGCCGGCGGACTCCAGGCCGATCACCTCGCAATGGGTACGCACCTGCACCCCCAGCTCTTCCAGCCCGGCCACCACCCGCTCGCTCTGCTCGGGCACCGTCATCGCGGCCAGCGGCCGCCGCCTGCTCAGCAGCGTGGTGGGCACCCCCCGGCGGGCCAGCGCCTCGGCGGCCTCCACTCCGATGTATCCACCCCCCACGATGGCCGCGCTGGCGGGCTGTCGCTCGATGACCTCGCGCAGCAGGTGACCGTCGTCGAGGGTCTTCAACGTCAGCACACCCGGGCGCGTCTGACCGTCGGCGAGCGCCCAGTCCGGGATGATCGGGGCCGCGCCGGTGGCCAGCAGCACCTCATCGAAGCCGATCTCCACCACCTGGCTGTTCAGGGCGTCATAGGCCTCTGCACGGCCGGCGGCGAGGTCCAGTCCGGTCACTTCGTGTCCCAGCCGCAGGTCGATCCCGGCGGCACGATGATCGTCGGGGGTACGAGCGATGAGCGCGTCCCGTCCCGAGACCTCGCCGGCGACCCAGTACGGGATCCCGCATTGGCTATAGGAGGTGAACTGCCCGGACTCGCACGCGACCACCTCCAGGTCTCGCCCGGCCCGGCGAGCGGTACGCCGTGCCTGATGTGCGGCGGACATCCCGGCGGCATCGGCGCCGACCACGAGCAGTCTCATGGACATACTGTGTCAGCCCGACACGCCGCAGAACCGCCCACCTGGGCGAGCGGCTCGACAAAGTCGCGTCACGATCCGCGTAATGCCCGGTTTTCATACCGTGACCAGCATTTCCAACCGCTCGAACACCTCGCCCTCGCTGGGCGCCTGGGTGCGCAGCTGGTTCTCGGGGAACGGAAGCGCTGTGGCCACCGACCGGATCGTCCTGGTACCGCCGCCCAGCAAGGCGGCAGCGCTGCGCGAGGCCTGGTGCCAGGCAAGTGTGGCCGGCGGGTGGCTGACCGTGACCGACTGGTGGGATCCGGCCTGCGACGCCGTCATCGACTGCCTCGTGGACGGACAGGATCCGGCCCCGGCCCTGCAGCGACTCGGGATCGCCCGGGCTGAGCTCGGCTGTTCGGTGGAGGAGACCATCGACGACGTGCTCGCCCTCTGGCAGGCCTACGAGGGCCGCGCGCCCACCCTGGACCGGGTTCGGTGCCTGCTCAGCGGCTGGGCAGAGGCCGGGCTGAAGCCGGTTGGCGCGGACACCTGCGTCGATCCGATCTCCATGCTCGCCACCCGGGCCTACCTCGAAGCCAGACTCGCCGAGTTGTACCGGGACGGGCGGCCCAGCCATCCCAGTGACCGCTTCAACCTGATCGTCGTCGATGTCGCGACCGGTGACGGTTTCACGGGAGTGGGAGCGATGGCCAGGGTCGCCGAATCGCTGCGTCGGGTGTGCACCAATGGCGAGACCCTCGCCGGGTTAGCGCCGGGACGGGCCGTCGCGCTGGTGGAATCAGGCCCCGACCTGGCTGACCAACTCGCCGAACTGGAGGGCCTGCTGGCCACCCCCGAACTCGTCGACATGCTGTGCGCGACGATCTGGGTGGAGTCGTTGCCGCGCACCTACCCGTTCGTCCAGGGCCTGCTCATCGACCTGTCCCGCTGAGGCTCGCGGGCCTCGTAGAGTTGCCTCCCATGACCAGCCCGGAACAGCCCCGCACCGATCGTGAGCGGCTCCGCCAGCTCATCACAGACCTGGCCGTCGTGCACGGCACCGTCACCCTGGCCAGCGGGAAGCAGGCGGACTACTACGTCGATCTACGCCGGATCACCCTGCACCACGAGGCGGCTCCGCTGGTGGGGACCGTGATGCTCGACGTGATCGACGACGCCGGGGTGCAGGCGGACGCGGTGGGCGGCCTGACGATGGGCGCCGACCCGGTGGGCACGGCGATCCTGCACGCCGCCGCCGCGCGCGGGCGGGCCATGGACGCCTTCGTGGTGCGCAAGGAGGGCAAGGCCCACGGCTTGCAGCGCCGGATCGAGGGGCCCGATGTGGCCGGCCGCCGGGTGGTGGCCGTGGAGGACACCTCCACCACCGGGGGCTCGGTGATGACGGCGGTAGACGCGCTGCGCGAAGCCGGTGCCGAGGTGGCGGCGGTCGCGGTGATCGTCGATCGGGACACCGGGGCCCGCGAGGCCGTCGAACAGGCCGGGCTGAGCTACCACTACGCCTTCTCCAAGGCCGATCTGGGCCTGGACTGAGAACTGGACTGAGGCCTGGACAGCGCGGCTGAGGTTGCGCGGGGTGGGCTGTAGCCCGATGCTCAGCTGTCGGGTTCGACGATCTTGTCGATGACCTCTTGGCGCTCGTGCTCCTCGTCGTAGTTCTCGTTGCGCTTGGCCACCCGAGCCCGCAGCACCTCGACCACGACCGGCAACACGCTCACCCCGACGATGACCAGCAGGATGAGCTCGATGTGTTCGCGCACGAAGGTGAACGAACCCAGGCCCGCCCCCAACAGGGTCACGCCCACACCCCAGGCCAGCGCACCGACGACGTTGTACGACACGAAATGCCGATAGGGCATCCGTCCGATCCCGGCCGCGACCGGGATGTAGGTGCGCACGATCGGCACGAACCGGCCGAGCACGATAGCCCGTCCGCCGTACTTGTCGAAGAAGGCGTAGGTCTGGTCGATGTGGCTCTGCTTGAACAGTCGTGAGTCCGGACGGTTGAAGATCTTCGGGCCGGCGAAGCGACCGATCCCATAACCGGTCTGGTCACCGAGGAAGGCCGCGAGGAAGAGCACGAGGCAGACCAGCCACAGCGGGGTGGAGATCGCGCCACTGGTGGTCATCAGGCCGACGGTGAACAGCAGCGAATCACCGGGCAGGATCGGGAAGAGCAGGCCCGTCTCGATGAAGACGACCAGCGCGACCCCCGGCAGAGCCCAGGTGCCGAAGAAGCTGATCAGCACTTCGGGGTCCATCCAGGCCGGGCCGATGAGCATCGCCGTGGCGAGCGCGGTGGTCAGAGGCAGTGGCAGAGCAGGCACCTGACCAGGGTAGGCATTACCACGGCCCGCCCGCTGCACGACCACCGGGTGCCGTGCGTGAGCGTGCGGTAACTCTCTGTGGATCTTCACCGTGGCTTCACCGATTTCTCAGGGCCCGGCCGTTTCTCAGGGGTCGCCGGATGCCCGCCACGTATGCTCGCCCCCCGTGAACTCCGAGCCGACCGAGCCACCCGAACCCGTTGGCGTCGGCCCCTGGAGCGGGTCACCACCGGCCGCTGAGCTGGTCGGTACTCGGTACGACCCGGATCTGCTCGCCGAGGGCGACCGACGCAACGTCGTCGACCGCTATCGCTACTGGCGGGTGGAGGCCATCGTGGCCGACCTGGACGCCCGCCGGGCCGGCCTGCACGTCGGAATCGAGAACTTCGCCCACGACTTGAACATCGGCTCGGTGGTACGTACCGCCAATGCGGTCAACGTGGCTGCCGTGCACGTGGTGGGACGCAGACGCTGGAATCGGCGGGGCGCGATGGTCACCGACCGGTACCTGCACCTGCTCCACCACCACGATGCCGACGCCCTGGCGGGCTGGTGCGCCGATGAGGGTCTGGTCCTGATCGGGGTGGACAACGTCCCTGGCGCTGTCCCTCTGGAGACCTATGACCTGCCCGAGCGCGCGCTGCTGCTCTTCGGCCAGGAGAGCACCGGCCTCACCCAGGCCGCTCAGGACGCCTGCGCCGCCGTCCTGTCGATCTACTCCGACGGGTCCACCCGCTCGCTCAACGTCGCAGCGGCGGCGGCCATCGCGATGCATGCCTGGGTGCGCCGGTGGCGCTTTGCGCAACGTCCGTTCGATCAACCAGCGGCTCAAGGTCACGGCTCGATGTGCCGATGAGCGTCGTCTACTGTCCAGGATTCACACAATCGGTGGCCGACGTTGACCCGATCGGGTATGCCTGTGTCGAACGGATGAACTCTGTGTCATTGTCATCCGGCGCGAGTCATCTCCGTTCGATGGAGAACGGGTGATGTTCGCGACCGCTTAGCGGCGTCACAGCACCGCTCGCCGTGGGTCTTGACTAGAGAAGGGAGCGATGATGAGTACCGGTACACCGGAGCATCACCTGCGCTCTTCCGTCGACTCCTCCGAACGTTCCGACGCCGAACTGCTGGCGGCCACCCGCACCGGCGACGAGAACGCCTACGCCGAGTTGTTCCGGCGGCACTCGGGCGCCGCCACCGCCTTGGCTCGTCGGCTGACCGGGCACCCCAGTGACGCCGACGATCTGGTCTCCGAGGCCTTCACCAAGGTGCTGGCCGCGCTGCGCAATGGCAGTGGGCCCACCTCGGCGCTGCGTCCATACCTGCTGACCGCCGTACGCCGGGTGCACGTCGACCGGGCCGTAGCGGGCAAGCGTGTTCAGCCGACCGACGACATGTCCGTGCACGATCCTGGCGTGCCCTTCGTCGATCCGGCCCTGGCAGGGCTGGAACGCTCGATGGTCGCCCAGGCCTACCAGCAACTGCCCGAGCGCTGGCAGATGGTGCTGTGGCACACCGAGGTGGAGGAGCTCAGCCCCAAGGACATCGCCCCCCTGCTCGGCATGAGTCCCAACGCGGTGGCCGCCCTGGCACTGCGGGCCCGGGCGGGCCTGCGCGAGGCCTACCTGGCGGCCCACGTGACCACCACCTCCTCCCCCGAGTGCGAACGGATGCTGCCCAAGCTGGCCGCCTACGTGCGCGGTTCGGCGTCGGCCCGGGAACGAGCCGCCGTGGAACGGCACCTGCCGGACTGTGAGGACTGCCGGGGAGTCCTGGCCGAACTGCAGGACGTGGGTGGCCGGATGCGCGCGGTGATCGCTCCGCTCATCCTGGGCACCGCGGCCACCGGATACCTGGCCGATGTGGCAGCCCTGCCCGCGGTTGCCGCACCTTTCTCCCAGACCGCGGCGGGCGCTGTGTCGAGTGCCGGCGGCGGGTCGTCGGGAGGGTCGGCGGGCTCGGGTGCGCAGGGCGGAGCGGGAGCCGGTGGCGGCGGGGCGGGCGCCGGCGCCGGGGCCACTGCGGCCACCACTGCGCTGGGCGGATGGCTGGCCGGCAGCGCGGCCGCCGTCATCGTGGTGGGAGCCGTGGTCGGAGCCGTCGTGCTGGCCCAGAACGCACCCCAGCGTCCGGCCGCGTCCCAGTCGGCCAGCGCCGAGGGCGAGCCCGGCGCGGGCTCGCACATCGATGTCTCGGAACCGCCCACGCAGTCCGATGACACCTTGGGTCCGGGCAACACGCCCAGCCGTACCGGGGGCACGACCTCCCCGAACCTGGCCAGCCGCACTGCGACGGTGGCCCAGTCCCGGAGTTCGTCCACCTCGCCGACCAGTCTGCCGGTGAGTTCGGTGACCACGAGTGTCACCACGAGCCCGGAGCCGACCCGGCCACCGAACAGCAACCCACCGGTAGACACCACCACTACCACCCCATCCAGTACATCCACCTCGACCTCCAGCAGCACCAGCAGCACGACCAGCCCAACCACCGAGCCGACCCCGACCACCACGCCACCGCCACCGCCGCCACCGCCGCCCACCGCCCCACCGGCAGTGCTCAGCCCGGTGGGCGAGTTGCTGGGCGGCTACGACACCGATCTGACCTTCACGATCAGCGAGTTCGTGCCCGACATGACGGTGACCATCACCGGCTGGCAGGCACCGCTGAGCCTGAGTGACTCCCAACCCCTGCCCGACGGTTGCCAGCGCATCGACCCGGAGAACCTGCAGGCCGGGGTCGAGTGCGGGCCGTACTCCGATGCGCTCCAACTGAGCCTGCCGGTGGTCCTGGGCGAGGTGGACCCCACGCAGGGCCAGGTCTCGGTGCCCCTGCAGGTCACGGTCAGCGCGCCGGACTACACCACCTTCACCTCCACCACGGACGTCGCGGTGAAATCGAGACCGGCCAATGGCGGGCTCGTCGGCCGCTACCAGACCACCGGGACGGTCTCCGCCAACAGCGGCGGCGGCAGTTGGCTGGTCCGCGGCGGCGGCAACAACTCCGCCCCGTCCGCGGCGAGCATCCAACTACCCAGCACCAGCATCCGGCATGCCGAGTTGTACTGGACCGGCCCGATCGCCGGCCAGAACATCGAAGGCCCCAACCGCGACCAGATGCGGCTGACCATTCCCGGGGCGAGCGAGTGGGACGTGGTGCCCGGCGAGGCGAGTTATCACCTGGGCGCGGCCGACACCAACTGGCAGTCCTTCGTCTCCCGCGCGGACGTGACCGCGCTGGTGCAGGGCTACGTCGGCGGGCTGTCGCCGGACCCCGCGATCGACGAGGGCGCGAGCCAGACCTGGACCTTGAACGTGACCGGCGCGCCGGACGAGCAGTTCCGCACCACCGGGCAGACCGCCTTCACCGGCTGGTGGCTGGTCATCGTCGCTGAGGACCCGGACGCCGCCAAGAGCACCCGACTGTCGATCTACGACGGGGACGTCGTCCTGAGCGCCTCCCAACCGACCTACAGCGTTGGCCTACCGGGCAACGCCACCGACATCCAGTTGCTCGGCTGGGGCGCCGGCGACGGCACCGACACGCTCACCTTCGATGACGGCACCCCGATCGAGAACGCTTTCGATTCTCCGGTCGGCCAGGTCGATGTGCCTGTGCCGCTCGACGCCACCCAGGTCACGGTAAATGCCGGATCGGACACCTTCGCCATCACCACCCTCATCATCGTCGGCCGCACCGGCGAGGACTGAGCGCGAGCGCATGCCCGTGGGCTCAGCGGGTGTTGCGGCTCCAGGAGATCGCCGCCGAGACCCGGCGACGCAGCCCGCTCGGCGCCACCCGCGACAGGCCCGCCGCCGCCTTGTACCGCAGGCTGGGCACGCTGATCACCACGCCCCGGCGTAGATCCCGCAAGGCAGTGTCGACCACGTATCCGGCGTCCAGCCAGCCGATCGCGGGGAGCCCGGACATCGAGATCCCGCCGCGCTCGTGGAACTCGGTGTGGGTGAAGCCTGGGCACACCGCGCACACCCGCACCCCGGTGCCGGCCAACTCGCCGGCGAGCGACTCGCTGAACGTGGTCACCCAGGCCTTGGCCGCCGAGTACGTGCCCAGGCTCGCGAAGCCCGCGGTCGAGGAGACGTTGAGGATGGCCCCGCGACCGCGCTCGCGCATCACCGGGACGGCGGCGTGGGAGGTGATCAGCACGGCCCGGCACAGCACGTCGAGCAGGCGCACCTCGTCCTGGATGGTGGTGCGCGAGAAGGGCCTGGCCAGGCCGAAGCCGGCGTTATTGACGAGCAGGTCCACCGGTCGCTCCCGGTCGGCGACGCGGGTGGCGACCTCGTCGGTGGCGGCACGGTCGGACAGGTCCGCGGTGAGCACCTCCACCTGGATCGGGTAGGCCTGCGTGAGTTCGCGGGCCCGCTCGCCGAGGCGGGCGGTGTCCCGGGCGACGAGCACCAGGTCGTGACCGTCGGCGGCCAGGCGCTGGGCGAAGACCCAGCCGAGCCCGGCGGTGGCGCCGGTGATGAGGGCGGTGGTCATCCGGCAACCCTATGGCGCTGAGGTGCTCCCAGCGGGCCGGCTCGGCACCCGCCGGGGATCAGGTGTCCAGCGGCTCCACCGGGCGGCCGAAGAACCAGCCCTGGGCAAGGTCGCAGCCCAACTCACCGAGCAGCGACGCCTGGGCCTCGTCCTCGACCCCTTCGGCAACGACCTTCAACCCCAGGTCATGGGCGAGCTGGACGATATTGCCCACCAGGTCGGTGCCTCGCTGGTCTGCCGGGGACACCCGCTTGATGAACGACTGGTCGATCTTGAGCAGATCCACCTCGAAGTTCTGCAGATAGGACAGCGCCGAATACCCGGTGCCGAAATCGTCGATCGCCACGTGGGCGCCGCGGGCCCGGAGCTGGTTCAGAGTCCACAGGATGGCCGGGTTGTCGCCCAGCAGACAGCTCTCGGTGATCTCGATGGCCAGCCGGCTGGCGTCCACGTTGTTGCGGTGCAGGGCCACCACGAGCCGGGAGATGAAGTCGGGTGCCTCGAGCGTGCGTCCGGAGACGTTGACCGCGATCCGCACGCCGGAGTCGGTCAGCCGGGGCAGGCTGGTGAACTGCTCCAGGGATTCCTCCAGCACCCAGTAATCGATCTGGGAGATCAGGCCGGTCTCCTCGGCGATCGGGATGAACTGGTCCGGCCCGACCTCACCGAGTTCGGGGTCCTCCAGGCGGACCAGGGCCTCGTACTCGGCGAGCTTGCCGGTGCGCAGATCGACGATCGGCTGCAGCCGCAGCCGCAGCCGCCTCTCCTCCAGTCCCCGGCGCAGGACGAGTTCACGTCCCAGCCGGTCGTCGGCCTCCTGCAGCATCCCCTCGTCGCACAGCGCGTATCGGTTCCGGCCCAGGTCCTTGGCCCGGTACATCGCCAGATCGGCCTCCCGGATCAGGTCCACCGCCTGATGGTCGTCCCGGTCGGCGATGGCCACCCCGATGCTGACGCTGGTGGCGACCCGGTGGCCGCTGCGCAGTTCGAAGGGGGCGTTGAGTTCCTCCAGCAGCCCGTAGGCCACCGGGTGAACGTCCAGCACGTCCTCCAGGCCCCGCAGCACGAGAAGGAACTCGTCGCCGCCGAGCCGGGCGACCACGGTGCCGTCGGGTACCGCCGCACGCAGCCGCCGGGTCACCTCGATGAGTAGTTCATCGCCGACCTGGTGCCCGAGGCTGTCGTTGACGTTCTTGAATCGATCCAGATCGAGCAGCATGACCGCCACGCTGCGCGGTGGGTCGTCGGTGAGGCACCGCTCGAGGATGACCGTGACCCGGGTGCGATTGGCCAGGCCGGTCACCGGGTCGGTCATGGCGAGCTTGTCCAGTTCACGCAGCCGCCGTGACTGGGCGTCGACGTCCAGGACGCAGAGGGCGTGGGTGGCGACACCACCGGGGCCCAGCGCCACGCAGTACAACCAGGCGTCGAAGGTGGAGCCGTCTTCGCGTTGCAGCCGCCGAGTGATGGGATTGGTGGCGGTCTGGGCGCTGAGTTCGACCGGGTCGAGACGGCCCATCGACCCGATCACCACATCGAGTGGGCCGACCGAGCGATCCCGGGTGACATTGCGCATCGCCGCCAGCGCCGGATTCGTTGACATCGCCTGCCAGCCCGAGGGGTCCGGGCGCACCAGCACGAGGCCGAAGGGCATCCGGTCCAGGGCGGCCAGTAGCCCGGTCGCGACGTCGATGTCGCGGGGCAGCAGGCCGGTACCGACGAGTCGGCGTTGCAGGGGAGCGAGTTGGGCGGGGTCGGGCGCGCGCTCGACCCACCGCTCGGCCGCCGAGGCGGCCAGGGACAGCAACAGTGCTCGGGCGTCGCCCAGACTGGACGAGGCCCGCAACTGAGCGGTCAGGCGGGCCACGACCAGCCCGGAAACCTCAATGGGCACCTCTGTCTCGACCACCGCCGGGTCCGGACCGATCGCACCGGAAGGGTCGAAGGCCCGGGTGACGCCGAGGGAGTCCGGATAGCGAACGACCTGGGTGCTACCGGCCAGGTTCACCTCGGCCCAGTCGGCCCCTACGACATCGACCGCTGCCCGAGCCAAGGCATGCAGGATCCCGACCTGGCGCACCGCGGGACCGTGGTCCTGCCTGCGCGGGCCCGACCTCGACACGGCCTGAGTCATTTGCGCGACCTCCACCTGCACAGCAGGTCTATCGACAGTCGGAGCCGGTTCCTTGACCGCGAAGATGGTCGGGGGGAGGCACCCGAGTGGGTGATCGGCAGGTCACGAGCGCGGTCATCAGCACCGATCTCGAGACATCAGACCGCCGAGGCAGGCCCGCTCGCCCGTGCGTGATCACCGGCCGATGGGGGCCGACCGAGCCTCGCAGCGCCGACGCAGCGCGTCGGTCGACTCCAGCGTGTGCGAGGTGGGGGTGTCCTCGTCTGGTTCGCGCGGTCCGAACCGGCAACCTGGATCGGCTGTCAGTACTCCGAGAGCCGTTGTGAGGGGATGCCGGCAAGGAGTTCACGCACTTCGCTCTCCTTGTACCGGCGGTGCCCACCCAGGGTGCGAATCGATGACAGCTTGCCAGCCTTGGCCCACCTGGTGACCGTCTTGGGGTCGACCCGGAACAGGGCCGCCACCTCTGCGGGCGTGAGAAGGTTCTCACCGTCGGTCGTGCGAACGGTCATGACCAGTCCTTTCGGTGCGCCGCAGAGCCGCCCGGCCCCCATGACCGGTGCTCGTCCTGCAACTGATACTTGCTGTTTCGGCAGGAAACGCACCGAGCCCGATAGTCCGAAATGACTAACCCAGTTCACCCGAATACCACAGACATGCCATCAAGGTGCCGCCAGACGGGTGAAATCGGACGAACGCCAGCCACTGCTGTGCCTACAACCTTCAGCACCCGCACTGGCGCCAGGCAAAACCTGGAGCCATCGGCCGGGCCATCCCGGCATACCCCCGAACTCCGAGCCCGGCACTCGAGGTGTGCGACCTCTCGCCGAAAGCCCGACGCGGCTCGGCAGGGAGTGCGGACACCCTGCGACCGCGCGCACATCGACCACTTCGGACTGTTCTTCACGGACTCAGCGCCCCGTATGCGGGAACACCACGAGACGATGTACGGTTAGAACCACTACCAATGCAAGCCCTGGGGCCCGCCACTGCGCCTAGCCCCGGACGACGATAGGGGGTCACGCCATGGGGCGCGGCCGTCAGAAGGCCAAGCAGACGAAGGTGGCCCGGGAGTTGAAGTACTACAGCCCCGAGACCGACTACGACCGTCTGCAACGCGAACTGCACGCGGACCGTCCACGGTCCAGCTATGACAACCCCGACGTCGACGATGACGACGACGACGATGGCTGGGCCACCAGCAACTACCGCCGTTGAGTGATCAGGGGTGCTCACCCACCAGGAGCACCCCACCACCTTGAAACCCCTTGGCTCCGCGCACCACGTCAGCGGGTGTGGTCTCGACCGCGTGGTCAGCGCGTACGGCACCGCACACCCATGCCTGCTGGCCCTGGTCGCGCAGTTGCGCGAGGGTGGCGTCGACGCCGTCCGCGCCGACGACCGCGAGCATCCCCACTCCCATGTTGAGGGTGCGTTCCAGGTCGCTGCGTGGCACCCGGCCGAGTCGCCCCACGACGTCGAACACCGGCGGGGGACTCCACGACGAGCGCTCGACGGTCGCGGTCACGCCTGCGGGCAGTACCCGGGCCAGATTGGCCGCGAGTCCGCCGCCCGTGACGTGTGAGTACGCCCGCACCTGGCACGCCGGGTCGCCGGCCACTGCCAGACAGGCCCGGGTGTACAACCGGGTCGGCTCCAGCAGCTCCTGGCCAAGGGTGCGCCCGAAGTCGTCGACCTGGCGTTCGTAGCCCCACCCTGCCAGCTCCAGCACCCGCCGCACCAGCGAGTACCCGTTGGAGTGCAGGCCGGACGAGGCCATCGCGATCACCACGTCACCGGGGCGCACCCGGTCCGGGCCGAGCAGCGAGTCGGCTTCCACCACCCCGGTGACCGCGCCGGCCACGTCGTACTCCTGGGGCGCCAGAAGCCCGGGATGCTCGGCGGTCTCCCCGCCGACGAGGGCCGCCCCGGTCTGCCGGCACCCTTCGGCGATCCCCGAGACGATGGCCGCGATCCGCTCCGGCACCACGTGGCCACAGGCGATGTAATCGGTCATGAACAACGGCCGGGCCCCGCAGACGACGATGTCGTCCACCACCATCCCGACCAGGTCCAGCCCGATCGTGTCATGGACGTCCATGGCCTGGGCGACGGCCACCTTGGTGCCCACCCCGTCGGTGGAGGTGGCCAACAGGGGTGAGCGCAGGCCGACCAGCTCGCTGGCGTCGAACAGCCCCGCGAAACCACCGATGCCGCCCAGGACCCGGGACGAGTGGGTGGCCGCGACGGCCGCCTTCATCAATTCGACGGCCCGGTCACCCGCCTCCACGTCCACGCCGGCCGCGGCGTAGGTCACACCGGCGGGGCCGGCGGTGGCGGGTGGATCAGATGCGCCGGCGGTACCGGAGGGGTCGGACATGATCTCAGCCTATTGGCACTTCGCAGCCGTCATCGACCCGCTTGCCGACGGGCTACCAGCCGCGCTCGCGCCACTGCGGCAGGCTCGCACGCTCGGCGCCGAGCGTGGTGGGCTTGCCATGGCCCGGATGCACCACCGCGTCATCGCCGTAACGCTCGAAGAGCCGCTCCTGGACGTCGCCGATGAGGCTGGTGAACTCCTCGGGCCCGGCGGTCTTGCCCACCCCGCCGGGGAACAGCGAGTCACCCGTGAACAGCTGAACCGGGCCGTTGCGCGGGGTGAGGACCAGCGCGATCGAGCCGGGCGTGTGCCCGCGCAGATGCACCGTGCGCAGGTGCACCCCACCCAGGTCGAGCCCCTCGTCATGGCCCACGGTGAAGTCCATCGGGACGTCGATCGCCTCGGCGTCCTGGACGCCACAGGCCGTCGGCGCCCCCGTGCTCTGGCGCACCTCGGCCAGGGCCCGCACGTGGTCCCAGTGCCGGTGGGTGGTGAAGATCAGTTCGAGCCGGGCGGGGGCATCGGTATCGCCGGCCCCTTGCGCCAGCAGCCGGGTGATCGCGGCGGCGTCGTCTGCGGCGTCGATGAGCACCTGGGAGCCGGTCGCCTTGTCGGTGATCAGGTAGACGTTGTTGTCCATCTGCGAGACGGAGATGGAGCGCACGGTGACGTCGTCGAACTCCAGCAGTCGCGGTGTATCGGCCATGTCGTGACCCTACGGCGTGCTCCCCGGGCGAGCCCGGCCGGCTGGGCTTACGGGCCGAGTCACAGCCGGCCCAGCACCTCTTCGTAGCGCAGTTGAGTGAGCGTGCCGGCGTCCTCCACCTCGGCCCAGGTGCGAGGGGCGGCCACGCACGGCAGGTCCCGGCCGCGCAGCGACCAGGGCGTGATCGTGGTCTTGCTGGCCGAGTTCTGCGACCAGTCGAGGAAGACCCGGTTCACCCGCTGCGACTTGGTCATCGTGGCGGTGACCAGACCCGGGTGGTCGCCGGCCAGGCCCTCGGCCAGGGTCCGCACCTGATCTCGCACGAGGTCGGAGTCGGCGCCGCCGCCGAGGTCGGCATACAACTGCATGCCCTTGCTACCGCTGGTCACCGGGCGCACCGCCTCGCGGTCACCGCCCAGCCGATCGAGCACCAATAGGGCGACCTCGGCGCATTCGGCCAGTCCGGCGCCGGGGCCCGGGTCCAGGTCGATGACCAGTCGATCGGGCTGGTGCACCTCGGTGATCTCCCCGGAGGTGGTGGCCCCGGACACCGTCCATTGCGGGGTGTGCAACTCGAGCGCGGCCATGTTCGCGTGCCAGACGAGTGCGGCCAGAGAGTCGATCACCGGGAAGGTCAGCGTCTCCACGCCCCGGCTCGACCCCGGCGTGGCCAGGGTCGCGCGGGTGATCCAGTCCGGGGTGCCCGAGGAGACGTTCTTCTCGAAGAAGCTGAGCTGGTCCACACCATTGGGCCATCGCCGACGGGTGACCGGACGACCAGCGAGTTCGTCCAGCAGATGCACCGACACCTTGGTGTAGTAGTCGATGACGTCGAGTTTGGTGGTGCCAGTGGCCGGGTAGAGCACCTTGTCGAGGTTGCCCAGCGTCAGGGTGTGACCGTCCACCTCGATCGCGGCGCCGCTCATCGGCCGGTCTCCTCGCGCTCGACCTCGGCCGGGTCCTCGGCGAGATCCGCCACCTCCAGATCCGAGCGCAGCCCATGAAAGACCGGCTGGCGCAGCCGGCCGGAATCGTCGGTACCCAGGTACCGCACGTCGATCAGCACCCGGGGTTCGACCCACCTGGTTCGCTTGACGTCCGGATCGTCGGGCAGTTCGGTGTAGGGGCTGTCGGGGCGTGGGTGTCGGGTGATGAGTTCCTTGACCCGGGCGCCGGCCGCCCCCACCAGGCCGGCGCCGCAGCGGCCGAGGGTGCGCCAGCCACCGGCTCGGTCAGGAACGGCCATCCACACCGCGCCGAGCACCGAGGTGGACTCGGCCTGGGTGGTCCAGCCGGCGATCGCGCAGGTGAGGGTGGAACGGTGGGCCAGCTTCACCCAGTCCGGGCTCCGTCGCCCCGGGTAGTACTTGGAGGTACGCCGCTTGGCCACCACGCCCTCGAGCCCCTGGGCCGCCGTCGCCTGCAGCAGCACCGACCCGTCGTCGTAGCTGGGTGGCACCTGCCAGCGGGGGGACAGTGCCGGCAGGTCGAGGCGCTCGAGCAGTGCCCGCCGCTCGTGCCAGGGCCGTGTGGTCAGGTCCACCCCGTCCAGGCGCAACAGGTCGAAGACCAGGTAGGTCACCGGCACGGTGGCCGCAAGTCGGGCCGCCCGGCGTTCGTCGCGCACGTGGATCCGTCCGGCCAGGGTCTGGAAGGACGGACGACCGTCGGCGAAGGCCACCACCTCTCCGTCGAGCAGCACATCGTCCGCCAGTCCAGCCAGCACACCCTCCTCGGTGAGCTCGGGATAGGCGGTATGGACGACGTTCCCGCGTCGCGATGTCATCCGAAGCCGACGGCCGGTCGCGGCAGAACGTTCGGTGATCACCCGCATCCCGTCCCATTTGACCTCATACGTCCAGTCAGCACCGCGAGGCAGGCTCGCCGCATCCGCAGCCGGGGTGGCCAGCATCGGCAACATGAGCCCCATCCTGCCGTGCCGGGCGTGCGATCCTGTCGAGGTGGTCCGAGCTACTCGACCACGGCCCGCCCTGGGCCCGACCGGAAGGAACTGGCCATGCCCGCGATGAGGTCCATGTGGAAGGGGTCGGTGTCGTTCGGACTGGTGAACGTGCCGGTGAAGATGTACACCGCGACCTCGAGCAAGGACGTGTCCTTCCACCAGGTGCACCGCGAGGACGGGGGCCGGATCAAGTACCGCCGGTTCTGCCAGATCTGCGGCCAGGAGGTGGCCTTCTCCGATATCGCCAAGGGCTATGAGTCGCCCGACGGTCAACTGGTCATCCTCACCGACGAGGATCTGGCCGAGTTGCCGGTCTCCGGGAGCCGGGAGATCGACGTGGACCGGTTCGTGCCGGCCGAGCAGATCGACCCGATGCTGCTGGAGAAGTCGTACTACCTGGAGCCGGAGAAGAGCGGTCGCAAGGCCTACGCGCTGCTGCGTGAGGTACTCGCCGAGACCGACCGGATGGCCCTGGTGAAGGTCGCCATCCGCAACCGTTCGACGCTGGCGGTGCTGCGGGTCAAGCCGGACGCCGAGGACGGCCCCGGAGTGATCGTCATGCAGACGATGATGTGGCCGGACGAGGTCCGGGTACCGGACTTCGATGACCTGCCCGGCTCGGACGACCTGCGGCCCCAGGAACTGGCGATGGCGTCGTCGCTGGTGGACTCGATGACCGGGGATTACAACGCCGACGACTTCACCGACGACTACCGCGAGGCCGTGGAGGTGCTGGTCGCGAGCAAGCTCGGCGATGCGCCCGTGGTCGCCGAACCGGCGCCTGCACCCGCCGACGGGGGCGAGGTGATCGACCTGCTCGCCGCGCTGCAGCGGTCGGTGGACGAGGCCAAGGCCAGCCGGGCCGCCAAGTCCGCCGGGCGCGACTCCGGCGGGGGCACGGGTGCCCCGGCACCCGACAAACCCGCCAAGAAGTCAGCGGCAAAGAAGACCACCGCCAAGAAGACCACCGCAAAGAAGTCGGCGGCCAAGAAGAGCGCCTGAGATGCCCGCCTGCACGCGGCCGCCGCTTCGGCCCGGCGTCAGCGCAGCGGGTCGTCGGCGATCGTGATCGCCCCCCGTTTGATCGCGGCCAGGAACGCCTCGTAATCGGCCTCGGTCTGGTCGGCGTAGGCCCGCGCGTAACTCACCATGGCCTCGGCCAGCTTGTTGGCCTTGCCCAGGTACCCGCGCAGCAGGTGCGGGTCGAGCGAGCGGGCGTGTGCCCGGGCCATCAGGGCGGCGCAGATTCGGGCGTAGTCGTCGAGCTGATGGGGCCCCAGCAGCGACGGGTCAATGCTGCCCTTGAGATTGCGGAAGGTGCGCACCATGAAAGGCCGGCCCGCGATCTGGGTCCAGCCGAGCATCGGGTCGGAGTAGGTCTGCATGATCTGCTGGCCGTGCACCACGCGGTGCCCGTCGTGCCCGGCCCCCGGCACCTGGCAGCGCGGATCGGTGGCGTAGACGCTGGGCCTGGCCTCCTTGATCTGCAGCACGAACGGATCGTCGTTGCTGCCGTGCAGCAGGGCGATGTACGCGCGAGTGCCCACCGAGCCGACCCCGACCACGCGGAAGGCCAGGTCGGCGACCTCGTACCGGCTCAGCAGCACCTGCTTGGACGCCGCGACCGACTCCCAGTAGCCGGTCAGGCTGGCCGACACCTGGTCCCGCTCGACTCCGTCAAGCCGACGAAGAATCGGCGGGGCGTCCTTGAACCGCCAATCGTCCGGGTCCGGGACTGTCATCTTCTCCGAGGCCCGCACCGAGTCGTTGCTGCGGGCCTTCTGCGCCACCCGGGCCAGCACCTTCTCAAGGTCCGAGACCCGAACCTTCTTCAGCAGCCGCGGGTTGAAGCCGACGGCCCACTGCTGGTGCACCGGCATCCGGGACAGCGCCTTGGTCATCCCTCGGTAGGCGTGCACCCCGTCCACCACGGCGTTGGCGGCGGCGTCCTCACTCATCGACGACTCCCGGGCGACCACGACGATCGAGGCACACAGCCGCTTGAGGTCGTAGTCGAAGGGCCCCACCAGGGTCTCGTCGAAATCGTTGAGGTCCATCACCTGCCGACCCTCGGGCGAGGCGAACAGGCCGAAGTTCGACAGGTGTGCATCGCCGCAGATCTGAACGTCGAGGCCGTGAGCCCCGGGTGCGGCAGCCAGGTCGTGAGCCATCACCGCGGCGGCGCCGCGCATGAAGGCGAACGGACCCATCGCCATCCGGGCCAGGCGCAGCGGGACGAGGTCCGGGACCCGGTCAAAGTTGCCGGCCTGGACCAGGTCGACGGCAACCTGCCCCGGCCGCCGGTGGTGGGTGGCAAGCTCACATCTGCCGACCAGACGGCGCAGGCCTCGCCCGGTCTCCAGGAGCTCTTTTCGATCGGTGTGCTCGGCGAAGGCCATGCGTTCACAGTAGTGAGTGGCACTCCTGCCCGGTGGAGATAACCGGCAGCCGTATGCCTGCCTTCAGGACACCCGTGCAACTGGTCCGACACGAGACTCGAATCACATCTGGGCGATTTCCGCAACCTGCCTGGTCAATCGGCGTCAAACAGGCCCCCGGCG
This sequence comes from Actinomycetales bacterium, assembly GCA_047974565.1. Taxonomy (GTDB): domain Bacteria; phylum Actinomycetota; class Actinomycetes; order Actinomycetales; family CAWJMD01; genus JBDIAG01. Next base: position 209,385 of record JBKECN010000035.1, read on the forward strand.
TTCATCTTGTGTTCACCTTCGGTAAGGACTCCGTCACTTTGTGTCCCTACGTTTGGCGCGGGCAGGCAGACCGCCCTTACACATCTACGCCGTCTGGAGAGGGAACCACCCCATGACGACCACTCGTACTCGCGCTCTCACCGCCCTCGCGCTCACCTCGGTGCTCGCCTTGGCCGGCTGCGGCAGCGACGAGAACACCGACGCCGCCAGCACCTCGGCGGCGGCGACCTCTGTTGATGACTGCCCCACCGGAACCTTGAAGGCGGAGGGGTCCTCGGCTCAGAAGAATGCCATCGAGAGTGTCATCTCCGGCTTTCAGACCAACTGCCCGGATGTGACGGTGAACTACAACCCGTCCGGTTCCGGCGCCGGGATCAAGAACTTCAATGCCGGCCAGGTGGACTTCGCCGGCTCCGACTCCGCGCTCAAGCCGGAGGAGGCCACCGCCGCCGAGGCCACCTGCGGGGCTCCGGCCTGGAACCTGCCGATGGTCACCGGCCCGATCGCCGTGGCCTACAACCTGGCCGGGGTGGACACCCTGGTGCTCAACGCGGACGTGACCGCCAAGATCTTCTCGGGCCAGATCACCACGTGGAATGACCCGGCCATCGCCGCGCTCAACCCGGACGCCACGCTGCCCGCCGAGGACATCAAGGTGTACTTCCGCTCCGATGAGTCCGGTACCACCGAGAACTTCACCAAGTACCTCAAGGCCGCGGCCGCGGACGCGTGGACCTTCGACCCGGCCAAGAAGTGGGCCGCCCCAGCCGGAGAGGGCAAGGAGAAGTCCTCCGGTGTCGCCAGCGCCGTGCAGGGCCAGGAAGGTGGCATCACCTACGTCGAGTGGAGCTACGCCACCCAGAACAGCCTCGGCGTGGCCCAGATCGACAACGGCTCCGGCCCGGTGGAGTTGACCGGGGAATCCGTCGGCAAGATGGTGGCCACCGCCGAGCAGGTCGGCGAGGGCAACGACCTGGCCCTCCAGCTCGACTACGCCACCAGTGAGGAAGGCGCGTACCCGATCACCCTGGTGACCTACGAGATCGTGTGCTCGCAGTACTCGGACTCGGCCAAGGCCGCCGCGGTGTCGTCCTTCCTCAGTTACTTCGCCTCCGACGAGGTGCAGGCAGGCCTGGAGGACGAGGGCTACGCCCCGCTGCCCAGCGAGGTCGCCAGCAAGGTCGAGACCGCCATCGCGGCGATCGGCTGATCTGACATTCGATGGGGTTCGACGCCCCCGCGACTGAGGCTACGTCGATCGGCTCGCCCGAACGGCCCGGTCACCACCTATGACTGACCCCGACGAGGAGGGCCAGATGAGTTCGATCACCGGAGTGTCCGACCAGGACACCAGGTCCGGCGGCGACGGTGAGCCACCACTGTTGGCCGAGACATCCTCCGGGCGTGCGGGAGACCGGATGTTCGCCGGGGCGGCCACCCTCTCGGGAGTGGTGGTCATCGCGCTGGTCACTCTCGTCGGGGTCTTCCTGATCTCCCAGGCGATCCCCGCGCTGGCCGACGACCAGGCGAGTTTCCTGACCTCACGCGAATGGCAGGTCGGCGGCGACAACCCGCGCTTCGGCATCGCCGACCTGCTGTGGACCACGGTGGTGTCCTCGCTCATCGCGATGGGCCTGGCCGTGCCGGTCGGGGTGGCGGTGGCACTGTTCATCACCCAGTACGCCCCGGCCTGGCTGAGCCGCCCAGCGGCCAACCTCGTCGATCTGCTGGCAGCGGTGCCGTCCATCGTCTACGGCCTGTGGGGTCTCATCGTCTTCCGGCCGGTGGTCAAGCCGCTGGAGGACTGGATCACCGGCACCTTCGGCAGCATCCCCTTCCTGTCTGCGACCGGGATCACCGGCGGCACCATCTTCTTCATCGGCATCGTGCTGGCGATCATGGTGCTGCCGATCGTCACCGCGATCTCCCGAGAGGTCTTCGCCCAGACCCCCTCGGCCCACAAGGAGGGAGCGCTGGCGCTGGGTGCCACCAAGTGGGAGATGATCCGCACCGCGGTGCTGCCCTACGGCAAGCCCGGTGTCATCTCCGCCGCCATGCTGGCCCTGGGCCGGGCATTGGGCGAGACGATCGCGGTGACCTTCATCGTCTCGACCCTGGCGCCCGGGTCGCCGTGGTCGTGGTCGCTGTTCAACGGTGGTGAGACCTTCGCCTCCCGGATCGCGAACAACGCAGCCGAGTTCGACTCCCCCGCCAAGACCGGTGCCTTCATCGCCGCCGGCCTGGTGCTGTTCATCCTGACCTTCATCGTCAATGCGATCGCCCGGATCGTCATCGAGCGTCGAAAGGCCTTCACGGAATGACAACCACCCCAGCCCGTCCCACCACCGCTGGTGTCGAGGTCAACCGCCCGACGATCGAGAAGCGGCCGGAGACTCCGCTCCGAGTGCTCCCCGACCCACCCGCCATCCGCCTGGACGGCAACCACTCCCGCCGGGCCGTTGCCGACAACGCGGCCCGGGTGATCATGTGGGGTTCTTTCGTCCTGGCCATGATCCCGCTGGTGTGGATCTGCTGGACGGTACTCAGCCACGGCCTGTCGCTCATCCTCGATCCCGGTTGGTGGACGCACTCCCAGCGCAACATCAACGCCGACGACGCCGGCGGCGGTGCCGTGCACGCCATCCAGGGCACCCTGTTGCAGGCGGGGGTGACCGGCCTCATCTCGGTGCCGATCGGCGTGCTGACCGCGATCTACCTGGTCGAGTACGGCCGAGGCCGGCTGGCCCGGGCCGTCTCCTTCATGGTCGACATCCTGTCCGGGATCCCGTCCATCGTCGCCGCCCTGTTCATCTACGCGGTGTGGGTGACCACCTTCGGCTTCCAGCGAGTCGGCTTCGCTGTCTGTCTGGCCCTGGTGCTGCTGATGATCCCGGTGGTGGTGCGTTCCACCGAGGAGATGCTCAAGCTGGTCCCCAACGAACTGCGCGAGGCCTCCTACGCCCTCGGGGTGCCCAAGTGGAAGACGATCAGCAAGGTGGTGCTGCCCACCGCCTTCTCGGGCATCGTCACCGGCATCCTGCTCGGCCTGGCTCGGGTGATGGGTGAGACGGCGCCACTGCTCATCCTCGGCCCGTACACCAAGTCGATCGCCCTCAACCTGTTCTCCGGCTACATGCCGACGCTGCCCACGATGATCAACCAAGACCGCACCGAGATCGGGCTGGACACCGCGGTCGAGCGGATGTGGGCGGCGGCGCTCACGCTCATCCTGATCATCGCCGTGTTCAACATCGTCGGGCGCCTGATCGCCCGCTACAGCACGGTGCGCCGGTAGCCCCCGCACCAGGGTGCGCCGGCGAACACGCCATCCACTTCCACGCCTCAAACTCGTGAGTCCGTCCCAGCAGAAAACGGAGAAAGCCGTTGTCCAAGCAGATCGACGTTGACGACCTCGACATCTTCTATGGCGCCTTCAAGGCCGTCGAAGGCGTGTCGATGCGGATCGAGCCCCGCTCGGTGACCGCCTTCATCGGCCCCTCCGGCTGTGGCAAGTCCACCGTCCTGCGCACCCTCAACCGGATGCACGAGGTGATCCCCGGCGGCCGGATCGAGGGCTCGATCAGGCTCGACGGCAAGGACCTGTACGGCAAGGAGGTCGACCCGGTCTCCGTGCGACGCACCGTCGGGATGGTCTTCCAGCGCCCCAACCCGTTCCCGACCATGTCGATCTTCGACAACGTGGTCTCCGGGCTGCGGCTCAACGGGGTGCGCAACAAGAAGCTGCTGGACGAGGTCTGCGAGTACTCGCTTCGCTCGTCCAACCTCTGGGACGAGGTCAAGGACCGGTTGAACAAGCCGGGGGCCGGCCTGTCGGGCGGACAGCAGCAGCGGCTGTGCATCGCCCGTGCGGTCGCGGTACGGCCGCAGGTGCTGCTGATGGACGAGCCCTGCTCGGCCCTGGACCCGATCTCCACCCGGGCCATCGAGGACCTGATCCTGGAGCTCAAGAACGACTACACGATCGTCATCGTGACCCACAACATGCAGCAGGCCGCTCGGGTCGCCGACACCACGGCCTTCTTCAACCTCGCCGCTACCGGCAAGCCGGGCAAGCTCGTCGAGATGAACGACACCGCGCTGATGTTCTCCAAGCCCAAGGAGAAGGCCACCGAGGACTACGTGTGGGGCCGCTTCGGCTGACCTGAACGGGCGGCGGGCTGCGGCTCACGCATTAGATCAAACGGGGCGAACACGGACAGTGTTCGCCCCGTTCGGCGTAATCCAAAAGTGTCAGTCTCCACCGGAGGGGGCATCCGGGGTTGAGGCTCGAGTCCACCCCGCCGGGGACGGGTAGCGTTGGCCCATGACCTGGCAGGCGGATGCCGACGTGTCGTTCATGCTCGATCAATGCCAGACGTGGGCGATCGTGGGGTTGGGCGACAATCCGGCCCGTACCGCCTACCGCATCGCCAGCCTGCTCCAAGCACGGGGCAAGCGCATCGTCCCGGTTCACCCACGGGCAGCCACGGTGCTCGGCGAGCAGGGGTACGCCCAGTTGGCCGACATCCCCTTCCCGGTCGACGTCGTGGACGTCTTCCGGCGCAGCGAGTCGGCCGGTCAGTTCGCAGACGAAGCAGTCCAGATCGGCGCCGCAGGCGTCTGGTTCCAGTTGGGGGTCATCGATGAGCAAGCCTACGAACGAACCCGCGCGGCCGGTCTCCGGATGGTCATGGACACCTGCCCGGCGATCGAATGGAGTCGCCGTGACCACTAGTCACCCGGGCACTGCCCGGGCCGTGCCTCAAACAGCTGGGCCAGCCCTCTCCTGGGCCGAGACCGATTGCGGTGCATCCTATTTCGTCCTCGGGCAGACCTGCCCGGACATGCCGTCGGCGGTGGCTACCAGAAGTCACCACCGCCGACGTCCCCGAGCTTGGCGCGTTCCCATCGATACGCGCCCTGTGACCAGCCTCTCCGACACGCCGGTCCGACACATCGGACTACGGTCGTCATCCTCTGGAACTAGCCCATCTGAGGCGCCAGAATGGTCTAGGTGGACCCATTCGGGGGTTCCGGTGACAGAGAGGATGCGTCATGCGCCGCACGAAGACCCGACTAGCCGCCACCATCGTGGCGACGACGCTCGCGATAACCATTCCGACCACGGCCTTCGCTGCTCCTGCAGTGCCGATGGGTGAGCCGTGGTACTGCAAGGTATGGCCCCAACTGTGCTGACCAGCCGGCTGCTCAGAGCCGGTCGAGCGTCGTCACAGACGCGCTGGGCGATCAACCTCGCCAGCGTCGTCCTCGTGGCGGCGCTTGATCTTTCTGGCAACGGCGATCTCACACTGAAGGTGGGCAGCCAGGGACACCCGGTGCAGGGCGGTGCCCTGGTCATCGCGGCCCTGCTCTACCCCGTCCTGCTGCTGCGTTGGCGCTGGCCGGTGGCCCTGCTGCTGTACGAGTCGGCGGCCCAGGCAGTGGTCATGCTGCTGACCGACTACTCCGCCATCACCGGCGGCATGCTCGTCGTCCACGCCGTGGCCCGCACCCAACATCATCGGGTGGCCTGGGCCGGACTACTCATCACCATGTCGAGTTTGGCGGCCCGGTACGTCTCCATCACCGATGTCGACTCCAGCGGTACCGCCATCACCCTCATGCTCTACGTGGGCGCATTCCTCTTCGGCAGATCCTCCCGCGAGGCCGAGCACCGGGCTCGAGCCCGGGAGGAGTACTTGGCCCTGGTGGCCGAGCAGGATTCTGCGGCCCGGCTTCAGGCCGAGCGGCTGCGGCTGGCCCGCGACCTGCATGACATCGTCTCGCACTCCGTCAGTGGCATGCTCTTGCAGGCGGCGGGGGCCCGGGCCGTGCTGATGACCGCACCGCAGAGCGAAGAGACCCGGCGGATTGCCGATTCGCTCAGCGCGATCGAGAAGACCGGCGTCCAGGCGATGCGCGAACTTCACCGACTACTCGGTCTGCTGCGCGAGGAGGTGGGCTCATCGGACGATCTCGAAGGCTCCTCGTTGGAGTACCTGGACTCGCTGGTCTCGACCGCTCAACTCGGTGGGCTGGAGATCAACATGCGGGTGGACGGATCGCCCGAGCCCCTGGATGCCAGCGTCGACCTGGCCGCCTATCGCGTCGTGCAGGAGGCCCTGGCGAACGCCATGAAGCACGCCGGGCCGGGCGCCAGAGTCGATCTGCGACTCGGATGGCAACCCGATGATCTGGAGATCTCGGCGCTGTGCGTACCGGCTCGTCACGGCGTGGCGACACCCACCGCCGCGCAGGGTCTGGGCTCAGGCTACGGACTGCGAGGGCTGACGGAGCGACTAGCCCTGCTCGGCGGCAGCCTAGAGTATGGACCTGTGGAGACCGGTGGTTACATGACACGAGCACGCATCCCGTTGGGGAGCGTGCCCGAAGGGCGTGGGTCGCCCCAGAAGGCACCCGCTGACCCCACCATGCACGCGGCCGGCGTGATAGGGAGCGCATGAACGCCAAGATCGGAGTGGTGCTCGCGGACGACCAGGAGCTGATCCGCGAGGCCCTCGCCATGCTGCTGTCGGCCGAGGGCGACATCGAGATCCTCGGTCAGGTCTCCGACGGCCAGGAGGCGGTCCGGGCCGCTCGTTCCCTCAATCCGCAGATCGTGGTCATGGACGTGCGCATGCCGATGATGAACGGGATCGAGGCGACCCGCCGGATCACCCGGGACAACGCGGACCGCCCGGACGACCTGGTCAAGGTGATCGGCTTGACCACCTTCGACGACGACGAGTCGATCTACGGCATGCTGCGCGCCGGCGCCTCGGGCTTCCTGCTCAAGCACGCCGCCCCGCAGGAACTGCCGATGGCGATCCGTCGGGTGGCCTCGGGCGAGAGTTGGATCGACCCGATGGTGGCCGGGCGGGTGATCAAGGCGCTCGGTGACATGTCCACCGAGACCAATGGCCCCTTCCCCCAGTTGGAGTCGCTCACCCCTCGTGAGCTGGAAGTGCTCAAACTCGTCGGCAGCGGCATGAACAATGCCGAGATCGCCGAGAAACTCTTCCTCAGCGAGGCGACGGTAAAGACCCACATCAGCCGAATCCTGCTGCGCACCGGCTGTCGGGACCGTCCGGCCGCGGTGGCCCTGGCCTTCCGCAGCGGACTGGTGTCGACGAACCCGACCGGCTCCTGAGCACCGCCCGCCGCGGGTGCGCGCGGCCGGCGTGCAAGGCTGGCGAAACCTAAGACCCCTCTCGGGCTCGTGGGCCGCTAGCGTGCCAGGTCCACGGACCTGGACGGAGGCTCGCGATGACGCGGAGACGACACGTGTTGGCTGCCATGGTGGCGACGGTGCTGGCGGTGACGGCCACCGCCTCGACGGCGGGGACCGCGCTCGCGGAAGGATCGACCGGGCCTTCGGAACACCGCCCGGCAGCCGCAGAACACAGTCTGCGCTCTCCTGAGACCGGCGAGAACTTCTACTTCGTGATGGCGGATCGATTCGCCAACGGCGACACCACGAACGACACCGGTGGACTGGGCGACGACCCGATGGTGTCCGGCTTCGATCCCACGAAGACCGGCTTCTACAACGGCGGGGACCTGGCCGGTCTGCGCCAGCGACTCGACTACATCGAGGGGCTGGGCACCACCGCGATCTGGCTGACGCCCTCGTTCAAGAACCGAGCCGTGCAGCCGGCCGACGGGTCCGCCGGATACCACGGGTACTGGGTCACCGACTTCACCCAGATCGACCCACACCTGGGCAGCAATGACGAGTTGCGGGGGCTCATCGACGACGCGCACGGCCGCGGCATGAAGGTGTACTTCGACATCATCACCAACCACACCGCCGACGTGATCGGGTACAACACCACCGACCAGGCGGGGCAGACCACCTTCTCCCAGCGCCTGCCGTACGTGAGCAAGGACCAGGTGCCCTACCGTGCCGCCGACGGCAGCGTCTTCGACGACCGTGACTACGCCGGCACCAACTCGTTCCCGGCCCTGGACGCCCAGACCTCGTTCCCCTACCAGCCGGTCGTTCCCGAACAGGACGCCGACCTCAAGGTTCCGGCCTGGCTGAACGACCCCACGCTGTACCACAACCGTGGCGACACGACCTTCGTCGGCGAGAACTCCCAGTACGGTGACTTCTTCGGCCTCGACGATCTGTTCACCGAGAACCCCACGGTGGTCAACGGATTCATCGACGTCTACCAGACGTGGATCGGTGACTTCGGCATCGACGGCTTCCGAATCGACACCATGAAGCACGTGGACGACGCCTTCTGGCAACAGTTCGGGCCGCAGGTGCTGCAGTACGCGCACGATCACGGCAAGCCGGAGTTCTTCATGTTCGGTGAGGTCTTCGACACCACCCGGCCGAACACGTCCGTCTACACCACCAGGGACAAGATGCAGGCGGTGCTGGACTTCCCGTTCCAGGACGCAGCCCGTCGGTATGCCTCGCAGAACGGCTCATCGCAGTCGTTGGCGGACTTCTTCGCCGGGGACGACTGGTATACCGACGCCGATTCCAACGCCTACCAGCTGCCGACCTTCCTGGGTAACCACGACATGGGCCGGATCGGCTGGATGCTGCAGTCCGACAACCCCGGCGCCTCGGACGCGGAGATCCTGCAGCGGGATCGACTGGCGCACGAACTGATGTACTTCAGCCGTGGCAACCCGGTGATCTACTACGGCGACGAGCAGGGCTTCACCGGCAGCGGCGGCGACCAGGTCGCCCGGCAGACGCTGTTCGCCAGCCAGGTGCCCCAGTACCTGGACGACGACCTGATCGGCACCGACGCCACCCACGCCCAGGACAACTACGACACCACCCATCCGCTGTACACCTCGATCGGTGACCTGGCCGCCGTGGTGCGCGAACACCCGGCGCTGCGGGACGGTGCCATGCAGGTGCGCACGGCCAGCGACGGCCCGGGCATCTTCGCGTTCTCCCGCACCCGGGTGGACGAGCAGCGCGAGTATCTGGTGGCGATCAACAACTCCACCAGTGAACAGACCGCCACGATGGCCACCTACGGCATCGACCGCGGCTACTCACAGATCTATGGCGACGGGGCCCGCTACGTGGTCTCCGACGGTGACGGGCAGGTGAGTGTCACGGTGCCGGCGCTGAGCACCGTGGTCTACGCGATGACCGGCACGATCGGGGAGTCCAAGCGGGCGCCGAAGATCTACCAGCACACCCCCAAGCCGGCGGAGGCCGACCCGTCCCGGATGCAGTTGCGGGCCAGCGTCTTCGGGCCGTCGCTGTACGAGGTGACCTTCCAGATGCAGGCCCCCGGTGGCGGCTGGCAGAACGTGGGCACCGATGACAACGCCCCTTACCAGGTGTTCGTCGACACCGCGGACATCGACCCTGGGACGAGGCTGCAGTTCCGCGCCGTCGTCCTGGACAACCAGGGCAACACCCGTAAGAGCCAGACCCGCAGCGCCCGCGTCCCGGCCCCGCTGGCGACGATGACCGCCCCGGCGGCCGGTGCCCTGGTGCGCGGCGAGGTCACCGTCCAGGCGCAGGTCAACCCCGAGCACGGCGACAACGTCGTGCAGCTGCAGCGCAAGGTCGGCGACGGGGACTGGACCTGGCTCGGCCGGGACGATTCCTCTCCCGTGTACACCGCGGTGGACACCGTCGACGGCCTCGGCCCGGCGGGGACCCAGGTGAGCTATCGGGCCCGGGTGATGTCCGGTGACCGGGTGCTGTCGGTGAGCGAACCGGTGACCGTCGGGATCGCCGGCCCGCCGGTGGAGACAGCCACGCTCGCCTACCAGCGCCCGGGCGGGGACTTCGGCGACTGGGGACTGCATCTGTGGGGCTCGGGAATCGATCCCGCGCTGTTGTCGAGCATCGCCTGGGACGCCCCGATGCCGCCGACCCGGATCGAGGGTGACTGGGCCTACTTCGACATCCCGCTGACCTCGGACACCGAGCCGGTGAACTTCATCGTGCACACCCCGGGTGGTGACACCGTGCCGACGACACGTGAGCCGGGTGGTGATCGCTCGTTCGTCCCGTCCACGAACCCGCAGGTGTGGGTGGTGCAGGGCGACGCGACGGTCTACCCGAGCCAGCCGTGAAGGCCGGGGAGGCCGGGAGGCCGGGGAGCGACGTGAAGACCGGGGAGGGACTGGACTGACTCAGCCGGTCAGGCGTGCACGGGCAGGCACGTCACGGGAGGCAGCATCCGCTGCGGACCCCAGGGCACCTGCCGGGTGATCACCTGAGTGGTCCATTCACCGTGGTCTCGGTAACGCAGCATGCCTGCATGGTCCGGGTCCGGCATCCAGCCGTCGGTGGGGAAGGTCTGTGTTCTCACCCTTCTATGTTCGGTATGCCGGGTTCGACACTGAAATGCGACACGGCGCCAAACGTGTGAGGGCGCTCACGCCCTGTGCTCGGGCCACGGAACCTTCACGGCGAGAACACGTCCTGTTTCCAGCTTGGTGGCCGGCCGGAGTCCGCGGCCGCGGATCCACCGGCTGCACGAACTTCCGCTTTGCCCCGGATGGGTGCGGGATGTAGCAGGATGAGGCGGCGTGAGGGAGCCCATCGACGAATATTTCGCCAGCCAGGTCGCGCTTCTCGGCGAATCCGTCCCACCGGGGTCCTGGGAGCCGGCACACCCACCAACGCCCGAGGCTGCGTCCGCGAACGCTGCGCGGCTGTGGGGTCTGTTCGAGGCCCAAGCGACGAGCCGCCACCTGGACTTCGCGGCACGCCGGCTGCGGGCGCTGAACCTGGGCTTCTACACGATCGGGTCGGCTGGGCACGAGAGCAATGCGGCGGTGGCGATGGCCCTGCGCCCCACCGATCCGGCCCTGCTGCATTACCGCTCGGGTGGCTTCTACGCCGCGCGAGCGGCCCAGGTACCCGGCAGCGACGCCGTCCGCGATGTGCTGCACGGTCTGGCGAACTCGCGGGACGACCCGATCTCCGGTGGGCGGCACAAGGTGTTCGGGCATCCGGGGCTGGCGGTCATCCCGCAGACCTCGACGATCGCCTCCCATCTGCCTCGCGCGGTCGGCTTGGCCTACGGGCTCGACCGGCGAGCGCCTTTGTCGGTGGCCAGTTCGTGGCCGGACGACGCCGTGGTGGTCTGCTCGCTCGGGGATGCCTCGATCAACCACTCCACCGCCACGGGGGCCTTCAATGCCGCGGCGTACCTCACCCATCGAGGAGTGGCGCTGCCGCTGCTGGTGGTGTGCGAGGACAACGGCCTGGGCATCAGCACCCCGAGCCCGGTGGGGTGGGTGGAGCGGTCGCTGCGCGGCTACGGCTTGGACTATCTGAGCGTGGCCGGCACGGATGTTCCCGAGTTGCTGGCGACCTGCGACGAGGCGGCCCGGCGAGTACGTTCCAGGAGGCAGCCGACCGTGCTGCATTTGCGGACAGTGCGTTTCATGGGGCACGCGGGTAGCGACGCCGAGTCCGGATACCGGCGGCCGGGCGAGATCACGGCGGACTTCGCGCGAGACCCGTTGTTGGCCACCGCACGCACTCTGCAGGAGGCTGGAGTCGAGGCGCCGGAGATCCTCGAACGGTACGAGCGCATCCGGGCCCGGGTGATGCAGATGGCCGACACCATGGACGGCGTCCTACGACTGACATCTGCGGCGGAGGTAATGGAGCCGCTGACGGCGCGCAAGCCCGTGGAGGTCTCCCTGGCCGCCCGCCGCGGCCCCGGGCCGAACGCCGATGCCGGGTCGTCCCTCACTCTCGCCCAGACCATCAACCGTGCCCTGGCCGATGCCATGCAGGCGCACCCGCAGACCCTGCTCTTCGGCGAGGACGTGGCGGTCAAGGGCGGGGTGTACGGGGTGACCCGGGGGTTGCGAAAGCAATTCGGCGGCAGGGTCTTCGACACCATGCTCGACGAGCAGACGATCCTGGGCACCGCGCTGGGGACCGCGTTGGCCGGGTTCGTGCCGATCCCGGAGATCCAGTATCTGGCGTACCTGCACAACGCCGAGGATCAGCTTCGAGGGGAGGCCGCGAGCCTGCGGTTCTTCTCGGCGGGCCAGTACGGCAACGGGATGGTGGTGCGGGTCGCGGGGCTGGCGTACCAGAAGGGCTTTGGCGGTCACTTCCACAACGACAACGCGGTGGCCGTCCTGCGGGATATCCCCGGTATCGTCGTCGGGGTGCCGGCCCACCCCGCGGACGCGGCCGGAATGCTGCGCACCTGCCTGGGGCTGGCGATCGCCGAGCAGCGGGTGTGCGTCCTGCTGGAGCCGATCGCGCGATATCACACTCGCGATCTGCACCAGGACGGGGACAAGGGCTGGCTGGCGCCGTATCAGTCTGCGTCGGAATGGAATTCACGCCAGGACGGTCTCGGCCGATGCCGCATGCATGGGTCGGGAAAGGACCTGCTGATCATCACTTACGGCAATGGGCTGTTCTTGTCGTTGCGCGCAGTCGAGCAACTACGCAGGCAAGGCGTGTCCTGCACGGTGCTGGATCTACGCTGGCTGGCGCCTTTACCCGAGGCAGAGTTCACCCATATTGCGGAAGGCTTCGATGCCGTGTTGGTCGTGGATGAATGCCGACGCTCGGGTGGGATCGCTGAGCCGGTGATCGCCATGCTCGCGGACGCGCGGTACGACGGCGCGATCGCCAGGGTCACCAGTGCGGACTCGTTCGTTCCGCTGGGTCCTGCGGCTGACCTCGTACTGCTCAACGAGGAGGACATCATCAACGCTGCGCTGGAACTGCTCACCGAGAACTGACCACGGCTGCTGAGCTGCACGTGGCGCCGGCGCGCGCTCGCCGGGGTTGCTCGCAGGGACGCCGGGGTTGCTCGCACGCACGCCGGGGCGGTGCGCAGGGTCGTCGGGGTTGCTCTTGAACGCTGGGTTGGCCTCTGGATCGCTGGGCCTGTTCTCTGGATCACTGGGGTTGTCCACTGCGTCACTGCGGTTCTCCTCTGGGTCCGCTGGACTTGTTCTCTGGATCGCTGTGTTCTCCTCCGGGTCGCCGGCTGTTCTCGGGTCGCTGGCTGTTCTCGGGTCGCTGGCTGTCCTTCGGGGTCGCCGACTGTTCTCCGGGTCGCCGACTGTTCTCCGGGTCGCCGGCTGTTCTCTGGGGTCGCTGGGCGTTGGCGGTGTCACTCAACCTGCGGAGTGGTGTCAACGGCCATGGACAAGTGGCGTGCGATCTGCGGGCAGCGAAGGAAGCCCCGAGACCGACGACACGCCGATGGTGACTCGGTCTGATCGGCTGTCCGGCCCAGCGCCCGGGCTTCAGATCCTGGCTTTCAGAATCCGGGCTTTCAGAATCCGGGACAGTCGGTGGGGCGGTCAGAAGGGTGGGGGTAGGTCGGGTGGGCCGGTCCATATGTTGGGGCTGTTCCCGCGGTCGGTTGGTGGCGGTTCGGGCTTGGGGTCGGGTCTCGTGGAGCGAGTGTGGTCGTTCGGGCTCGGATCGTGCGGGTAGGGATCGATGGCGGCGCCGACGGGCCGGGATGGCACGTGACCGGTCGCGCTCACGTGCCGGACGGGTGCATCGACGGAGTGGGAGACATCGTCGCGGGTGCGGGTTCTGGCTTGCGCCGAGTTCGGGGCTGGGGCGCGGTTGGAGCACTGCGGGTTGGGGTCGCTGCCCCCGCGCGTGACCTCGCGGGCCTCATCCCCGGCAGAGGTGGGCGCGTCCTCGCGGAGCGGATCGCGGTCGTAGCGGGTTGAGCGCGCGGGGGCCGGGCCAGTGTCGCGAAGGCGGCCGGGGTCAGGGTTGGGGAGGCGACTGCAGTGATCGGCCCGGTCGGCGCCACCGTCGCTGGCTGCGCCGTCGCTGGCGGCACTGTCGCTGGCTGCACTGTCGCTGGCGTTGCTGTGGCTGTCGGCCGGAGCTGGCGTCTCACCTTGAGACGCGCCGGGCGGGTGGGCGTGGCCCTGGGCGTCCTGGTCGGCGGGTGCGTGCGCGTGCTTGTAACTGGTCGGGTAGGTGATGCCAGTTTGGCCGGTGGGGGTGGTCCAGGCGATGGCGCCGGTGGTGGGGTTGCGGTGGACCTGCCAGCCGGGTTGGTGGGTTTTGAGGAGGTGGTGGGGTCGGCACAGGTGGTGCAGGTTGTCCAGGCTGGTGGGTCCTTGGGGGTAGGGGGTGAGGTGGTCGGCGTCGCAGCGTGCGGCGGGCACGGTGCAGCCGGGGAAGGTGCAGGTCTGGTTGATGTGGTTCAGGTGGCGGCGGATCGCGGCGGTGGGCCGGTAGGAGCGGGTGGAGATGTCCAGCGGGGTGGTGGTGATCGGGTCGGTGATGATCCGGGTCCAGGTGGCATCACCGGCGAGGTCGCGGGCGACGTGGGCGGGTAGGGGTCCGTACCCGGCCAGGTGGGCGGGGTTCTCGGCGAGGCCGAGCAGGGTGGGTAGGTCGATGGTCAGGTTCAGGGTGGTCGGGGTGGTGTGGTGGCGCATCAGGACCCCGGCGGGGTCGGCCAGGACGG
>JBKECN010000059.1:0-6374 GCA_047974565.1 Actinomycetales bacterium
TAGGGCGATGTGTGGCTGCCAGACGTGACCCGGGTGACGTTGTGCGGTCTGAGGTGGTTGCTGCTGCCTGCCATACGTCACCCGGGTGACGTTGCGCCGCCTCGGGTAGCGGTAGGGGTGACCCGGGGCGTCCGGATGTGACCGGGGTGACGTTTGGGCGCCTTGGATCGTTGCTGGTGGCTGCCAGACGTGACCCGGGTGACGTTGTGCGGCCTGGGGTAGCGGTAGGGGTGACCCGGGGCGTCCGGATGTGACCGGGGTGACGTTTGGCCGCCTTGGATCGTTGCTGGTGGCGTCCAACCGTGACCCGGGTGACGTTTGGCCGCCTCGGCGACGAGTTGAAGTCGCCGACGGATAGAGACAGCCACAAGGACGAACCCGGCGCCACCCCCACCTGCCACGATCTGCTACCCCGCGGACGTACCCTCACGGGGTGAGCGAGCAGATTCGTGACTTCACCGACGAGGAGGCCCGCAGGGCCCTGGTGTTCAAGTGGGGCATGGTCAAGGATCCGTCGGTGCTGCCCGCCTGGGTCGCCGAGATGGACTACGCGTGGGCGCCGGCGGTGACCGCCGCGGTCAAGGACGCGGTCGACGCGGGTGTGGGCGGTTACCCGGTGTTCCGGCCCGGCGGCGAACTGGGCGCTGCGTACAGCGGATTCGCCGCGCGACACTATGGCCAGCAGGTCGATCCCGAGCAGGTCACGCCAGTCAGCGATGTCACAGCAGGAGTCCGAGTAGCCATCGACGTGCTGAGCGAGCCCGGGCCTCTGGTCCTGCCGGTGCCCGCGTACGACCCCCAGTTCGGTGTGGCGGCGGTCTGCGGTCGCGAGCACATCCTGGTCGAGACCGGGCCTGACCAGCAGGACGCCACCCTCAACGTGGCCGGGATCGACGCGGCCCTAGCCCGCGGCGGGCGTACCGTCCTGTTGACCCAGCCCCACAACCCGCTCGGCCGCGCCTACACCCGGGCCGAGCTCGAGGCGCTACGTGAGGTGGTCACCCGGCACGGCGCTCGGGTGGTCAGCGACGAGATCCACGCCCCGCTCGTGCTGTCCGGGGCGACCCACGTGCCCTACCTGTCGCTGCCCGGCACCGCCGAGCACGCCGTCGCGGTGGTGGCCGCGTCCAAGGCCTTCAACACCGCAGGCCTACGGTGCGCGCAGATCATCACCAACCACGCGCCGACGTTCGCGCGGCTGCAGGCCGAGCCCGCCGCCCGCAACGACTCGTGGTCCCCGCTCGGAGTGGTGGCGGCGGTCGCCGCCTACACCGACGGGGACGCCTGGCTGGCTGCGCTGATCGCCCGTCTGGACGCCCAGCGCACCTTGTTGACCTCGTTGTTGGCCGAACACCTGCCCAAGGCCCGGATGCGTCCACTGGAAGCCACCTACCTGGCCTGGCTCGACCTACGCGACTACGGCCACGACGATCCGGCGGTTCCGGCGCTCGCCGGGGGCGTACGACTGTCCCCTGGACGCATCTACCACCCGGGCCTGGCCGGGCACGCCAGGCTCAACATCGCCACCTCCCCAGCCCGGCTGACCGAGATCGTCCGACGGCTGGGAGCGGCCCTGTGACGGCCTTGCGCGGTCGGGCCTTGTCCGGTCAGGCCTTGCCCGGTCGGCGCACCCGTCGGAGTTTGCGAGGATAGGGCCCATGTCGCAGCGCACCCTGGTCCACCTCGTCCGGCACGGCGAGGTCTACAACCCCGATCGGGTGCTCTACGGCCGCCTGCCCGGCTTCGGCCTATCCGATCTCGGGCGGCAGATGGCCGACCAGCTGGCGGCCTACTTTGTCGCCCAAGGCGCCGACATCGCTCACCTGGCGGCGAGCCCGCTGGAGCGCGCCCAGCAGACCGCAGCCCCCACGGCGGCGGCCTTCGGGCTCGACCTGCACACCGAACCACGCATCATCGAGGCGGAGAACTCCTTCGAGGGGCTCCAGATCACCGGTCGGGACGGTGCCCTGCGCGACCCGCGCAACTGGTGGCGGCTGCGCAACCCGGCCCGTCCGTCCTGGGGTGAGCCGTACACCGACCAGGTGACCCGGATGCTGGCCGCCGCCGGCGACGCCCGGCACATCGCCCACGGCCGCGAGGCCGTGCTCGTCTCGCATCAACTGCCCGTGTGGATGGCCCGAAGCGCCGCCGAGGGGCGCCGGTTGATGCACGACCCGCGCAAACGCGAGTGCACCCTGGCCAGCGTCACCACGCTGGTCTACCTCGACACCCGGATCGTCGACGTCCGCTATGCCGAGCCGTGTGCCGAACTGCTCGCCGGCGCCAACCCGACCCCAGGTGCGTGAGGTGCGGATTCTGCTGGGATGGGCGGTCGCCGCGGTGCTGGCGGCCTCCGGCTGCACGGCCATGACCAGTGCCAGCGAACAGGCCCAGGCCGGCGACGACAAGGGGTACGTCGCCGGTGACGGCAGCGTCATGGAGGTATCTGCGGCGGATCGTGGCGACCCCGTCGTGGTGGCAGGCGTGGACACCGAGGGCGAGCCGCTCAGCACCCAGGATCACCGAGGCGAGGTCGTCGTGCTCAACCTCTGGTACGCCGCCTGCGGACCGTGTCGGGACGAGGCGCCCGACTTGGCCGACATCGCCCGGGAGAAGGCCGCCCAAGGCGTGCAGTTCATCGGGATCGACACCCGCGACGATCCGGCCACCGCCGCATCCTTCGAGCGCACCTTCGACCTGCCCTACCCCTCGATCATCGACCAGCAGGGCGACGCCGTGCTCGCCCTGCGTGGTGTCGCCACCCCCAATGCGGTACCCACCACGATCGTGCTGGACCGCGACGGACGGGTCAGCGCCCGGATCTCCGGGCGGGTGGACCCCTCCACGCTCACCACGCTCATCGACACCGCGCTCGGTGAGAATTCCTCCGCCGCAGGCGCTTCCGGCGAGCCCGCCGAGGTCGGCTCACAGTCCGGGCAGGGCTGAGTCGTGGGCCTGTCCCAGACACTCAGCGACCAGGTGCTGACCGGTTCGCTGCTGGCCGCGCTGCCGATCGCCGCACTCGCCGGGCTGGTCTCCTTCGCCTCGCCCTGCGTGCTCCCGCTGGTGCCCGGGTACCTGGGCTACGTCACCGGCCTGGGCGGGGTGGGCGCCACCCAACAGAACTCACGCACACGTCGGCGCACGATGCTGGCCGGAGCTCTGCTCTTCGTCCTCGGGTTCAGCCTGGTCTTCGTCCTGGCCGGGTTCACCGCCGGGGCACTGGGGGAGGTCCTGATCCGCTGGCAGGAGCCGTTGTCGCGGGTGCTCGGCGTGGTCGTCATCGTGATGGGGCTGATCTTTCTCGGGGTGATCCCGGGCGGGGGCACCGACAAGCGGCTGGACTGGCGACCCCGGGCGGGGCTGGTCGGCGCGCCCGTGCTGGGCGTGGTCTTCGGGCTCGGCTGGGCCCCGTGCATCGGGCCGGTATTCAGCGCGGTCGCCCTGCTGTCGGTCTCGGCCGGGGGAGCCACCCGGGGAGCCATCCTCGCCTTCGCCTACTGCCTCGGGCTCGGCATTCCCTTCCTGCTGGTCGCCGCCGGCCTGGGCCGCGGCTCGGGAATGCGCTGGCTGCGCGAGCACAAGCGGGGGGTGGCCAGGTTCGGTGGCGCGATGCTGGTGGCCGTCGGCCTGGCCCTGGTCACCGGGGTGTGGATCGCCTGGGTCGACCAGATCCGGATCTGGCTCGAGTCCGGCAACGGCTTCCGGACGGTGATCTGATGGTCACCACCCCGACCCGCCAGGCCGAGCCGAACCTGCCCACCCTCGGGCCGGTCGGGTGGATGCGCTGGGCCTGGCGATCGCTGACCAGCATGCGCACCGCGCTGCTGCTGCTGCTGATGCTGGCGATCGCCGCAGTGCCAGGGTCGATCTTCCCCCAGCGGGGCGTCGACCCCACCAAGGTGGCCGAGTTCATCGCCGACAACCCGACGACCTCCCGGTGGCTCGACCGGCTGGGCTTCTTCGACGTCTACTCCTCGCCCTGGTTCTCCGCGATCTACCTGCTGCTGTTCATCTCGCTCATCGGGTGCGTCATCCCGCGCACCCGGGTGCACCTGGCCGCGATGCGGGCCCGGCCGCCGCGCACCCCGGCCCGGCTGGAGCGGCTGCCGGCCTATGTCGAGCGTGGCACCGATCTGGTTCCCCAGGAGGTCAGCAGCCGCGCCGTTCAGGTGCTGCGGCGGCGTCGCTACCGGGTCGACCTGCGTGCGGACGGCAGCGTCAGCGCCGAGCGCGGCTACCTGCGCGAGACCGGCAATCTGCTCTTCCATGTGGCCCTGCTCGGGCTGCTCTTCGCGCTCGCGGCCTCGTCCCTGTTCTCCTACCGAGGCCAGGCGATCATCACCCAGGGCCAGGGCTTCGCCAACGTGGTGAGCCAGTACGACAGCATCGACCTGGGCGCCGGGGTGGACGACAACGACCTGCAGCCCTTCCGGCTGACCCTGGACGGTCTCACCGCCCGGTTCGAGACCGCAGCAGGCGGCAACCAGTTCGCCGCCGCCCGCGATTTCGAGGCGACAGTGACCGTCGTGGAGCGGCCCGGCGCCGAGCCCCGCCACGAGGTCATCAAGGTCAATCACCCGCTCGACATCGACGGCGCCAGCGTCTACCTGCAGGGCAACGGCTACGCCCCGATCATCACCGTGCGCGACGGCACCGGCCGGGTGGTCTCCTCCGGTCCCGTGGTCTTCCTCGCCCAGGACGCGATGTACACCTCGACCGGCGTGGTCAAAGTGCCGGACATGTCCCCGCAACTGGGCCTGCAGGGGGTCTTCCTGCCGTCGATGGACGTGCGCAACGGGCAGGCCGTGTCGGTCTTCCCGGACCAACTCAACCCTCGGCTGCTGCTCAACGTGTGGACCGGTGATCTCGGCCTGGACCAGGGCGCGCCGCAGTCGGTCTACCGGCTCGACACCGACGCCCTCACCCAACTCCAGCAGGACGGACGCCCCTACACCGCGATGCTCGCCCCCGGCGACTCCGTCACCCTGCCGGACGGTCTCGGCTCGGTCACCCTCGAACGGGTCGACCGGTTCGCCGCCCTGCAGTTCCGCACCGACCCGGCCCGCGGCTGGGCGTTGGGCTTCGCCGCGTTGGCGATGCTCGGCCTGGCCACCTCGCTGTTCGTCCCGCGTCGGCGGGTCTGGGTGCGTCCGGTCGGCGGGCAGGGTCGTACGCTGATCCAGGTGGCGGCGCTGGCCCGCAGCGACGACCCTCGGCTGGGCGCCGAGGTCGACGAGGTGATGGCCGGTGTGGCGGGCCACGACGACGACGAAAGGGTGACCTGATGGTCAACCAGACCTTCGCCGAGATGAGCAACCTGCTCGTCTACTCGGCCATGGTGGTCTACGCACTCGCCCTGCTCGCCTTCAGCGCTGACCTGGCCGGGCGGTCTCGTCCGGCCCGGCCGCAGCAGGCCCCTGCCGAAGAGGCCGCCGCGTTGGTTGGCGCGGGCGGGGCGAGCGGCGGACGGCAAAGCGGCCCGGCCCACCCACCGGCGTCTGTGTCGGCCGCCGACCCGGCACCGTCCGCACCTGACCGGATCTCCAAGGCGCTCGGCATCGCCGTCGCCCTCACCTGGCTGGCGGCCGCCCTGCACCTGGGCGCCGTCGTGCTGCGCGGCCTGTCCGTCCAGCGCGTTCCCTGGGCCAACATGTACGAGTTCTCGCTCACCGGCTCGCTGGTGGTGACGCTGGTCTACCTCGGCCTGAGCCGGTGGCGCCCGCAGTTGCGTTCCTTCGGGATCTTCGCGGTCGGTCCGGTGCTGCTGACCCTCGGGCTGGCGATGACCGTGCTGTACACCCAGGCTGCCCAACTGGTGCCGGCGCTGCAGAGCCCCTTCCTGATCATCCACGTCTCGATCGCCTTCATCTCCAGTGCGTTGTTCACGGTCGCCTTCAGCGTGCAGATCTTGCAGTTGGTCGCCCAGTCCGGCCGGGCCCCGGAACTGATGGCCAAGTTGCCCTCGGCGCAGGTCCTGGACCGGCTCGGCTACCGGCTGATCGCCCTGTCCTTTCCGCTGTGGACCTTCACCCTGGTCGCCGGCGCGATCTGGGCGGAGAAGGCTTGGGGACGGTATTGGGGCTGGGACCCCAAGGAGGTCTGGACCTTCGTGGTCTGGACGATCTACGCGGCCTACCTGCACGCCCGCGCCACCCGCGGCTGGGACGGCCGACGCGCCACCTACCTCGCCCTGGCGGGCTTCATCGGCATCATCATCAATTTCACCGTCGTCAATGTCGTTTTCACCGGTCAGCACTCGTACGCTGGGATCGGGTGATCTTCGATGAGTCCCTTCGCGCGTTACTCGCTCTTCCGGCTGCTGCTCTTCTTCGCGGTCACGCTCGTGCTCTATCTCCTGGGGGCGCGTGGTC
>JBKECN010000076.1:0-116659 GCA_047974565.1 Actinomycetales bacterium
CCCCACACGCCCTCATCTCCATGGCCATGCTCACCCGCAGCGGCCTATGCCCACCCCTACCCACCCAAATAACAGTCACCAACACCAAATAAAACCACCCACACAACCGTCAGTAGGGCCCAGTTTTGTTGAGTCCTGACGCGGACACTTCTCGAATCGGCGTTGACGAGGGGGTGACAGCTCAACCCTGGGCCCGATGCGCGGCACTCGCCAGCGCTCAGCCCTGTCTCGTGGCAGGCTGACCCCATGACCGAGCCCACCGCACCGTCCGTCCCCGCCGGCACCCCTTGCTGGTACGAACTCAACACCAGTGACCTGGCCGCCGCCGGAGCCTTCTACGCCGACGCCCTCGGCTGGACCGTCGCCGATTCCGGCATGCCGGGGATGACCTATCACCTGGCCACCGCCTCGGACGGTGGGATGGTGGCCGGGCTGGGCCCGGTCCCCGAGGCGGACGTCCCGCCGAGCTGGGTGCTCTACTTCACCAGCGATGACTGTGACGCAACGGCCGCCGCGATCGCGCAGGACGGCGGCAGCGTCGCCGTGCAGCCGATGGACATCCCCGGCACCGGGCGCTTCGCGATCTGCGCCGACCCCCAGGGTGCGGTCTTCGGCATCCTGCAGCCTGCGCCGATGGAGGGCCCGATGGGCAGCCCCGCGTTCAACCAGCAGGCAACCGGCCACGGCAACTGGCATGACCTGATGACCACGGACCCGCAAGCGGGTTTCGCCTTCTACGCCAAGCGATTCGCCTGGGCCACGGGTGAGGCGATGGACATGGGCGAGATGGGGACCTACCAGTTGTTCGGCATCGACGGCAATGACATCGGGGGCATCATGCCGCTCGGCGACGCCCCGCGCTCGGCCTGGCTCCCGTACTTCGGCGTGGACGGCGTCGAGGCCGCCATCGCCCGGATCACCGGCGGCGGTGGGTCGATCCACCACGGGCCGGCCGAGGTACCCGGCGGAGCTCACATCGCGGTGGCCACCGACCCTCAGGGCGGCTGGTTCGCCATCGTCGGGCCGCGCTGACCCGCTGGCTCAGGGCAGGGGGCCGGCGTCGTGGAGGAAGGTCTGCACGAGACCCTGCTGACCGAGCGGATCCTGCGGCGGCTGACCACCACCGAACGCCTTGACGAACAGGTTCGTGCGGTTGACGACGCGGATCAACCGCACGTGCTGGCCCGCCATATCGCCGAACTGGTGGAGCGGGCGGTGCGCTCACATCAGGACCCGGCCCGCCGCCTGCGGTTGGTCAACGACATCGTCTCGGTCCTGGACGAGCCCGACGACACCGTCTCGTCTCCGCCCCGCCAGCTTCTCCGGCTCGCGCCACCGGCCGGACCCGGAGTGCGCCGCTACCCCGATGTGCGGCCGAGCACGCCGCTGTCGGAGTCGGCGCTGCTGACGAACTCAAAGGCGGAGCCCTCTCTCGGAGCTGAACTGCGCGCCGAGATCGACACCGCGGACGAGGTGGATCTGCTCTGCGCCTTCGTCCGCTGGCCGGGCCTGCGGTTGCTGGAACCACAACTCGCTCGGCTGCGCGAGAACCGGGTGCCATTCCGGGTGATCACCACCACCTACCTCGGAGCCACCCAGGCCCGGGCCTTGGACCGCCTGGTGCGGGACTTCGGCGCCCAGGTACGAGTGCAGTACGACATCGAACGCACCCGGTTGCACGCCAAAGCATGGATCTTTCAACGCAACACGGGTTTTCACACTGCCTACGTGGGTTCGTCCAATCTGAGCCGAGCCGCGCTGCTCGATGGCGTGGAGTGGAACGTCCGGCTCTCGCATGTGACCACTCCGGCCCTCCTGGCGAAATCTCGGGCAACCTTCGATTCATATTGGAACGACGAGAGTTTCGAGCCGTACGACCCTGACAGAGATCGGGACCGGCTGGACGATGCGCTCGCCGAGGCTGCCGGCGGGAGCGGAGTCGATCGGCGGGTCATCTCACTCGCCGGGCTGGATGTGCGGCCCTATCCCCACCAGCAGACGATGCTCGACGCGCTGGCAACCGAACGCCTGGCTCACGACCGGCACCGCAATCTTCTGGTTGCTGCGACCGGAACAGGGAAGACGGTGGTCGCTGCCATGGACTACCGGGAGCTGTGTGACCCCCAGGCCGGGACCCGGCCAACCCTGCTCTTCGTCGCGCACCGTCAAGAGATCCTCACCCAGGCTCTGCGCACCTACCGGGAGGTGCTGCGGGACAACACGTTCGCCGAGCTCTATGTCGGTGGTCGGCGGCCCGAACGGTGGCGACAGGTCTTCGCCAGTGTGCAATCGCTCACCGCCTACGGAGTGCAGGACATCCCCGCCGAGCATTTCGAGGTGGTGGTCATCGATGAGTTCCACCACGCCGAGGCTGCCACCTACCGTCGCCTCCTCGACCACCTCCGGCCACGGGAGCTGCTCGGGCTCACCGCCACTCCGGAGCGCGCCGATGGGCTGGACGTCCGCGGCTACTTCGACGGACGAACCGCCGCCGAGCTGCGACTGTGGGATGCACTCGGCGCCGACCTGCTCTGCCCATTCCACTACTTCGCGATCGCCGACAACACCGACCTGAGCAGCCTCACCTGGCGCCGTGGACGCTACGACGACGCCGAGCTGTCCACCCTGTACACCGGCAACCACGCTCGGGCGAGGCTGGTGCTGAAGGCCGTCACCGACAAGGTGATCGATCCGCTGGCGATGCGAGCCCTCGGCTTCTGCGTCGGCGTGGACCATGCGGAGTTCATGGCGACCGTCTTCACCGAGGCGGGCATTCCGGCGCTGGCCGTCACCGGGCGTACGTCACCGACCGCCCGCCGCCAGGCGGTGGCGGACCTCGAGGCGCGCCGGGTCAACGTGCTCTTCACCGCCGACCTGTTCAACGAGGGCTTCGACCTGCCGGCCATCGACACCGTGCTCTTCCTGCGGCCCACCGAGAGCGCGACGATCTTCGTTCAGCAACTCGGCCGGGGACTGCGTCGAACCCGGGACAAGGCGGTGCTCACCGCCCTGGACTTCGTCGGGCATCAGCATCGGGAGTTCCGCTTCGACCAGCGCCTGCGAGCCCTGACCGGACTGACCCGCAACGGACTCATCTCCGCCGCCGAACACGGCTTTCCCTTTCTGCCGGCAGGCTGCCAGATCGTCCTGGAGGAGCAGGCGCAAGAGGCCGTGCTGTCCACCCTGCGCACCCACCTGACGCGCCGCTGGCCGGAGCTGGTCCGCACCGCACGCGACTACGCCGAGGAAGACCTGGCCACGTTTCTGTCCGAATCCCACGTGCGGCTCGCCGACATCCTCCGGCAGGGCCAACGGTCGTGGACTCAGTTGCGCCGTGACGCCGGGCTGGCCACCCGACCACCCGGGCCGCGCGAAGCCGAACTGCTCAGGCGCGTCCGGGCCTTCGCCCACGTCGACGACCCCCATCGCGCGGCCGGCTACCAACGTCTCCTGGACGACAGGACGCCGGCCTTCGCCGATCTCGACGAAGGCGACCAGCGGCTGGCGCGAATGCTCGTCACCTCCTGCTGGCCCGACCATGCAGGCTTCGTCGACCCTGCGGCCGAGGGGTTGGCGGCGCTGCGGGCCGAGCCGGCCGTGCGCGAGGAGTTGCGCCAGGTTGTCGGCCTGTCCTTCGACCAGTCCCGACACCTCACCATCGCGTTGACCGGGCAACTCGCCAGGCTCGGGCTGCGGGTGCACGCCTCGTACTCGCGTGAGGAGGCATTGGAGGCACTCGACTTTCCGCGGGCGCCCAGCACGATGCGCGAAGGGGTCGCGTACATCCAGGCCCACAACATCGACGCGCTCTTCATCACCCTGAAGAAGTCCGAGGCCGACTACTCCCCCACCACCTTGTACCGCGACTACCCGGTGAGCCCCACCGTCTTCCACTGGGAGTCCCAGTCGCGCACGACTCTGGCCTCGCCCACCGCCCGCAGGTACCTCACCGGCTCAAGCCGGGTCCTGCTCTTCGCCCGCCTCGAACAGCGAGGCGAGTTCGGGACCTCGCCCTATCTCTTCCTCGGACCGGCCCAATATCAGCGGCACGAGGGAGAGCGGCCGATCGCCATCTGGTGGCGGCTCGAACATTCGTTGCCGATGGAGTTCTTCCTGGCTGCTCGCGCCGTCGCCGCCTGACCCGAAACCGCACGGGTGCAGAGGGAAATCTCCAACTTTGGGTGGGTGGAGCACCTGGATGTGGTCCAATTGGCGGATGCGGGTGCACCTCCTCGGCGGGGGGCGACTGTCGCATGCCAGGACTCTATTTGCGGCAGTGCTGGCATCGATGCTATTCGTCCTGACATCGTGTACCGCCAATTCGGACATTACATCCTCTGATCGCGTTGTGGTCAACTGGTTTGTCGGCCTTGGAACTGGATCGGGACGCGATCAAGTTGCCGCACAACGAGACGTGGTCCAGCACTTCAACGAGTCTCAGGACCGCATCGAGCTTCATGTGGAGTTTGCCGCCAACCGGGTGGCCAACACGGTGCTGGACAAGCGGATCACCGACGGCGACCCCCCGGACCTCATCGGGCCGGTCGGCATCGGCGGCGCCGCCGCCTTCCACGGGCAGTTCCTCGACTTGCAGCCCTACATCGATTCGCACGGCTTTGATGTATCGCAGTACGCCCCCAAACAACTCGACACCCTGCGCGAACCCGATGGCACGTTGACCGCCATCCCCTATGGCGTCTACCCGGCGATGATCTACTTCAACCGATCGCTCTTCGCCGAGGCAGGCCTGGAGACACCACCGCAACAGTTCGGCGCACCCTATGCGGGCGGCGAATGGAACATGGACGCCCTCACCGACCTCGCCCTGTCCCTGACCCGCGATGCTGCCGGCCACACAGCCAAGGACCCGGACTTCAACCCGCAGGAGATCGTCCAGTGGGGGATGGACTTCCAGTGGATCACCGATCCCCGCTCCCTCGGGACGTTCTTCAAGCCCGGGTACCTGCGCGCCCAGGACGGTAGCGCGACCATCCCGCCAGCCTGGCTGGCCCAGTGGACCTGGTACCACAACCTGATCTGGACCCAACGGGCCGCCCCGACCGCGGACGAACAGGCCGGTGAGCGGCTCGACCGTGACAATGCCTTCAACAGCGGCAACGTCGCCATGTCGCTGAGCCACCTCTGGTACAACGCCAGCCTGCGCGACGGGGACGGCAACCCCCAGGAGTTCTTCGATGTGGCAGTCGTCCCCACATATGACGGAACCGCGACATCGAACCTCCATTCCGACACCTTTCGGATTCTCAAGTCGTCCGAGCATCCAGACGAAACATTCACAGTGATGGAGTACCTGCTCGGCTCACAGACCTCAGAGCTGCTGCAGGTGTATGGGGCGTTCCCGGCCCGACAGGACCTCCAGGACGGATTCCTGGCCGCGCTCGACGAGGAGTTCCCCCAAGGCGTCCACTGGTCGGTGGCAGTGGCCAGCCTCGACCACTCCGACGTACCAAACCACGAAGCGTGGATGCCGAACCACCTCGACGCGGAGAACCGCCTCACCGAGTTCGGCACCATGTTGCGCAGCGACCCGGCCATGGATGTCGCCGCCGAGGCCGAGCGGTTACGCGCGGATCTGGACACGATCTTTGCCGTACCCGGCTGAGGCGACCGGATGCGCATCCGTCCGCCGGCCCGCCGGCACTTCTCCTCCGTCGCCGCTCGACTGCTCGGCGCGGTCTGCATCCCTCTGCTGCTGGCCGGCTTTCTCGCGGTGCCCTACCTGGTTCAGTTGCACCGGCAGACCGTGCTCGCCGAGACCGTGCAGAGCGATCTCGATTCGCTGGTCGCCCTGGTGCGCGCACACGACGCGATCCTCCAGGAGCGGGCGACCTGTTCCACGCCCGGCTCACGTCCAGCGTCGCCCGCCAGCCCTGAGGAGACCCTCGCTGCCCGCGCCGAGACCGACCAGCGGCTGAACGAGTTGAGTCCGTCCGTGCGCCCCATCGTCCCCGGCGATTTCGCGGTCTACCGGGAGCAGGACGACCTCAACGCCGTGAAGTGTTCGGTGATCCAGGGCGGCTACGACAGCCTTGCCGGACAGATCCAGCACGAGGTGACAGCGGTGTCGGAACGGATCGCCGTGGCCAGCGTCGAGGTGGACGCCACCGATATCACCCGGTATGTGGCTACCCTGCAGGCCGCGGTGACGCTCAGCACGGTTACCCAGCAACTCGAGGCTCAGTTGCTCGACTACTACCAAGCCGTCTCCTTCGACCGGGTCGCCCTGCGGTCGAAGCTGGCCGCCACCAACGAGCAGATCACTCAGGCCACTGAGGCGCTCGACCAACAGACCGCCGGTGCGACCTCCACCGCCTGGGACGCGGCAAAACCTACGATCACGGCACTGCAGTGGCAGGTGAACGACGCCTTGGAGGGCCAACGCACTCCACCCGAGGAAGGCCCCGACGACCCGTACGCCGGCACCCAGGCGCGCTTCGACGCGGCAAACCAGGCTGTCGCCCACCTGCCCACCGCTGCCGCCGAGCATCTGCGCACCCACACCATCGAGCACATCGACGAGGCGGTCGCCCAGACCCGACGGCTGGCGGCGATCGCCTTCGCGCTGCTCATCTTCTCCCTGGTGTCCTCCTTCTACTTCGCCCGCACGATCCTGCGATCAACCTCGCGGTTCACCGCGCTGGCCCGCCGGGTGGGTGAGGGCGAGTTGGACGTCCCCCCGCTACCGCTGCGCGGACCTCCCGAATTCATCGACGCTTCGCGCGCCATCAACGATCTAGTGACGAACCTGCGTCAGGTCCGGCGCCAGTCCGAGGCCCTGGCCACCCTGTCCCTGGACGATCCCGTGCTGCGTGAGCCTCTGCCGGGCGCCCTCGGGGAGGCCCTGCAACAGTCCATGCAGGTGCTCTCGGACTCGGTTCACACCCAGCAGGAGTTGCGCTCGCGACTCGCACACGAGGCGAGTCACGATCCGCTCACCGGCATCGCCAACCGGGCGGCGGCTATCACCTACCTCAACGACTGCATCGAAAGCTCCCGCCACCGCGACCTCACCCTGGTGATCGTCTTCATCGACCTGGACGGCTTCAAGGTCATCAACGACACCTACGGGCACGCCACCGGCGACCGGGTGCTGCGCGAGATCGCCCGGCGGCTGTCCGGGGTGGTGCGGGTGGGCGACCTGGCCGCTCGACTGGGCGGTGACGAGTTCCTCCTACTGGCCCGCACCCACGCCAGCCCCGACGACGCCATGGCGATGGCCACCCGCGCGTTGTCGGTGATCGAGAACTCGCAGTGGATCGGCGAGCTCGAACTGCGTACCCGCGCCTGTGCCGGCGTCGCGCTGTGGCCCGAATCGGTGACCTCGTGCCCCAGCAACGACGCGATGGTGCTGCTGCAGCGAGCCGACCTGGCCGTCTACGACGCCAAGCTGCACGGGCCGGGCAGCGTACGGATGTATGACGAGGTGCTGCACGAACGCATCCAGTCCCGCAAGCACACCGAGGAAGCCCTCGCTCTGGCGCTGCTCGACGACAACCAACTCCACCTCAACTACCAGCCGATCCTCGACTCGGTCACCGGGAAGGCGACCGAGGTGGAAGCGTTGCTGCGATGGAAGCGACCCGGCTTCGGTCCGGTCCCGCCGGGGGACTTCATCGGCGTTGCCGAGAGTTCCTCACTCATTCTCGACATCGACCGGTGGGTGCTGCGCGCCGCCTGCGCCCAAGGGCAGGCCTGGCAGTCGCATCGACAACTGTCGGCGGTGGCGATCGGCGTCAACATCTCCGGACGCCACCTGGCCGCCGGGGATCTGGCCGCCGACGTGGCTTCAGCCCTGGAGTACTCCGGACTCAACCCGGAGCGGCTTGTCATCGAGGTCACCGAGACCGCGCTCATCGAGGACATGGACCGTGCCGTACACGCACTGCGCAAGGTTCGCGAACTCGGAGTGCGCGTCTCCATCGACGACTTCGGCACCGGCTTCACCAGCCTGACCTACCTGCGCTCGCTCCCGCTGGACCAGATCAAGATCGACCGCAGCCTGGTGCAGGAGGCGATGCGACCGTCCGAGGGCAGCGACCTCATCCGGTTCGTCATCGAAGTGGCCCGCCACCTCGGTGCGACAACGGTCGCCGAGGGAATCGAGACCGAGGAGCAACGCGCCGCCCTGGTCTCCCTGGGCTGCCACCGCCTGCAGGGCTACCTGTTCTCCCGGCCACTGACGCCCGGCCACCTGGCGGACTGGATGTCGTCCTGGATCTGGCCCACCGACCGGGTCGACCAGCCCAATGTCACCTCTCAGCCAGGCCCCTGAGCCAGCCACAGTTCGTCGCGTGCTCGGGTCATCGCCACGAACAAGGTGCGCCGGTCCCGCTCGACCCGCTCGCGCAGCGCGGACTCGGACTCGGTGTCGCCGCGCTTGGCCTCCGGCAGCCTCCAGCCGGGCAGCAGGACGTGAGCGAAGTCGAGCCCCTTGGCTCGGTGGTAGGTGCCGACCTTGACCTTGGCGACGGGCCGACCCTGATAGTCCTCCAGATTCATCGCCGGTATCCGGCGCTTGGCCAGCAGGCCCAGATACCTGTGCACGTCGCTGCCACCGGGAACGAGAACGCCGATCCCCGCGAGGTCACGACCGGGGAGTTCTCGAATGCGGTCGATCTCCTCGACCAAAGCCCGATCCACAGCGGCGCGCGAGGTGCTCGTGACGAAGGCCGGCTCGGGCCCATGCCTGGTGACGATCACGTCCCGCTGGCCAAGTTCTTCCAGATCGTCCAGGTCGCTGAACCGGTCTCCGGCCACCACCCGCTGAGCGGCAGCCAGGATCTCCACGGTGTTGCGATAGTTGCGGCGCAAGACGGTCGAGCGGCCACGCACGTCCACGCCGGCCTCGGCCAAGGTGAATCCGCCGGGGTAGATGGCCTGTTGCCCGTCGCCGACCAGCAGCAGGCCGTCAGCCGCATCGCCGACGAGGTTGTGCAGCAGCCGTAGCCCGACGCAGGTGAGGTCCTGCACCTCGTCGACGATCACGGTGCCGTAGCGGCTGCCAGGCCGCTCCCGACGCGCGAACTGCTCTGCCTGGATGAGTACGTCATTGAAGTCGACCTCGCCCCTGGCCTGCAGGCACTGCTGATAGGCGAGATACAGATCCCAGACGGCCACGCGTTGTTCCGCCGACAAGGGATACCGACGACCGACCCGACGCAAGGCTGCGTACGCGTCGAAATCAGTCAGCCCGCGGCCCTTGATGACCGCGTCGATCTCCTCGCGCCAATAGTCACGATCGAGCGGGCCACGGCTCAGCAGCCCCCTCACCCCGACCCGGGACCAGGCGCGCTCGAACTCCAGCCTGCCCCCATGATCGGAAATCCGCGGATGCACCCCCGCCTCACCCAGCAGCCGGCCGGCCACGGCATGCACGCTCATGAAGTCCACCCGAGATGCAGACTCCGGTGCCAACGACTGATACAGCCCCTTCATGACAGCGGGAATGGTCTTGACGAAACCGGTCACCAGGATCCGGTCGGGCCGGATGTGCGCCAACCAGGCGGCCCGGTGCAGGGCGAGAACGGTCTTTCCCGTGCCGGCCGCACCCCGAAGCCTTGCCGGTCCGGAGGCGCTCCGACGCACCAGACGGGCCTGATCGGGATGCAGGAAGCTCATCCACTCCTCGATCGGAGCACGCAGCTTGCCGCCCAGCACTGCCTCGTGGAGTTCGGCCTCGGACAGTAGCGAGAGTGTTTCGTGCGAGGGGACCGACCCGGTTGAGGGCGCATGCGGAGTCGCTTGATCCGGCGCCGCGTCCGGTGATGACGGACCGCCGTCGAGTCCGGATTCCGCCAGAGGTCCGCTCGCGCAGGAGGCCGACCCGACCTGATCGGGATCTGCCTGCGTGCGCTGCTTCGGCGGACGGGGCTGGACCACCCTCTCGGTTCGCGGGTTGCGGGCCGCCACCGAGGGGAAGAGCCCGATACACGCGGCCGTCACCGCGTCCACCTGATCCGGACGCAAGCGCTCGCCGTGACCGACGATCCGGGCCAGCAGGCTTCGCTCCCCGACAACCTCGACTCCGCCGATCATCCGGCTCAACTCGCCCCAGCCGGCCAGTACCGCGACGGGGTGCACCTGCCGGGGCGGCAGACCGACCTCGGCCAGGGCGTCGCGAGTGGTGTCCGCCAAGTCGGCGAGACCCGACAGTGAGGGCGTGACGTCCTCGCCGGCTCGGTGTATCCGCCCGTCGTGGAAGGTCACCTCGGCCCAACATTTCGGGTCGACGATGAACACCCCGCCCGGCCCGACCACGACGCAGTCCACGTTGGCGACCGCACTGCCCGGCCACGCCCGGTCAGCCAGCACGGCGTACCCGTGGGCGCTCAGCCGGCCGAGTTGATCCACCACCCGGCGTTCGGTGGTGGCGGCAGCGGTGAAGCGCCCCACCTCCGCGTGCGCCTGCTCAGCCTGCGCCTCGTGATGGCGGGCACGCTGCAGCGCCAGGTGCGCCTGCTGCGCCGCCGAACCTCCCGCGATCATCTCGTCCACTCCCGATGTGTATCGACACGGTGTACCGACGCTGTTCATCGGTCTTCCCGCGATCCTGACAGCCGGGTCCGACATCGGACGTCGGCCGACCGACCTGTAGGTGTTACATCTCATTCGAACCATAAGGCGGAATCTGGGTACCTCGGGGCGCCGGGAGCGTCCGGGCTGAGTAGGTTCTACGAGCACCCCCCGTGATCAAGGAGAACCCATGTTGATCGAGCGCCATCTCTTCGGCCCCGGTCCGAGCAACCCGTATCCGGAGGCCACCCTGGCGCTGGGGGCACCCCTGCTGGGCCACCTGGACCCTGCCTTCCTCGAGCTCATGGACGCCACCTGCGACCTGCTGCGCACTGTCTGGGGTACCACCAACCGGCGCACCCTGCCGCTGTCGGCCACCGGATCCGCGGGGATGGAAGCGGCCTTCGTCAACACGATCCATCCCGGTGATGTCGCGGTGATCGCGGTGAACGGCCTGTTCGGCCGGCGGATGTGCGAGGTCGCCGAGCGCTGTGGCGCCACCGTCATCGCGGTGGAGCACGAATGGGGGCAGCCGGTGGACGCCGACCGGGTGCTCTCGGCCCACCCGTCGCCGGCGGTGATCGCCGCCGTCCATGCCGAGACCTCGACCGGGGTGCGTTCGGATATCGCCGCGCTCGGGGCCGGCAAGGGCGACGCGCTGCTGATCGTCGACGCGGTCACCTCGATCGCCGGTATCGAACTGCGCGCCGATGACTGGGGAATCGACGTCGGCTACGCGGGTACCCAGAAATGCCTGGGAGTCGCTCCCGGGCTGGCACCCTTCACCATCTCCGAGCGAGCCTTCGCCCGTCGCGTGGAACGACCGTCGTCCTGGTATCTCGACCTCGGCCTGCTCGGCGGCTATGTCGGCGAGGCACGGGGTGGCGGTCGCACGTATCACCACACCGCTCCGACCGCGATGGTGGCCAGCCTGCACGCGGCGCTGGAGCGGATCCTCGAGGAAGGGCTCGAGCAGGTCTGGGCCCGGCACCAGGCGGCCGGCTCGCTACTGGCCGACGGGCTGCACGAGCTGGGGCTCGAACTCTTTGCCGCGGAAGGCTTCCGGCTGCCCGAGCTCACCACCGTCAAGGTGCCCGAGGGGGTGGACTCGGCGCAGGTTCGCAGCTATCTGCTCGACCGGTACGACATCGAAATCGGCGCCGGCGTAGGCGAGTTCGCCTCCTCGGTGTGGCGGATAGGGCTGATGGGCCACAATGCTCGTCCGGACCGGGTGGCTCTTCTGCTGGCCGCCCTGAAGGACGCCCTTGACCACGCCTGAGGCCGGGGACGCGTCGCAGACCGAAACCCCTTCAGCGAGTGGGCGACTGGGCGCACCCGCAATGGCGGCGGAGGTGGCGACGGGCGAGGCCCGCGCACTCGCCGGCGATCCGGCCCGGGGCGACGATGGCCTGCCGCAGTCACCGCACCTCCCGGAGCCCGAAGCGCCCGGTGGTGAGGCACTCACCCCCGACCAGGTGCGTGAGGCCTTCTACCGGGTGGTCCGCAGCCGGCGCGACGTGCGCGCCGAGTACACCGGCTCACCGGTGGACGAGGTGGTGCTGCGGCGGGTGCTGGCCGCCGCGCATGCCGCACCCAGCGTGGGCAACACCCAGCCGTGGGACTTCGTCGTCGTGCGCGACCAGCAGCGTCTGGCCAGGTTCGCTGAACACGTTGCGCAGTGCCGGCATCGATTCGCCGAGTCGCTGCCGCCCGAACGCCGGGCCACCTTCGACCCGATCAAGATCGACGGGGTGGTCGAGTCCGGCACCGGCGTGGTCGTCACCTACGACCCGACGCGCGGCGGACCCCACGTTCTCGGCCGACAGAGCATCGACGACGCCGGCCTGTTCTCAGCGGTGCTGTCGATCGCCAACCTGTGGCTGGCCGCCACCGCAGAGGGCTTGGGTGTGGGGTGGGTGTCCTTCTACCAGGAGGAGTTCTTGGCACGGTTCGTCGGGCTGGACCCCGGCCGGACCGTGCGCCCGATCGCCTGGCTGTGTATCGGGCCGGTGACTCGATTGCAGGAGGTGCCCGACCTGGTGCGGCACGGCTGGCGCGGCTCGCGTCCCTTGGAGGCGGCGATCCACTCCGAGCGGCTATGCCCGGGAACGGTGTAGAGCCGTCCCGCGTCGCGAGGGCTGATCGTTACGGCAGCAGGTCGTGTTCGATCGTGCACCGTCCCCCGCCTCCAGGGTGTTCATCGAGTCGGGCTGGGAATGGCCGGGCCGCCCCGGGTCCCCGCCCGGCGCACCCGGTACCGCGCCTTACCGTTTGTCTTGGCCTCATACATCGCCGAGTCGGCCTCTCGAAGCAGAAGGTCGAAGTCGCACACCTCGCCGCACCGGGCGATCACCCCGCCGATGCTGACCGCCGGGTCCATGGTGAGCCCCCCGAGGGTGAGGGGTTGCTGGATCCCCTCGCGTAGGCGCCCGATGATCCCCTGAACCTGCTTGTCGTCCTGGACATCGGTCAACAGGATCGCGAACTCGTCCCCGGCAAGCCTGGCCACCAGGTCCCCCTCGCGCACCGCCTCACGCATCCGACGGGCGATCGCGGCCAGCATCTGATCCCCGGCATCGTGACCGAGGGCGTCGTTCACTCGTTTGAAATCGTCCAGGTCAAGGTAGAGCAGGGCGAGGTCATGGTCCGGGCAGCGGAGCCTGTCCGCTTCCCGAACTCCCGTTCTCCCATCGGGCAGGGTATTGCTGGCGTGGTCGTTCAAGTAGATGCGCAGCATGGTGCGATTGGGCAGCCCGGTCAGCGCGTCATGCATCGAACCATGGCGGGCGAGCCGTTCCTGCGCGGTGATGACCTGGATCATGGTTGCCAGCCGCAGGATCACCAGCAGGGAGATTGCTCCCGAGCAGAACATGATGAACCCGCGGCTGCCTGAGTTGCCCAGGAGCGCGTCCAACACCGGGACGCTGATCGCCGCGGCTCCCAGCAGACCAATGCCGCGTCGAGTCATGTCCAGGGGACGCCCGCGGGGTTTGAGCGGGATGGCGATGGCAGGGTGCAGTGCCGCGGCCGCGATCAAGGCGTAGAAGCCCAGCCAGAACCCGTCGGCGGGCCCACCCGTGGTGAAGGACCCGGCCGCGTTGCGAATGCCGTAGATGAGGTCGCCGATCAGCAGACTGACCAACCCGGTGAAGAGCAGGATGAAGGGAGGCCGAATCAGCCGGACGCTCGCCAGCAGGTGCGCCGCGATCGCGACCAGGGCGATATCCATCACCGGCAGCGCGATCGAGATCACCCGTTCGATCGGCGACAGCCCCGGATCGTCGAGGTAGGGGTCGATGACCAGGGCACCGAACATCGCGGTGGCCGCCATCGCCAGCACCATGGCATCGAGCACGCTGGGCCAGTCCCGCTGAGGCTGGACGCGACGAATCAGCCGGCGCAAACCCGCGATCACCAGGGGATACATGCACAGGTAGAGCAGATCCGGGATCGCAGACACGGGGGCGGGAACCCCAGCCTGTTCTTCGAGGAAGAAGCTGACGTCCGCGACGAGGAAAACGGTCTGGCCGCCCAGGATGAGAGCCCACGCACCCCCGTTCGGCGGCTGGCGCAGCCACAGGCCGGTCCAGCCGCAGGCCAGTGCCAGCCCGGCGATGCTGATGTACAGCAGCAGGTGAGCCATTCCCGTCAGGGGAACCTCGAAGTACACCGCTGCCAGCGCGCCGGCAACCAGCAGGACGACGATCCAGGCGTAGTTCCTCATCAGCTCCCCTCGGGGGATCCGACCGCGGGCACCTTTCAGATAAGCACAGCTTGACGCCGGGAGTACCCCGATTTGACCCGATAGCCGACCAGATCTTTCCCAGCCGGGTGACCCGCGCTATTGGTCCGATCCTGGGACGCCGCTTCGCGTCGATGGCTGCCTCATCGGTGGATCATGCTGAGCGGCCGGGAGATCGGGACAACTCGCCCTACGCCGCGGCCTGGTCCAGGAACAGCCGCAGGGTCTCCGCGAAGATCTGCGGTTGCTCCGAGTGCACCCAGTGCCCGGCGTTCTTGATGGTCACCAGCCTGGTGGACGGGAAGTGCGCCCGCATCCGGTCGGCGTACTCGGGCTTGATGTAGTCGGACGTGTCACCGGCCACCCAGAGCACCGGCCCCGGATACTGAGCATCGACCTCGGGCCAGCCGGAGAGTTCGTCCAGTCGCTCGACAAGCAGATCCAGGTTGAGTTGCCAGCCCCAGCGGCCGTCCTTGCGGCGCAGGTTCTGGAGCAGGAATCCGCGGATCTCGTCGTTCGGGACGGCGGTCAGCAACTGCTGGTCGGCGTCCGAGCGCCCGCCCAGCTCGGACATGTCTATGGCTTGCATGGCCGTCGCGTACGAGTGGATCTCGGTGCTGGCGGCGTACGCCACCGGGGACATGTCGACCACGCAGAGCCGCTCCACCAGTTCCGGCTCGGCCAGCGCGACCATCATGGCGATCTTGCCGCCCATCGAGTGCCCCACCAGGCGCCAGGGCACGTCCTCGATCGAGCGCAGATGCTCGGCGACGATGGCCGCCTGCTCGTGATAGTCGAAGTCGTGGGTCGAACCGGAGCGCCCGTGATTGGGCATGTCGACCAGGACCACGCGATGGTCCACGGACAGCGCCTTGGCGAAGGTGGTCCAGTTCCTGCCCTGGCCGAAAAGTCCGTGGCAGAACGCCACCCGCGGCCCGGACTCGCCGTACCTGGTGTCGTGCAGCGGGACGTCGAGGGTGCCAGTCACAGCGCCAGCGTAGAGGCCCGGCCCGCGATCCGCCCTGCGGCGGCCGCTTGGCGCCCCGGTGACGCGGGCGCGCTCCTGCGGCGTGATCGCGGGCCGGGCCGGGCCGGGCCGGGCCGGGGTGTCGGGGCTCGGGTGTCGGGGCTCGGGTCTCTGGGCTCGGGTGTCGGCTGGGATCGGATCGCTCCTCAACGTCGGACCGGCAGATCGTCGCGGGATGGCAGGTAGATGTCCAGGGGACGGCAAGGCCCGGCGTCCGGATGGAACGCCGGGCCCTGGGCTGACCGTCAGGCGGCGGCCTGCTGCACGCCCTCCATGAGGATGTCTCCGCGCGGGTGCGGGTTGCCGGACTTGCCGGCCGAGCGCTTACCGTTGATCGCCGAGGTGTCCTGAGCCAGCGAGATGGCGGCCGCACCGATGGCATCGCTCATGATGCCCAGCGCCGTGCGGTTCACATTGGACAGGTCGTCCCCGGGGGTGTGGTAGTTCGGGTCGTGGGTGATCCCCGCCGTGCCACCGAAGAGAGCGACCTGCTCATCGGTCTTGACGTCATCGGCACCGGTGAACAGACCGGACGCGGGAATGCCTGCGGCCAGGAAGCCCTGATAGTCGGACCGTCCGCTGAACTCGGTGTCCACCCACGCTTGGCCCTGGGAGTCGAACCAGTCGGTGAAGACCTGCTCGGTCTGCACCGAGCCCTCGGGCACGGTGACCGGGGCCGGATAGGTGGACTGGTCGGCGTCATACACGCCGATGATGTAGTTCGGCGAGCCGACCATGTCGAAGTTCAGATAGGTCGCGATGTTCTCGAACTCGTCCGGGTTGTTCGCATCGAGGTCCTCGATGTAGTGCCATGAGCCCAGCAGCCCGAACTCCTCGGCGCCCCACCAGGCGAAACGCACCTTGTTGTTGAGCTTGTTGACCTTCGACAGTTGCACCGCGGTCTCCAGAATCGCCGAGGAGCCCGAGCCGTTGTCGTTGATCCCCGGACCGCTGTCGACGCTGTCCAGGTGAGCCCCCAGCATGACGACGTTGTCCGCCCGGCCGGAGTCGGTCTCAGCGAGGATGTTGAAGGTCTCCCGGGTCTCGCTGAACGTCTGGGCGTCGAAAGTCATCACCACGGGGCCGGCCGCGAGCTCGGCGACCAGTCGGGCGCCCTCGGCGTCGGTGATCCCGGTGGTCGGGATCTGCGCCGAGTCGATTCCGCCGAGGGTTCCGTTCAGGGTGCCCTCCACGTTGTTGTAGATGATGATCGCCTCGGCGCCCACCGAGCCGGCGGCGGCCGACTTGGCGGCGAAGGTGCACCCGCCCCGGCTGACCAAGGCGATCTGCCCGCTCAGGTCGGCTCCCGCGTAATCCTCCGGCGCACAACCGGTCACGACCTCGGGGGCGGCCAGCTCGCCAGTCACCCCACCGGCCGGGGTGGACGGGCTGTACGACATCACGACGTGTTCTACCCCGCCGGGAGTGGGCGAGACCTCGGTCAGGCTCGCCTCGAGCAGGTCGAAGTAGTCGAAGCTGAAGTACTGCCGCTGCGGGTCGTAGCCGGCGCCACGCAACACCGTCTCGATGTACTGGGCGGTGGCTTCGTAGCCGGAGGTGCCGGCCGCCCGGGTTCCGTTGTTCGCCTGGGCAATCTCTTCGAGCGCTTCCAGATGGGCCACCACCGCCTCGGTGGTGATCGCCCGTGCCATCTTCTGTTGCGTGTTGGGATTCGCGGCGGTAGCCGTCCCCATCCCCATCGTCAGCGCCAGGCCGGCGGTGACCGCGCCTGCGATGAACCCTCGTCGTGCCTTCATCAGACCTCCTGGAGTCGTCCGGACCGGCCACCATTGCCCGGCCCCGGCGGCAGGCTACTCATCAGTAGGAGGAACCGCCAGAGATACGGCGAGTCGCCGATCACTCACGAACCAACTGGACTGGTCGATCCCCGCGTAAGGCACACACCGGGTAAGGCACACACCGGCTAGGGGGCACCGACACGTGCCTGACCGTCGCAGGAGCGGCAACCAGGCCGGAGCTGTTCACCGGCGCCGGGGCGGCGATCATTCTCAGCCGCTGGCCCACCATCGAGTGCAGGCTGCGGTGGTATACCACTACACGCTGCGAGACGAACGATCACCCCCTGGGCTCTGGTAGCCTCCCGCGTTGTCCGGGCGTCACGAACGCCGCAGATCGGTGCGAAATTGTGACCACCGATTCGCCCGCATGTGACCTAGTTCACTGAAGTCGCCACCCTAGACTGCGGGCATTTACCACCTGAACACAGGCAATCGGGTGCCTGTCGGCCTCATTTAAGCGGTTGAACGGGCGAGCCTAAGGAGACACATGTCCACAGCCACACAGTCGCGATCCGGTGCTCGCGTCCACGTGCAGAAGTTCGGCACCTTCTTGTCCAACATGGTCATGCCCAATATCGGTGCGTTCATCGCCTGGGGTCTGATCACCGCGCTCTTCATCGATGTCGGGTGGTTGCCGATCGCCCGGCTCGGCGGCTTCGGCGTCGACGCGGGCACCTGCGCCAACGAGATCATGAACGCCGCGGGCGACATGGTCGCCCTGCCGACCGGCATGGAGTCCTGCAGCGCCAACGGCGGCCTCGTCGGCCCGATGATCACCTACCTGCTGCCGCTGCTGATCGGCTTCACCGGTGGCCACAACATCTACGGTCACCGTGGCGGCGTGGTCGGCGCCATCGCCACCATGGGCATCATCGCCGGCACCTCCATCCCGATGTTCATGGGCGCCATGATCATGGGCCCGCTGGGCGGCTGGACGATGAAGAAGCTCGACGCGATCTGGAGCCACAAGATCCCGCCCGGCTTCGAGATGCTCATCAACAACTTCTCCGCCGGCATCTGGGGGATGCTGCTATCGGTCTTCGGCTTCTTCGTCATGAGCCCGATCGTCACCGGCCTGTCGAACATCCTCGAGGCGGGGGTCGACACGCTGGTCAACAACGGCTTGCTGCCGCTGACCTCGATCCTCATCGAGCCGGGCAAGATCCTCTTCCTCAACAACGCCATCAACCACGGCGTGCTCACTCCGCTGGGCACCCAGGAGGCGCTGGAGACCGGCAAGTCGGTGCTCTTCCTGCTCGAGGCCAACCCCGGCCCCGGTCTGGGTCTGCTGCTGGCCTACATCGTCTTCGGCCGGGGCACCGCCAAGGCATCCGCCCCGGGTGCCGCGATCATCCACTTCCTCGGCGGTATCCACGAGATCTACTTCCCGTACGTGCTGATGCGCCCGGTGCTCGTGATCGCGATGATCCTGTCCGGGATGACCGGCGTCTTCATCAACGTGCTGTTCGACACCGGCCTGCGCGCTCCAGCGGCGCCGGGATCGATCCTGGCCATCTATGCCCAGACGGCGCCGGGGTCCTACCTCGGCGTGACTCTGTCGTGGATCGGTGCGGCCACGGTGTCCTTCCTCGTCGCCGGGTTCCTGCTCAAGACCTCCAAGGTCAGCGACGAGGACGACCTCACCGCCGCCACCGCGCGGATGGAGGAGATGAAGGGCAAGAAGTCATCGGTGGCCGGCCAGCTCGGCGGTGGCGAGGGTGCGGTTTCCGCCGCGGGCCACTCCGGTCCGATCAAGAACATCGTCTTCGCCTGCGACGCCGGCATGGGCTCCTCGGCGATGGGTGCCTCGGTGCTGCGCAAGAAGGTGCAGGCTGCCGGGTACAAGGACGTGACGGTCATCAACAAGGCCATCTCGACCCTCACCGACACCTTCGACCTCGTGGTCACCCACAAGGACCTCACCGAGCGGGCGCAGCAGCGCACCGCCTCGGCGATCCACGTCTCGGTCGACAACTTCATGGGCAGCCCGCGCTACGACGAGATCGTCGAGCTGCTGCACAAGACCAACGGTGGCCAGGGTGGGGACGCACCAGCGCCCGCCGCTTCGTCCTCCGCTGGTGCAACCCTGACCAAGACACCGTCCACCACCGGCACCACGGTGCTCAGCCCGTACTCGATCGTGGTGAACGGGACGGCGACCGACAAGGCCGGGGCGATCACCGAGGCGGGCAACCTGCTCGTGATGGCCGGCGTCGTGCCCACCGCGTACGTCGACGCGATGCACGAGCGCGAGACCTCGGTCTCGACGTTCATGGGCAACGGCCTGGCGATCCCGCACGGCACCAACGAGGCGAAGTCGATGATCGACCACTCGGGCATCAGCTTCGTCCGGTACCCGAACGGGATCGACTGGAACGGCAAGGAAGTCAACTACGTCATCGGCATCGCCGGCGCCGGCAACGACCACATGGGCCTGCTCGGCAAGATCGCCGACGTCTTCCTCGACAAGGACCAGGTCGCCAAGCTGGAGGCGGCCACCTCGACGGACGACATCCTCGACATCCTCGGAGGGGTGAACTCCTGACATGAAGGCTGTTCACTTCGGTGCCGGCAATATCGGCAGGGGCTTCGTCGGCCTCCTGCTGAGCCAGGCCGGTTACGAGCTCGTCTTCGCCGACGTCGCCGAGGCTCTGATCGACAAGCTCAAGGCGGCTGACTCCTACGACGTGCACGAAGTGGGCGAGAACCCGCGGACCACCACGGTCCGCGGGTTCTCCGCCCTCAACTCCGCGTCGCAGGCCGAGGCCCTCACCGAGCAGATCGCCTCTGCCGACATCGTCACCACCGCGGTCGGCGTGCAGATCCTCAAGTTCGTCGCCCCGGCGATCGCCGCCGGGATCGCGGCACGCCCGGCGGATGCTCCCAAGGTGGCGGTGATGGCATGTGAGAACGCCATCAACGGCACGGACGTGCTGCAGGCCGAGATCGAGAAGGCCTACCAGGAACTCGGCAACACCACCGACGATCTGGCCGACAAGGCGATCTTCGCCAACACCGCGGTCGACCGCATCGTCCCCAACCAGGCCAGCGATGCAGGGCTGGATGTGACCGTCGAGAACTACTTCGAATGGGCCATCCATCAGGTGCCCTTCGGCGACGCGGTACCGGACATCCCGGGCGTCACCTGGGTGGACGACCTCGAGCCGTACATCGAGCGCAAGCTGTTCACCGTGAACACCGGGCACGCCACCATCGCCTGGTTCGGCTTCGGAGAGGGTGCGGCGAGCATCGCCGACGCCCTGCTGAACCCGGCGATCCGGGCCAAGGTCGAGGCCGTGCTGGACGAGACCAAGTCGCTCATCGTCGCCAAGCACGGGGTTTCGGAGCAGACTCAGGCCGAGTACGTGGCCAAGATCCTCAAGCGCTTCGCCAACGACGCCCTGCCGGACACCCCGCTGCGGGTCGGACGTGGGCCGATGCGCAAACTGTCCAGGCACGACAGGTTCGTCTCCCCCGCCTCACAACTGGCCGAGCGGGGGATGCGCGCCGAGGCGCTGCTGGCAGCGATGGGCGCGGGCATGCGTTTCGACCCGGTCGAGGACCCCGAGGCGGTGGAGTTGCAGAAGATCATCGCCGAGTCCACCGCCGAGGAGGTGGTGGCCACGGTGACCGGGATCGAGCCCGAGCACCCGCTCTACCCGGGGCTGCTGGCCACGGTCACCGAGCGTCAGACCACCTGACCCCGAGGATCATCCCTGAGACGGGCCGGACGAGTCATCGTCCGGCCCGTCGACGTCGGCGCGCGCCTGGCGTCGCTGCGCGTCGGCGGCACGCTCGCGAAAACGCAACCGTCGGACGCGGCGGTTCATGTCGATGACCAGCAGTACCGTCACCACGACGATGCCGAAGGTCGCCAGGAAACCGATGAGGCCCGGGCTGACCGTGTTCGGGTCGATATTGGCTTTGCCGTCCTCGCCCGAGGCAGCCAGCACGACGAGGCGGCTCACCCCCAGGGCCAGGGCCCCGGTCATCGCAGCCCCTCGAACAGGTCGCCCTCGACTCCATGAACCGGTACCAGCGACCGGCCCAGTTCGTAGTCCTCCCACGGCCACAGGGTGCGCTGCTCCTGCGGGCTCAGAGCGAAGAAGACTCCCTTGGGATCGATCTGGGTGCGATGGGCCAGCAATGCCTCGTCGCGGGTGGGCAAGTACTCCCCCACGTCGAGTCTGGCGTTCACCGGACGGTCGGGCACCGAATCCCGGCGCTCCAGCCAATCGGCGAAGGGCGAGGACCCGGTCTTGGCCAGCAGCGCCTCGTGGTACGTGCGGAGCCGTTCGGTGCTGAACGTCTGGTTGTAGTAGATCTTCTGCGGCTGCCAGGCGGGCCCCGCGTGCGGGAACCGTTCGGGATCGCCGGCCGCTTCGAAGGCTGCCATCGAGACCGTGTGGGTCATGATGTGGTCGGGATGGGGATACCCGCCCTGCTCGTCGTACGTGGTCATCACATGCGGTCGGAACTCGCGGATCACCCGGACCAGCGCTTCGGTCGGGATCTCCACCGGCTCGAGCGCGAAGCAGCCCTCGGGCAACGGTGGCAGCGGATCGCCCTCCGGCAGACCCGAGTCCACGAAGCCCAGCCACACGTGCTCGACCCCGAGGATCCGGACCGCCTCGGCCATCTCGTGCCGGCGAACCGCGGTGATGTCCCGCAGCACTTCCGGGTCGTCCTTCAGTTCGGGGTTGAGAATGTCTCCCCGCTCCCCGCCGGTGCAGGTGACGACCATCACCCGGGCGCCCTCGGACAGGTACCGAACCATCGCTGCGGCGCCCTTGCTCGACTCGTCGTCCGGGTGTGCGTGCACGCACATCAACCGCAGTTGCTCCCCCGGGGCGGGACGTCCGGGCACGCCGGGCGCCGAAGGTGAGTCATCATGGTCTGGCATGGATCCATCCTCTCCTACTGATCGGGAGCCCCGTGAACACCCCACCGGTCCGTCCCGCCGAACGCTATGGCGACA
The DNA here is from genome assembly GCA_047974565.1 of Actinomycetales bacterium. Classification (GTDB taxonomy): domain Bacteria; phylum Actinomycetota; class Actinomycetes; order Actinomycetales; family CAWJMD01; genus JBDIAG01. The sequence continues at coordinate 22,080 of JBKECN010000076.1, forward strand.
TCCGGCCCGCCTGGCACTCCACGCTGGCCAGGGTGCTTGTGGTGACGCTGGCCGTGCTGGGCCTGGCGTGGGTGATCTGGGCCGGATGGACGGCGGCCACCAAACCGGTTCGTTTCACCGACGTGGGCTTCGAGGTGATCGACGACACCCAGGTCGACGCCACCTTCGACGTGACGGTCTACTCGGGTACCACCGCCACCTGCACCGTGCAGGCGCTGGCCTCGGACTTCTCCGTGGTGGGGGCCGAACAGGTCGAGATCGAGGTCGCCCAGGAGGGCCTGACCACCAGGCAGCAGGTCAGCGTGCTCACTCAGCAGCGGGCCGTGACTGCCGTGGTGGACGACTGCACCGCGCCCGGCTGAGCAGCCGGCCGTGCGGCGCCCGCGCGCTGCCAGCCCCGCCCACCGGCTGGTGGACGACGGGTGCGCCTCAGGCCCCGTGTGGAGTGGCCGAGACGATCTCGACGTCGAAACTCTTGCCGTTGGGTGCGGTGTATGAGGTGGTCTCGCCCTCACGCTTACCGATGATCGCCGCGCCCAGGGGGGACTTCTCGCTGTAGACCTCGAGGCTGGTGTCGTCGGCCATCTCCCGGTGCCCGAGCAGGAACCGCATGCTCCGCCCGGCGACCGTCACCTCTACCACCATGCCTGGTTCGACGACGCCGTCATCGGCGGGGGCCGCCCCCACGGTGGCGTTGCGCAGCAACTCTTCGAGCTGGCGGATCCGGGCCTCCATCTTGCCCTGCTCGTCCTTTGCGGCGTGGTAGGCCCCGTTCTCCTTGAGGTCGCCTTCCAGCCGGGCGTCCTCGATGCGCCGGGCCAGCTCCTGCCGACGTGGCCCCTTGAGATCCTCGAGCTCGGCGGTCAGCCGGTCGTAGGCGTCCTGGGTGAGCCAGTTGCCCTGGGTCTCGGTCATGGTCTCCTCCTCGGCGGACCGGTGCAACGTGCCGGGGGTCCGCGTGCCTGCCACAAACAACATGCCCGCCACCTCGGGCGGGCATAGAAACACTCACTCTACCTCACCTCGCCCGGGGTAGCAGGTCCACGGCGCCTGGCACGAGCACCCCGACACCGCTACCAGCGCAGGTCAGGATGGGGTACGACGGGTCTCGGGCATCCGAAGCCCGGCCACGATGCCGATGGACATCACTGCGGCGGTCACCGCGAAGGCCGCGCGGGTGGAGTAGGCGTCGGCCACGGCTCCGGCCACCAACGGACCGATCACCGCAGCCATGTCGCTGGACATCTGGAAGAGGGCCACGCTGCGCCCGCTACGGCCTGGGGAGATGTCGCCGACGATGGCGGACGGGGCGGAGCCGAGCAGGGAGGCGGCCAGTCCCAGGACGGCGCTGGACACCAGCAGCGCCACCAGGTGCCCAGGTAGCGCGAGCATGCCCATCGCCACCGTCGCCAGGCTGGTGCCGAGCAGGACCGCCGGCCGCCGGCCGACAACGTCGGTGAACCACCCCGCCCGCAGCAAGGCGACCGCCTGGAAGGCCGAGCCCACCAGCAGCGCAACGCCGGTGAAGGTGGCCCGCAGGCCCAGGTCCTCGACCACGTACAGGGGCACCAGGGAGTTGCGTACCCCGAAAAGGGTCCACCCGGTGCCGAAGTTGACGACGATGGCGGCCAGGTAGGCCCGCTGTGCCAGGAGCGAGCGGACCTCAGGCCACAGCCTGGTCGGGGGTTTGGCGGCCGGCCCCGGGCTGGAGGTCGAGCCGATCGCCTCAGCTCCCTCCGGTCCAACCTGCGCGGGCGGCGCAGTGCCCGCTTCGGCACCGGCGTCCGGGTCCTTGGTCACGGGCCGGCCCGCGGTTCGCGAGGTGTCTACCCGCCGCAACCCCACCAGCGCCACCACCGAAGCGACCACCAACGTGCCGGCGTAGAAGAAGAACGGCATCCGGGGGTCGATGTCGGTCAGCGGGCCACCGATGCCCGGCCCCATCACCCCGCCGAAGAGGAAGCCGGACTGATACCGGTTGGTGGCCCGCCCCCGCACCTGCGAGGGTGCCAGGCGCAGTACCAGGGTGGTGGCCGACACCGTGAAGGCTGCCGACCCGATCCCGCCGACCCCGCGCAAGGCGACGAACAGCGCGTAGTGCTGAGCCAGCGGCGCGGTACCGGTGGTGATCGCAACGGTGAGCAGACCTGCGACGAGCATCCGCCGCTCGCCGAACCGGTCGACGAGCGATCCGGTCCCCAGCGCGGAGACGAAGCGGAAGAAGGCGAAGACGCTGACGGCCAGGCCGATGGCCGTCTTGCCCACACCGAACTCCCGCGCGAACAACGGGATGGCGGGTGCCACCACTCCGAAGCCCAGGGCGACGGCGAAGGCGACGGCCGCCAGCACCCAGATGGTGCCGGGTATGCGGCCCTCGGCGGTCAGGTCAGAACGGGCGCTGGACACCCGCCAGCCGCGCATTCGCGTCCCGAACGTAGCTCGGGATGAGGAAGAGGTCGACGATGATGGCCACGAACAGCCCGAGGAAGATCACGAACCCCAGGCCGAACCACACGGTGAACCAGCCGACCAGCCACAGGATCAGATAGGTCAGTCCGAAGCCGATCCGCGACAGGTAGAAGTGGTGGGCGCCGAAGCCGCCCAGCAACAGGGCGAACAGGTACGTCACTCCAACGTCCTTGAAGGGCGGGGCGTACCCGAGCGGCACGTAGACGGGAGCCACCGGGGTAACCGGGACATAGCCGGGAGGCACCTGGTTGGACGGAACGTACCCGGGTTGGGCGTAACCGGGCGGCACTTGGGCCTGCGGCCCCGGCGGCACATAGGGCACCGGCAGCGACGGGCGGGTCGGTTCGATGGGTGGTTCCACGGGCTAGTCATCCCCCTTGGTAGGTGCCGACTCACGGTTCTCGGCCGGCGTGGTGTGGTGCGAGGTCAAGGTCGGCTCGCCCTGGCGGCCGTCGATCGAGGAGTCATCGCCATCGGGGGAGTCGACCTCATGAACGGCCGCCGCGGCGGCCTCGTCGTCGTCACTGGAGGCCAGGGCGTGGGCCATGCTGTTGATCACCGCCACCAGGGGGACGGAGAAGAGCGCACCGACGATGCCGTCCACGAGGATGCCGGCACCGATCGCGAAGACGATGCCCAGCGGGTGCAGAGAGACCATCCGGCCCATCAGGAAGGGCTGCAGGATGTGCGACTCCAACTGCTGGACCCCGAGCACGATGGCCAGCATGATGAGCGCCTTGACGAAGCCGAGGGTGAGCAGGGCGACGAGCACGGCCACCGAGCCGCTGACCACTGCACCGACGATCGGAATGAAGGCGCCGAGGAAGACGAGGACCCCGAGCGGGACAGCGAGCGGGACACCCAGCAGGGCCGCGCCGACACCGATACCGATGGCATCGACCATCGCCACCATGATGGTGGCGCGCACATAGGACCCCAGGGAGATCCAGCCGGCGCGGGCCGCCACCTCGGCCTTGGCCCGGCCGGGACGCGGCACGATCCGCAGCATCCACGAGGCGATGTGCCGACCGTCCAGCAGCAGGAAGATGAGGGTGAACAGGGCCAGGACGAAGCCGGTGACGACCTCTCCGGCGGTCGAGGTGGCCCGTAGGGCACTCTGAGCGATCTCGGCCGAATTAGCCTGGACCCGATCGGTGAGTTCCTGGATGTAGGCGGTCAGTTGGTCGTTGCCCAGATGCAGGGGGCCGTTGGCCAGCCAGTCCTGGATCTTCTCCACTCCCTGCATCGCCTGGGTGGTGAGCTGGCCCATCTGGCCGGCGACCTGGTTGCCTACCAGGGTCACCAGCCCGGAGATGACGCCCAAGGCCAGGAGCACGGCCAGCATCACCGCGAGCCCGCGCGGCATCCATCCGGTCAGCCGTTCCACGAGCGGGTTGAGCAAGGCACACAACAGCATCGCGACGAGGAACGGAACGACCAGTGTGTCGAAGAAGCCGAGCACCTTGAAGGCGTAGAAGACCCCGACGGCGACGAGGCCGATCCGCCACACGTAGGCGGCCGACAGGCGCAGCCCAAATGGCACGTAGACGTCGCGCGCAGAGCTCTCGGTCGGGTTCTTCGATGCCACGGGGTGACCTTATCCGGTACCGGTGACATCGGCTCGCGCTGTCCACAGGCGCAGATCCAGCGGGGCCGGTACGGGGATCTGGTCGAAACCGCACGACCGAGGGTCCCGGTCGGGCCGCCACCTCTCGAACTGGGCAAGGTGCCTGAACCGTCCACCCTGCATGGCGTCGTACCTCACTTCGAGCACCCGTTCCGGGCGTAGTGGCACGAATGCCAGGGACGCGCCGGGACTCCAGCGGCTCCCGGGCTCGGACCGGCCCGAGGCCTCTTCGGCCCACTGCCACGGGTGGTCGTGCGCCGAGACCACCAGCGGGGTCAACTCCTCGACGAGAGCACGACGCCTGGCCATGGTCAGGGCACCGACCACGCCCACCGGACACAACTGGCCGTCCTCGTCGTACAGCCCGAGCACCAGTGACCCGACCGCCTCGGGGCTCGTGCGATGCGGACGGTACCCCGCCAGGACGCAGTCCGCGGTCCGGCGGTGCTTGACCTTGCTCATCACCCGTTTACCCGGCTGGTATCTCAGGTCGGGTGCCTTGGCGATGATCCCGTCCAGTCCGGCCCCCTCCAACTCGTCGAACCAGCGCCGGGCCACCTCGAGTTGTTCCGTGGCCGGGGTCAGCCGTACCGGCCCATGCACCACGTCCTCCAGGCGGGCTCGCCGGGCGGCGAAACCCTCCCCCAGCAGCGACTCCGCACCCACCGCGAGCAGATCGAAGGCCACCAGTTCCGCCGCAAGCTCGTCGGCAAGCCGATCGATCCGGCTCCGGGCCGGATGCAGGCGCAATTGCAGGGCACCGAAATCCAACCGGCCCTGCGGCCCGATCCGGACGATCTCCCCGTCCACCACACAGTGCTCCGGCAGGCCCCGCAGGCAGGCCTGCACCACCTCGGGGAAGAACCGGCCGATCTCGCGAGCGTTTCGGGAGTGGATCTGCACGTCGTCCCCGTCGCGAAAGACCAGCGCGCGAAAACCGTCCCATTTCGGCTCATAGACCTGTCCGGGTGGCGGCGCAGCCACGGATTTGGCCAGCATCGGCTCCAACGGGGGCCGCACGGGCAAGTTCATGTTGCCCAGTGTGACCTTCTCGCACCCCTGCTACCCGGTCGGCTGCTCAAGCACAGCCGCGCCCACCCCGATTCCATTCACAGTGGCCCATTTCATCAGGGCGAAGCCTCCGACCCTCGCTGCGCGAGGACGTGGAGGGACCTCAGGGGACGACGGAAGGAAGTTCACCATGCCAGGACGGGAGCACACCGGGCTGGGGATCCCACGACAGCTCAGCCCCCGATCGGGCCAGGAGACCTCGCGGACGTCCCTTGCACAACTTGCCGAGCCCGAGCACGAACACCTCGCCGATGAGGCCGACGCGGCTGTCGCCGCAACGGCCACGGCCGCGTCGAAGGACCCGGATGGCGACGGCCTGCACGGCCGGGTGGGCACCGGCCTCATGCTGCTGGTCGAGGTGCCCAAGGTATGGGCGGCCAATCCCGAGGACTCGCTCGGCGACCTGGCCCGTCCGATGCGTGACCTGGCCCGCCGGTGCGACGCGGCAATCAGCCTGATCCGACGCCCGGAGCAGGATGCCGGACGCACCCGGACGGTGTTCTGCTCCACTGCCGGGCATGACGGACTGCTGGTGCGGCGCGAGATCGACAGCCTCTCCGATCTCGGCGAACTGCGGCTCGACTCCGTCCTGGACCAGGTCCGGGCTGGCCAGGTGCCCGACGGCTGGGAGGAGGCTGAGCCCATCCTGCTGGTCACCGTGGTCGGTCAGCGTCGCCGATCGGAGGTCGGCCCGATGCTGGCCGCGGAGTTGCACCGCTACGACCCGGACAACATCTGGGAGTGCTCGGCCGACATCGGCGACTCTGGTCGGCTGTGCACGCTGGCACTGCCAGTCGGCTTCGTCCACCGAGACGTCTCGGTGTCCGACGCCGGGCCCCTCATCCAGAGCCTGTGGCAGCAGCGCAGCCTGCCCGATCTGTTCGCCGGACGGACCCATCACACCCCCGAGTTGCGCTTGGCCGAGGTGACCTTGCGTAACCGGCTCGGAGCCACCCCGGCCGGAGCCCTCACCCCCATCGAGGTGAGCGAAGCCCAGATCGCGACCGGTGATCACGAGGACGCCGCGATCCGGATCACCCGGGTGGTGACCCGCTGGCGCGTCTACCCGACGCTGGTCAGCGACCCGGCGCTGGCCCTCATGGTGCCGACCCGGGTGGGACAACCGACCCGGTCCTGGCGGGTCGTGATCGACCGCTCCAGCCTGGTCGGCGACAACGACTCGCACCTGTCGGTGATCGAGGTCGCCGACGAGGATGAGCCCGGGGACGGCGTGCACGCGTGGGATGCGGCCAACTCCGCAGACCAGGGACCGCTGCTGCCCGACCCGACCGTGGTCGCCGAGATCTCCTCGCTGCGGCCCGGACGCGCGCTCGACCTGGGTTGCGGATCTGGACGGCACGCGTTGTGGTTGGCCGAGCAGGGCTGGCAGGTGACCGGGGTCGACTTCTCCCGTAGCGGACTGTGGAGACTGGCCGACGAGGCGGGGCGACGCAACCTCGCGGTGCGGGCCGAACTCGCCGACATGCGGGTGTGGACCCCCGGCGGACAGGGTTTCGATCTGGTGCTGGCCTGCAACGTCTCCCTCGAGAACGTCTTCCAACGGTGCGCCGGCTGGCTCTCGCCCACCGGGCGGATCGTGCTCGTCCAGCCGGTCGCCGACGAGGACGCCACCCAGCCAACCACCGACGGGGTGAAGGACTATGTCTTCTATGCGGCCCGGGCGACCGGGGCGCGCCTGCGGGTGCTACGAGCCGGCGAGGTGGAGCGGGTGACCGACCACGGGGTCCAGCGGGACTTCGTCATCGTCGCTGCCCGGCCCAGCTGAAGCCACTACGGGTCACGGCCGCTGCGGCATCGGCCGAACGGTGAGCACCTGCTCAGCGCGCCCGAGCGGACCGTGGACATCGTGCAGCGTGCTGGAGGTGAGCCCGACTCCGGCGGGCCCGTAGGAGACCATCGTGTCCAGGCCCACCCAGGCCGGGTCGGGTCGACGCCACAGATGGATGACCAGGTCGACATTGGGAAACATCCACTCCCCCGGGTCGACCCGGGTGGCCACCCCGTTGGCGGTGTCCACCAGTCGCACATACTCCGCCACGGGGCCGGACTCCACGCCCTGCACGAGCGCCTGCTCGGTGTTCAGCCAGGCCTGGTTGCGCCCCGGCACACCGCGTTCGGCACGGATCTGCAGGGACTCGATGTACCCGCCGCCCCAGGTGCCGCGGAAGTTGAGTTCGGGCAACTCGTCCGGGCGCGGCAGGGCCCGTTCGTGGCTGCCTGCCACCACGGAGGTGTCGTTGCCCAGCAACCGCCAGGCGGTGCCCCGCACGACCTCCCGATCGGCGACCGTGGCAGTGAAGGCGAGTTGCTCGATGGTCTTGCCCGGACGCTGCAGGCTCACCTGCACGGTGGTGCGCTCCAAGGGCATGAAACCGAGGATCTCGTAGCCGAGCTTGACGATCTGCATACCGTCACGCGGGGCGAACCGCTCCACCTCGTGGGCGATCAGCCCGGCCATCGGCGCCATGTGCTGCTCGTGCGGACTCCAGGCGCCCTGGGCATGCACCGTGGGGTCATAGACACCATCCGACACCGGGCGGTAGCAGGCTTCGCCGTCACGTTTCACGGTTCTGTTGTCTTCTTTCACGCTTTCGGCGCTCCTCTGAGTGAACTCACCCGACGACCGTGTCGATACTACCCGCGGGTAACTTCACCTTTACCCGTCAGGTGGACGCACGGTCGGCCCTGCGGTAGCTGGGCCAGCCAACCACATGGGAGTCACCGCGAAGGAGGCGGTAACGATGGCAGATCGAATTGGGGATGCACGCCGGGCAGCCGCCCTGGTGGGCCTGGCCGGTGGTGGGCTGGGAGCCTTGGCCGCCGCCGGGTACGGGGTTCTCTATGCCGAGATGACGGTTGCCCGCCGGATCATCGGCCAGCCCTTCGGCGACCAGGCCCCCAGCGCGGACGGCTGGTTCGTCCCGCCGGGTGCAGTGCACCCGGACGACCTGCGCCAGGAGGCCGGAGCCATACGACTGGTGATCCTCGGTGACTCGGGAGCGGCCGGGCTGGGCTGTGAGTACGCCCATCAAACGCCCGGGAGCCTGCTCGCCGAGCGGCTGGCTGAGGCGAGCGGGCGTGCCGTGCAGCTGCGGACCCTGGCTGTTGTGGGGGCGGAGACCTCCGAACTGGCCGAGCAGGTGGACAGGCTCGAGGACGAGCCGGTGCACCGCGCGATCGGCGCGAGCGTGTGCGTCATCGTGGTGGGCGGCAACGATGTCACCGCGCAGGTGCGAGCCTCGACTGCGGCGACCCAGTTGGGGGCGGTGGTCACCCGGCTGATCGAACAGGACCTGCGGGTGGTGGTGGGGACCTGCCCGGATCTGGGCACCATCAAACCCGTCCCTCAGCCGCTGCGCGCGCTGGCCCGCGGGATGAGCCGCCAGTTGGCGGCGGCCCAGACGGTGGCCGCCGTGCATGCCGGTGCCTGCACGGTGTCCTTGGGCGATCTGCTCGGTCCCGCCTTCGATGCCGAGCCCGAGACCCTCTTCTCCCGGGACCGTTTCCACCCCAGCCCGGCCGGCTACCGGCGCCTCGTCGAGGCGATGGCTCCGAGCGTGCTGGCCGCCGCGGGACATCCCACCGATCAACAGGATTCGGCGCCCGACCCGGTCGGCGAACTCACCCTGGCCGAGGCCGCGGACGATGCAGCCGCGCACGCGGGGACCCGGATCGACGCCCAACCGCGACTTCGCTGGCCGAAGCGCCGCCGTGAAGGTGGCACGATGACATGGCAGACTCAATTGGTCCGAAGCACCAACCCTGACAACGGGAGTGCCCGATGAAGCACGAGGACGACTGGGACGGCAGCTGGTCACCTGACCGCTACCTGACCCTGGACCACGCACAGGTGCGCTACCGGCGCCGGTCCGGACGATCACAGGCCGGCGTTCCGCTGGTGCTCGTCAACGGCATCGGTGCGGCAATGGAGATGTGGGCCGACTTCCTCGTCGGAATGGACGACCGAGAGATCATCGCCTTCGATCTGCCCGGGGCGGGTCGCTCGACCGCTGCGCCGTTGCCGGTCGGCATGTCGTGGTTCGCCGGCCAGGTCGCCAAGATCCTGGACGCTCTCGGGGTGGACGTGGTCGACATGCTCGGCTTCTCCTTCGGTGGCACGGTGGCCCAGCAGTTCGCCCGGGACCATCCGCACCGGCTGCGCCGCTTGGTGCTGGCCTCCACCACCCCGGGGCTGCCCTCGCTGCCGGGCGATCCACTCGCGCTGCTCATCGCGCTGACCCCGATGCGCTACCTCGACCGCACCCTGGGCGCCATGCTCGTCCCGCACATGGTCGGCGGGCGTACCTACCGCGATCGCCGAGTGCTGATGCACCAACTGCCCCTGCGTCAGGAGCAGCCCCCGACGTGGTGGGGGTACCTCACTCAGTTGTGGGCAATCGGCACCTACGCGGGCTCACTGGACCTGAAGTCGATCACCGCCTCCACCCTCGTGCTGCACGGCGATGACGACCGCCTCTGCCCGGTCATCAACGCCCGCTGGATGGCCTCGACCCTGCCCAACGCGCGCTACCGCGAACTCCACGGCGCCGGACACCTGCTGTTGCTGGACGAGCCGGCCAAGGCCGGGCGGTATGTACGTGAGTTCCTCGACGAGCACGAGGACGGCGAGCGCGACACCCACCGCCCCCAGGCAACCGGGGTCAGCACCCGGTCCCGCACCGGCCGGGCCCAGCGCCCGACAGCAGCGGCCGACTCACCGCGCTCGGCGGACTCGCGCCGCACGGCCTGAGGACGGACGGGCTGCGGACGGACGGGCTCAGACTCCGATTACAGCGCGCGACGCAGGTCGGCCAGCAGCCGGGCCACCTCACTGTGCCGGTCCGGTGCCTCGCTCAGCGCGTCGTTCGTCAGCACCGTGAGTTGAGCGGCCAGCCCGTGCGGACGCAACTGCGGCACCGGGCGCCTGGTGCGGCCCTGGGCATCTGCTGCCAGGTCGGCCAGGTGCTGACAGGTCCGGTGCACCAACTGAGCAGGTGTGACCGGGTCGTCGGCGCCGCCGGGTGCCGTTGCCGCAGAGGCCCTTGCCGCAGAGGCCGTTGCCGGCGGGCTGGGGCGGCTCCACCGCACCAGGGGATAGGACACACAACGATCGACGACCCGGCGCAACTCGCGCACCGGGTCGTCGGCGTGGGGCTGGACGAGATTGCTCACCCGTCCGACCGGATCAGTTCTGTCGCAGGATCGAGATCAGTCGGAGCATCTCGATGTACAGCCACACCAGGGTGACCATCAGCCCGAAGGCTGCCCGCCAGGACTCCTTCTGCGGCAGGCCGTTGTTCACGCCCCGCTCGATGTAGTCGAAGTCGAGGATGAGGTTGAGTGAGGCCAGGCCGACCGCGAACACGCTGATGCCCAGGCCGAGCAGGCCGGTGTCGTAGAAGGCGCTGAATCCGAAGATCAGCGAGCTACCCAGGTTGAGCAGGGCGAAGATGAAGTAGCCGAAGGTCAGCATGACGATCCAGCGGGTGAACTTCGGGGTGGCCCGCAGGGCCTTGACCTTGTAGGCCACGAGCATCGCCGCGAAAGCCCCGAGGGTGCCCAGTACCGCGGTGACCACGATGCCCGGGTAGATCGTCTCGAAGAGCACGCTGACCGCGCCGACCATGACGCCTTCGATCGCGGCGAAGGCCAGGATCGCCGGCACCGGGACGCTGCGGGCCCGGCCGATGTACAGGCTCAGGCCGATGGTCACCACGATGCTCACGAGCATGATCGGCATCACCAGCCCGAAGGCACCGGTGAAGGCGAGGGCGAACCACGACATCGCGCCGGTGACGAGCAGGATCGCGAAGAGGATCCCGCTGCGCATCAGCACGTCGTCATAGGTCATCCGCCCGGTCTGCATCGGCCCGGCGGAGGGCTGGTTGTACGCCTGGTTCAGGTCGTTGGGCGAGCCCCACTGGGGCTGGGGTGCGTATCCGGGCTGCTGCGGGTAGCCCTGCTGCGGTCCCGGCTGGCCGTAGCCCTGCTGGGGTGCCTGGTACCCGTACTGCTGCTCCCCGTACTGGGGAGGCTGGCCGTACTGGGGGGCCTGGCCGTATTGCTGTTGCCCGAACTGCTGACCTCTCCCAGACCGAGCGAACTCAGGCCGGCTGCTGAAAGCCGGGTTCGAGCTGCGCATTGTTCTCCAATCATGAGGCGGGCGCCCACTGGCGGGCGCCGGGCCGACCATCATTGATCGGCTCCCATACCGTAAACGACATCTCGGCCCGCTCTGTTCCGCAGCGACAACCGATAGCCGACCGTGACCCCGACGCACGACGCAAGGAGGCCGTCTGCCGATCGGTACCCCCGGTGGGACTCGAACCCACACTGCAGCGATTTTAAGTCGCCTGCCTCTGCCATTGGGCTACGGGGGCCTGACTGGCCACCGACCCAGTATCGCTGCTCGGCTACCCGCAGATCACCCGGTCTTCGGGGATGTACGTGGTGGTGAAGCGCTCGCGCTTCTGCTCGGCTCCGCCCTGGGAGAAGATCCGGGTGACCACCACGGTGAAGCCGTCGCTGGGGCTCTGCGAGACACACCCGGGTGAGGAGTCGTGGATCGTGGTGGGCTTGCGGACCTTGGTGCGCGGACCCTTGTCGGCGGAGATCTCCCACACCTTGGTACCCCAGAACCGGGTGTGCACCTGGCCGTCCGCCAGCCACATCTGGATCAGCACCCCATGCGCGGAATCGTTGGTGAACCTCAGATCGATGTTCGGGTAGTTGACGGTGGCCTCGCGGCCCTCCGGGTAGCGGGAGATGTAGAACGAGTGCGGCTTGTGCCGCACGTCCTGCAGCCCGGCGAAGAACATCCCGTTGAACAGGGTGGTGGCCACCTGGGAGACCCCGCCTCCGGTGCCCATGGTGAGGCGGCCGCCGGAGATCACCGGTGCCGGGTTGTACCCCTTGGCGGCGGTGCGGCGGCCGAGGGTGTCGTTGAGGCTGAAGGTCTGCCCGGGGGCCAGGTAGGTTCCGTTCACCGTGTTCGCGGCGATCCGGATGTTCTCGGTCCGCCCTGGGTTGTTGGTGAGGGTGGTGGCGAACTCCGAGATCGGCTCGCGCACCCCGGCGGCCTGCAGGTCTGCGGTGGTCACCGCCGGCTCCACCAGGACGGCCTCCAGGGACGCGGTCCGGTCCGGGCTGGCCAACGCTGCCTGGACGGCGGCCGTCGCGGCCGCCGGATCGACGCTGACCCCGTCGACGGACGGCACCAGCACCGGGTACCCGCCGGAGAACTCGAATCGGGCGTTGCTGGCGGTGGTGCCGAGTCCGGTCTCCGGGGCGAGCAGGGTCGCCGCCACTGCCTCGGGGTCGAAGGTCCCCTCGAGCGAACCGTCGCGGACCTCGATCCGGGCCATGGCCCCGACCTGCGCCGGGCCCAGTTGCACCGGACGCCCGCCCACATCCAGGGTGATCGGTCCGGCCACCACCGCGGCGGCGAAGCCCTGTTGGGCGGTGTCGAGATCGGCGGTGTCGATCTGCGGACTCACCTCGACCGTGGGCAGTTCCAGACGGTCCTGAGCCGGCCAGCGGTCCACGATGCTTGCCCGGGCAGCAGGGACGTCGAGTTCGGTGCCGGGCACCGGCTCGACCCGCGCCACCTGACCGTCGGTGATGGCCAGCACCCCGTCGACGGGCTCGACCCGGGTGGACAGCGCTAGGTCGGCCAGTGCGGCGTCCAGGCGGGTGCCGTCCACCCGTACCCGCACCTGGCTGGACCCGCCGTCGCCGAGCCGTCCCCCCACCACCCTGGGGTCGAGAGTGAAGGTCAGGGCGTCCTCCACGGTGCCGGCGTAGTCGAGGCTGAGCCCGAGGTCGTCCGGGGACAGGTCCGCGGTCTGCGATCCGACGACGGCCTGCACCTGGGCGTCGGCCTGGTCGCCGAGCCCAGCCTGTAATGCGGCGACCGCGCCTTCGCGGGACAGGCCCCCGACCGGGACCCCGGAGATGACGGTGCCCGAGGGCAGCCGGGTTGTCGTCCACCAGGACAGCACCCCGTACCCGGCAGCGAGCAGGAGTGTCGCTCCCAGGGCGACAAGCCAGGCCCGGCGGCGGGTGATCACCCGTTCACTCTCGCAGAGGCCCTGGGCGCACCCGGTAAGACAGGCCGATAACCCGGCCTGCCCTCAGGCGGCGCTCAGAAGATCGCGCGGAGCGCGACCAGTGCCAGCGCCCCGAGCAGGCCGGCGGCCGGCAGGGTGATCACCCAGGCGAGCGCGATGGGACGCATCAGCGCCCAGTTCGTCGAGCGGTTGACCAGCCCGATCCCGAGCACCGCGCCGATGAGGATGTGGGTGCTGGACACCGGCAGCCCCAGCACCGAGGCGCCCATCACCACGGCTGCTGCGGACAGTTCGGCTGAGAACCCCGAGGCCGGGTGCATCCGGGTGAGGTTCTCCCCCACGGTGGCGATGACCCGTCGTCCGATGAACCACAGTCCGCAGACCAGGGCGACGCCGAAGGTCAGCATCGCGGCCGGCGGCACCGATGCCTCGCCGTTGATCTGGCCGGTCTTGAGCACGTCCAAGATGGCAGCGAAGGGCCCGATGGCGTTAGCGATGTCGTTGCTGCCGTGGCTGAACGCGAAGCCGGAGGCGGTGAACACCTGCATCCAACTGAACAGCAGGAAGGTGGAGCGGGACAGCGACTCGCTCTTCAACGTCTTGGCGAAGATGAACGTGGCCATCCACACCGAGGCACCCACCATGCCCATGATGAAGTAGTTGTTCATCGTGCTCAGGCCCAGGTCCATGTGCTTGAGACCCTTGAACAACAGCATCGCCGAGATGATCACCGAGCCGAGGGCGGCCAGCAGCGGCACCCAGTTCTCCAGGGCCCGGTGGGCATGGATGTCCTCGGCCTTGGCCTCGAGTTCGTCGAGTTCACGGAAGTAGTCGGACTCCAATTCGTCCGGGTCGTACTCGCCGCGCTTGAGCACCGCCGCGTCCCGGGCCAAGGCACTGGTGTAAGCGATCTGCTGGATCTCGCTCAGCCGCTCGAAGGCCTGCTTGTGGGTGTCGCGATGCTCCACCCGCTGGGTCTTGAGCACCTCGAGCTGGGCGTCCGCGCGGTCGTTGTAGTCGAGGATGTGGGTCTTGATGGTCCGAAAGAGCAGGAAGCTGACCGCCCCGCCGAGCACCGGCGACAGCACCCAGGAGATCGCGATCTGGCCGATCTGGCCCCACTGAACCATGTCCATCGGTGAGGCCTGCGCGGTGAGCAGGCCGAGCGCGAGCGAGGCGCCGACGATGCCGCCGATGATCGAATGCGTGGTGGACACCGGGTAGCCGCGGTTGGTGGCGAAGAGCAGCCAGAAGGACGCGGCCCCCAGTGCCGACATCATGATGAACACGAAGTCTGCGGGCGAGACCTGCACCACGGACAGGTCGACGATGCCGTCCCGGATGGTCTCGGTGACCTCGCCTCCGGCGATCACGGCGCCGGAGACCTCGAAGACCGCGGCCACCAGCAGGGCCTGCTTGATGGTGAGCGTTCCGGCGCCCACGCTGGTGCCGAAGGAGTTCGCCACATCATTGCCGCCGATGTTGAAGGCCATGAAGACCCCGAGGACGATCGACAGCACGAGGACGGCCCGGCTCGAGCCCGAGTCGATGTACCCGAACGACCAGGCCCCGAAGGCCAGCACGGTTCCGGCCAGCAACACACCGAAGGCGAGGTTCCAGGTACGGTCCGAGCCCTGGGCCGATGGTGGGGCGGTGGCGCCTGCGCCATTTGATTGGGGTTTGCCGAGCGTCCCGGTGGCCATGTCAGCCTCCATCCTGAGTGGTCACGTGAACGCAGCAGACGGTGTCAGCGTCCGGTGACGGGACGGTGAACAGGGGATATCTGGATCAAATCGCCTGAATGGCGGCTATGTGGACAGAAGGTCACCGGCCCGGGCGAAGACGTCGTCGAGCATCTCCTGCGTGAGTCTGCCGGTGAAGGTGTTCTGCTGACTGACGTGATAACTGCCGATCTGCACCACCGGGTCGGCATCGGGTCGATCGAACGCGGTCTGCGCGCCGTGGGTGAATCGTGGTTTCGGCCGCGGCACCCGCCATCCCCGGCGAGCTGCCATGGCCAGACCGGCATCCCAGGCGAAGCCGCCGAGCGCGACGATCACCCGCAGCCGGGGCAACAGGTCGACCTCCGCGTCCAGCCAGGTGGCGCAGGCGTCCCGTTCGGACGTGGTCGGCTTGTTGGCCGGCGGAGCGCAGTGCACCGCGGCGGTGATCCGGCAGTCGATGAGTTCGAGGCCATCGCCACGGTGGGTCGCGGTGGGCTGGTTGGCGTAACCGGCCCGGTACAGGGCCGCGTAGAGCCAGTCCCCGGAGCGGTCGCCGGTGAACATCCGCCCGGTGCGGTTCGCTCCGTGCGCGGCCGGCGCCAGGCCGAGCACCAGCAGCCGGGCATCGGCCGGGCCGAAGCCGGGAGCCGGTCTCCCCCAGTAGGTCTGGTCCGCATAGGCCGCCCGTTTGGTGGCTGCCACCTCTTCACGCCAAGCCACCAGACGCGGGCAGGCCCGGCACCTGCTGACGGCCTCGTCGAGTTCGACGAGGCCCCGCTCAGTCACCACGTCCCAGGGCCAGGGCGATCCCGTCGAGGATGTCATGCTCGGAGGTGATCACCTCGCTGATGCCGGCGGTGCACGACATCCGGCGCACCACCCTCGACCACACCAGGGCCCCGGATCCGATGACGTCCACCCGGCCGGGATGCATGAATCCCAGCGCTGCGCGGGCCTCGCGTGGCATCCAGAGCAGGTCCTGGCAGACCCGCTGCGTCTGCGGGACGGACAGGGCGGTGCCGTGAATGAGTTCGGGTTGATAGTGCCGCAGGCCCAGGGCGTGCGCGGTGACGGTGGTGACCGTCCCGGCCACCCCGACGAGGCTGGTGGCGATCCGGATCGGCACCTCCTTCTCCACCTCGTTGAGGGCCCGGTCGATGTCGATGGAGGCCGCGGCCACCTGGTCCGGGGTCGGCGGGTCGCTGTGCAGGTGCCGTTCGGTCATCCGCACGCACCCGACGTTCATGCTGTGCGCGGCCAGCGTGCCGGCCAGGTCCGCCGGTGAGGCGACGACGATCTCGGTGGATCCCCCGCCGAGGTCGACCACGCACACCGGGCCGGCGTTCAGCCGGTCGGCGAGCCCCGAGGTGGCCCCCTCGAAGGAGAGCCGGGCCTCCTCCACACCGCTGATCACCTCGGGGCGGACGCCGAGGATGGCCTGGATACCAGTGGTGAACTCCCCGGCATTGACGGCGTCGCGGCTGGCCGAGGTGGCCACGAACCGGATCGCTTCCACGCCGGCGTCGGCACACCTGATCGCGTACCTGCGGGTGACCTCGAAGGCCCGCCGCATCGCCTCGTTCGAGAGCATGCCGGTGGCGTCCACCCCCTCCCCCAGGCGCACCACCTCCATCTGCCGGTCGACGTCGACGAGCGACCCGGACACCGCATCGACGTCGGCGATCAGCAGCCGCAGGGAGTTGGTGCCGCAGTCGAAGGCGGCCACCCGTTTCATACACACCGTCCCTTCGCCCACCACCGGGGCAGCCGGTCGAGAGCGTCGTCGCCCAACGGGTTGACCCCCGGCCCGGCCGCCAGCGAGTGGGCCACCAGGACATGCAGGCATTTGGCCCGGTCCGGCATGCCGCCGGCCGAGACACCGTCGATCTCAGGCACCTCCAGCTGCCACGCCTGGGCCAGTTCGTCGCGCGCCCGCAGATACTCCTGGTGGGCGACCCGGTAGGCCTCGGCCAGGTCCGGCTCGGTGGCCAGCCGCTCGGTGTACTCGCGCATCACACCCTCGGACTCCAGGGTGGACACCGCCGCGGTGGCCCGGGGGCAGGTGAGGTAGTAGGTCGTGGGAAAGGGCGTGCCGTCGTCCAACCGGGGTGCGGTGGCGACCACATCCACTGCCCCGCACGGGCAGCGATGCGCGACGCTGGCGCGTCCCCGCAGCGGGCGCCCCAGTTGGGCGGCCACGTCCGCGGCGTCGCCGTCGCAGATCGACTGCCCGCCGGTCGGTGGACTCACGGTGTTCTCACTTGTCTTCGTCGGTCCCGGCGGGGTCGGCCGGCGTGGTGCCGGCCACCTCCACCGAGTTCCACATTCTCCCCACCCAGGAGCCATCCGCGGCAGCCGCCTCGCGGGCCGCCGCGCCGCTGGGATTTCGCTCGTCGGCGACCACCCGTGGGGTGTCCAGCACGACATAGCCGACCTCGCCGGGCATCACGTACGTGAATCGTTTGCGAGCCTGGGTGATGACGAAGTTCGGGTCGTCCCACCGTTGGTCGGCGACCTGCAACTCCTGGACGGCCTGTTCCCGGGCCGCGATGTCAGCCTCCAGGGCACCGATCCGGCTCTGCTGGGACAGGTAGGCCCGCACGAAGGGGGCGATCACCGCGGCCACCGCGAGTAGCAGAGTCACCAGGATCACCGCCCGGCGGGACAGTCGCGGCACCCGCGGCCCGGCAGCCTCGACGCCCTCACCACGAACCGGACGCCGCCAGCGACCCCGCCGCCCCGGCCCGGAGGAGCCGACAGCGAAGTGCCCGGGAGTCTCCCCCCGGGCACCTGCTGAACGACGACTCTTCGTCGGCCGACCCGCCATGGGGTCAGTGTGTCTCACGTTGCCGTTCGCGCCCACCCCGAAACGCGGACGGGACGCGGATTGTCCGAACCGAACCGACGAATCAGCCCGCGAAGCGGGGGAAGGCGCCCGCGCCGGCGTACCGCGCGGCGTCGTCGAGCTCCTCCTCGATGCGCAGCAGCTGGTTGTACTTGGCCACCCGCTCCGAACGCGCCGGGGCGCCGGTCTTGATCTGACCGCAGTCGGTCGCCACCGCCAGGTCCGCGATGGTGGTGTCCTCGGTCTCGCCGGAACGGTGGCTCATCATGCAACGGTAGCCATTGCGCTGGGCGAGCTGCACGGCGTCCAGGGTCTCGGTGAGCGAGCCGATCTGGTTGACCTTGACCAGCAGGGCGTTGGCGGCGCCGTCCTTGATGCCGCGCGCGAGCCGGGTGGGGTTGGTGACGAACAGGTCGTCACCGACCAGCTGGACCTGGCTGCCCAGGGCGTCGGTGATGGCCTTCCAGCCGGCCCAGTCGTCCTCGTCCAGCGGGTCCTCGATGGAGACCAGCGGGAAGGACGAGACGAGGTCGGCGTAGTAGGCGATCATCTCGTCGGCCGACTTCTGGGCGCCTTCGAAGGTGTAGGCGCCGTCGGAGCAGAACTCGGTGGCGGCCACGTCGAGTGCCAGGGCGATGTCACTGCCCGGCTTGAAGCCGGCCGTCTCGATCGCCTTGATGATGAGTTCGAGGGCCTCGCGGTTGTTCGGCAGCGACGGGGCGAAGCCGCCCTCGTCGCCCAGGCCGGTGTTCAGGCCCTCCTTCTTCAGGACCGACTTCAGGGTGTGGTAGACCTCGGCGCCCCAGCGCAGCGACTCCTTGAACGAGGGCGCGCCGATCGGCGCGATCATGAACTCCTGGATGTCGACCCCGGAGTCGGCGTGCGCGCCACCGTTGAGGATGTTCATCATCGGCACCGGCAGGACGTGCGCGTTCGGGCCGCCGACGTAGCGGAACAGGGGCAGGTCTGCGGAGTCCGCCGCAGCCCGGGCGACGGCCAGGGAGACCCCGAGGATGGCGTTGGCGCCGATCTTCTTCTTGTTCTCCGAGCCGTCCAGGTCGATCATCTCGGCATCGACGAGCCGCTGTTCGGATGCCTCCATCCCCAGCAGCCGCGGGCCGATCTCGTCCACCACGGCGGTGACGGCGTCCTGAACGCCCTTGCCGAGGTAGCGCTTGTCGTCGCCGTCGCGGCGCTCGTGGGCCTCGAAGGCACCGGTCGAGGCACCCGAGGGTACGGCCGCGCGAGCCTGGCTCCCGTCGTCCAGCAGCACCTCCACCTCGACGGTCGGGTTGCCACGCGAGTCGAGGATCTCGCGCGCGATCACTGCCTCGATGCTTGCCATACTTCGCATTCCTCCTGGTTGTCGAAGTCCCGCGGAACCTCACCCGGGGGTGGCCCGGGTCTCCACGGTTCGACAGGGAGCCTAGTGCGCGAGGTGCGGGGGTGGGGGCGTCAGTGCGAGGCGGCCCGCTGCTGCGGTATCCGGCCTCCGTCGCGAGCCAGTCGTTCGATCGTCTCCGGGAGCAGGTCGGCGGTCACGTCGCGGCTGAACAGCCAGCCCTGGCACAGCGAGACCCCCAGTGCGGCAAGCTGTTCGGCCTCGGACGTGGTCTCAACCCCCTCGACGATGACCCGTAACCGGTGTGCGTCGGCGATGCCGACCATGGCGGCGATGATCGAACGGGCCCGCGGGTGGTCGACCCGCTTGGACAGGCTCTTGTCGATCTTGATGGTGTTCGCCGGCAGCCTGGTGATGTATCCGAGCGAGGAGTAGCCGCTGCCGAAGTCGTCGATCGACACTCCCACACCCAGTTGGGCCAGCGAGTCCAGGACCGAGACCACCGGGTCGTCCATGCCGATGAACACGCCCTCGGTGACCTCGACGCTGAGCCAGCCGGGCTGGGCGCCATGGGCAGCGATCATCCGGGCGAGGTCGCGGGCGAAGCCCTGCCTGCGGAGCTGGACCGGGGAGACGTTGACGCTCACGCTGATCTGGAAGCCACGCTTGCGCAGGTCGACGACGGTGGCCAGGCCATGCTGGAGACCGTGCATGCCCAGTTCGGTGATCAGCCCGGTCTCCTCGGCGAGCGCGATGAACTCCTCGGGATTCACCTGGCCCAGCACCGGGTCGTTCCAGCGGGCCAACGACTCCACCGCCACCACCACGCCATCCTCGATTCGCACGATCGGCTGATAGTGGAAGTCGATGCCACGACCCCGCAGGGCCTGTCGAAGGCACTGCTCGAGCGCGTCCCGATGATCCAACTCGGCGGCGTCGGAGTCGGTGAACACCCGCACCCGATCGCGGGAGCCTTTGGCCGAGCGAAGGGCCTGCGTAGAGCGGGAGAGCACCTCGAAGGGGTCGTCATCGGTATCCGGCCGCCACAGCGCCACGCCGATGCTGACCGTGACCGCCAGCGAGTCCACCTCCGGGCTGTCCGCCATGGCCGC
Source organism: Actinomycetales bacterium (assembly GCA_047974565.1). Taxonomy (GTDB): domain Bacteria; phylum Actinomycetota; class Actinomycetes; order Actinomycetales; family CAWJMD01; genus JBDIAG01. The sequence continues at coordinate 42,360 of JBKECN010000076.1, forward strand.
GGCACAGGCGGCTCGCAGCCGTTCCGGCGCGGCCGTGAGCCGTGACCCCGGATCGGGGATCAGGACGGCGAACTCGTCTCCGCCGAAGCGAAACGAGGGCCCCGGCACCTGCTCGATCAGCACCTGGGCCAGCAGTACCAGGAGACGGTCGCCGGCAGCGTGCCCGAGTTGCCGATTGACCTCCTTGAACCGATCCACGTCCAGGCTCACCACGAGGACGGGCTCATTGCCCCGGGCCAACTGTTCCAGCGCCTCGGTGAAGGCGCGGCGGTTGCCCAGCCCGGTGAGCGGGTCGATCAGGGCCTGCTCGGCCAGGCGCTGCATCAGGTCGCGCCCGGCCCGGCGGCGGGCAACCTCCCGCAGCACGTAGCTGACCAGGACGGTTGCGGTGAGCAGTCTGCTGACCAGGTCCGGGCTGGGCAGGCGCACCAGCGCCGAGATCAGCAGCGGGAGGATGAAGATCAGCACGGTGTACCAGCTGCGGCTGATGTCGCGTTCGCGGTGGTTGCGCCGCAGGGTGCCCACCAGCGGGCGGGTCGCCACCAGGCTGATGAGCACCACCGCGGCACCGCAGAGCAGAGTCACCGCATGAGTCGGCGCGGACGCTCCGGTCGCCCCCAGGACCTCGGCGAGCACGATGAGCGCGAGCCCAACTCCGATCCCGATGATGACTGGATTGGGGGTGTTGGCAGCCAACTGGAGCACCATCACTGCCATCAGCAACTCTGCGAGCAGCACCACCGCGAGGCCGGCCACCGCGAACGGCCCGTGACCGTCTGACTGGGGCTGGATCAGTCGCCAGACCAGTAGCCCCCACGCAACACAGATCATCAGACTGTCCAGCCACCATTGATGGCGCGGGTACCCGTCGAAGACCACCGAATCGGCCGGCATCGAGCCGAAGACGGCGACCGCTGCCACCACCCACAGTGCCTGTCCGATCCCGACCAATGCGGCGGACCCGTCCCCCTGTGGCGTGCCAGCCGTGAGGGTGCCCGCGATGTTCATCGTCAGGCCCACGCCCCACAGCACGATTCCTGCCACGACCATTCGCGGCAACCGGAGCCTGTTGCGTAGCGCGAGCGTCAGCCCGGCCCCCACCGCGATGCCCGCCGCGAGGAGTTCTCCGGGGATCAGCGCCACGCCGATCATCCTGACATCGGGTCGACATGCCGTCGGGAGGATCGGGAGAGATCCACCGTTCGGCCGACCTGACCTGACGGACCTGGCCCCTCGCCAGCGCACAACACCCGCCTGGCCGCCGCAAGGGCACCGCCGGCGGTGACGAGCCGACGGACCGCAAGCGAGCCGAACCGAGGATGACGGGCCGGCTGACAGGCCGCCGGGGAACCCGCGGCGGTGGGCCGGCCGACAGAGCCGAAGGACCAGTCAGCACTGATTCGCTGGCGGGCCCTAAGGTCAGGGCGTGGCCAGCCTGCCCCGACCCACGGACCCGCGGTGCGCGGACGTGGCGCGCCAGCACGCCGACTCGTGGGTGGGGACCGCAGGGCCGGCGGTCGCCTGGGTGCTGGTCGAGCATCCGGGCCCCTGGCCAGCCGAGATCCGTCGGCTGACCGAGTTCGCCGGACCCGCCGGAGAACGGCTCTTCACCGCCGCGCACCGGCACGGGGCACGGGTGCTGGCGGTGCGCCGGTTCCGAGAGCGGGGCGAGCAGCCCGTGGATCAACCTCGTCGGCTGGCGGTGGCCAGTCAACGCCACGGCACCACCTGGTGGACGACCTGGTCCGACCATCGGGACCTGCTCCGGGCGGCTGAACTGGTGACAGCCCTGGACCAGTGCGGGCCTGGCGCCGGCCCAGCGCCTGCTGACCGGGAGGCCGGGCCGACCGGAGAAGTCCGGACCGCGGTGGGCACGTGGGATCGCGACGATCGCCAGTCGGTGCTGGTGTGTACGCACGCCCAGCACGACCCGTGCTGTGCCCGCTATGGCCGCGAGGTTGCCAGTCACCTGCACCGACGCTTTCCGGGGGTGACGTGGCAGTGCTCCCATCTGGGCGGCGACAGGTTCGCGGGCAATGTGCTGCTTGCTCCGGCGGGGACCATGTTCGGCGGTCTGGACCGCGACAGCGTTCAGGCGCTGGGCACCCTGGACGAGTTGGCCCGCGGTCGGCCGCTGGACCACCTGCGCGGGGTGTGTGGCCTGTCACCGGCGGCCCAGGCCTCGCTCGTGGCGGTGCTGCGCGAGCGACCCGAGGTGAGCTGGCCGGACCTGGCGCTGCTGGCCGAGCAGCGACTGTCCGCGAACGAGCGTCTGCTCACCTGGCAGGTGCCGTACCCGGAGCAGGCAGCCGGGCAAACGCCAGCCGGTCAGGCGGCAGCCCTGATCGGCACGGCGGGCAGGGGCGGAGCGGCAGGTGGTCCAGCCGAGCACACCTCGACCCCGGATGGCACAGCCACCCCGGGCAAGGCGAGGGTCCCCGATGACGGTTGCGCCGATCGCCCTGGCGACTTCGTCGATGAGGTGACGGTGCGGGTTACCTCAGTGGCCCGGCCCGCCCGTATGTTGACCTGCCACGCACTTCGCACCGCGCCCCCAATCACGCACGTGGCGGACCTCCTGCGGCAGGCTCCCGGCGCGGGCCCGTCCGGGAGCTCGGCTTAGCCGGTGGTGATGCCTCGGCTTAGCCGGTGGTGATGCCTCGGCCTAGCCGGTGGTGATGCCTCGGCGTAGCCCGTGGTGATGTCGATGTCCCCCGCGCGGAGTCAGGATGGGGCGGCGCGGGGCAGGATCGGCCGCGCGGGGTCAGGATCGGCCGCGCGGGGTCAGGGGCGCCCGCGCGGAGCCACTGTCAGCCCGCGGAGCCGGTGTGGCCGTGCGGAGCCGCCCACCCCCGCTCGTCGGGCCGGGGCGCCGACCGTCGCAGGTCACGCCGGGACGAGAATCCCGGCCAGCATGAGCCGGCGTGACAGGGGGACCCCCAGTTCAGCGGCCGGGAAGGAGGTGGCAGCGAGCCGACCCAGCAGGTCGCCCACCCTCGTGCCCTCCGGCGTGGTGAGGGTGATCCGGCCGGCCCGGCTCGAGAGCACCACCGAGCCGTCCACGCCCGCCGTGAGTCGCGGCGCCAGATGCGCGCGTAGCCGTAGAAGGCTGGTGTCCTCGAGCCGCTGGGCCTGTTCGGCCTGGGTGAGTGGTGGTACGGGTTCGGCCCTGGTGCCGGGGGCCTCCCTGGAGATCACCCGACCGGCCACCTCTGCCAGGTCCAGACCGCCCAGGGCCCGGGCGAGTGCCCGCTGAACCCCCGCGGCCGCGGTGACCAGCTGCTCGCCGTCCCCGCCCAGGCCGAGGGGCAGGGCGGCTCGCTCGGCAGACTCCTGCCCGACGGCATCGAGGAGTTCGCCGACCAAGGCCTCTGCGAGGTGCCTGCGCGTCCACGGATGCACACCGATCGTGACGTGTGCGCTGGTGCCACCCAGCGCGGTAGCCGCGTGGACGTATCCGCGCGGCAGGTACAGGCAGTCTCCCGGCTCGAGGACGGCGTCGATGAGTGGCTTTGTCGCGGCGGCGATCCGCACCTCATCGGTGTGTGAGGTCCAGGGCTGGGTACGCAGCGGCCGCTGATGGACGGGCTCGTGGATCCGCCATTGTTTGCAGCCATTGACCTGCAGGACGAAGACGTCGTGCACGTCGTAGTGGTGGTCGAATCCCCGGCTCTGGGAGGGGGTGAGGTACGCGTTCACCTGCACCGGGTGCCCGAGATCATCGTGCAGTTGTTGGGCGAACGCGGTCAACGGTGGCCAGGTCCGGTGCAGCGCCTGGAGCACGATGGTCGCCCCACTGGCGAAATGCTCCAGGATCCGATCCTCGCTGACCTGGTCGGCGACTCCAGCGCCGACTCCGCCTGCTGCGGTGAAATCACGGTCCGCCAACGTCCGACCCTGGCGAGCGACTCGAACGAAAGGCGCGCGCAGCCCGCGCATGGACAGCAGTTCGTCCGCTGCCGCGACGCTGAAGAGATCCTCATAACTCTCGCCGTGACTGAGCAGCGGCTGTCGATCCCAGTACTCGCGCTCGAAGTCCGCGACACCACAGTCGATCAGGCGAGCCAGCGCGGGACGCCCGGTCTGGCCGGACGTCCCGACCAGCTGGCTCACTCAGGCACCGCCATCGGCACCGCCGTCCGCGCCACCATCGGCACCGCCGTCCGCGCCACCATCAGCACCGCCATCAGCGCCACCATCGGCACCGCCATCAGCGCCACCATCGGCACCGCCATCAGCGCCACCGTCGGCACCGCCGTCCGCGCCACCATCGGCACCGCCATCAGCGCCACCATCAGCGCCACCGTCGGCACCGCCGTCCGCGCCGCCGTCCGCACCACCATCAGCGCCGCCATCCGCACCACCATCAGCGCCACCATCGGCACCGCCGTCCGCGCCACCATCGCCGAGCAGCTCTTCCTCGGTCATCTCCTGGCCCCTCTCGTCGGGTCTCCGGGCCGGCCCGACGCCGCCCGGTTGACCGGTCCTATTCGTAGTCCTCTTCGGGCCCCGGCGCCAGCGATGACGACTCCAGGTTGCGTCCGGTTTGCTCGAGGCCGCGCACCGCCGCGCGCATCACAGCCTCTGCGTCGACCCCTTGGGCGCGGGCCGCAAGAACGAGTGCGAGCAGATCCGCGCCGAGATCGGTTGATCCGGCGACTCGGGCCGGCACCTCGATGCCTGCCCGGGAGTACCGAGTCAGCACGGCATCGGCCCGGGCCAGCGATGGAAGGCCCGCCGGGACACCATCGAAGACCGACTCGCGGCCCTTCTCGGCTCGTTTGATCTCTTCCCAGTTGGCCTCCACATGGGCTGCGGTCGGTGCGTAGCCGTCGGCGAAGACGTGCGGGTGCCTTCGGCGCAGCTTGTCCGAGATTCCGGCAGCGACGTCGTCCAAGGTGAAGGGTGTTTGGCCCTCCTCACCGACCCGGGCGTGGAAGACCACCTGCAGCAGCAGGTCGCCGAGTTCTTCCACCAGATGGTCCTGGTCGCCGGTTTCCACCGCCTCCACGACCTCGTGCGCCTCTTCGATGACATATGGCACCAGGCTGGCGTGGGTCTGCTCGGCATCCCAGGGGCATCCGCCGGGCGAACGGAGCCGGTCCATCACCTCGACCAGTTCGAGCACCTGCGAGCCGGGACGCTCCCATGAGCCGAGCACGATCTCCACCTCGGTGGGATCGGGGCCCGCGGCGATCCGCTGGGCTATCGCCTCGGCCAGGCCCGGGTCGCCGTCCGGCGAGCCGAACCACACGACCAGGTCCAGGTCGGCGGCTTGGCTGACCAGCATCGCCGCCAACTCCTGCGGGTCGGGCCGCTCGATCGGATGCAGCGACACCCACGCCTCACCGAGCGCGGTGGCCCATCGCGGGTCCAGATCGGCTGCCGCGTAGACCGTGGCCGCATCCCGCAGGGCGCTCCACGCGGGCCAGGTGAGTACCCCTACGGGAGCAGTGGCAGCGACGCTCAACAGGACCAGCCGCCCGCTCACCGGGTGCCTCCGGCGGCGATCGCGACCGGGGCGGTCACTGCGTCGAGCAGGTCACTGCACCACGACAACAACTCGGTGTCACGCAGCGGACGCCCACCCACCCGTGCCGTGGTGGGCTGGGGTACCAGCACGGTGCGGATCGCCGGCTTCACCAGCGACCCGGGATACAGCCGCCGCAACCGCAGCACCGCGGACTCTGGCGGCTCCATCGGGGCAAACCTGATGAACCGGCCTTGAGCCGTGACCTCGGCAACCCCGTGTGCGCGGGCCTTGACCCGGAACCGGGCGACGGCCACGAGATTGGCTACCGGCTCGGGCGGCTCGCCGTACCGGTCGTTGAGTTCGGACACCACGTCGTCGATCTGCTCCTGAGTCACCGCAGCCGCAAGCTTGCGGTACGCCTCCAGGCGCAGCCGCTCGTGGCTGACGTAGTCGTGCGGCAGGTGTGCGTCCACCGGCAATTCGATCTTCATCTCCGGCTCCGGCTCGGAGTCGGTGCCACCGCGCAGGTCGGCCACCGCCTCCCCCACCATTCGCACGTACAGGTCGAAGCCCACCCCCGCAATGTGCCCGGACTGCTCGCCGCCGAGCAGGTTGCCGGCCCCGCGGATCTCCAGGTCCTTCATCGCCACGGCCATGCCGGCCCCCAGGTCGGTGTTGGCCGCGATGGTGGCCAGACGGTCCTGCGCGGTGTCGGTGAGCGGACGCTCGGTGGGATAGAGGAAGTAGGCGTAGGCCCGCTCCCGCCCGCGGCCCACCCGGCCCCGCAACTGGTGCAACTGGGACAAGCCAAAGACATCCGAACGTTCGACGATGAGCGTGTTGGCATTGGAGATGTCCAGGCCGGTCTCGACGATGGTGGTGCACACGAGCACGTCCAGTCGCTTCTCCCAGAAGTCGTCGATCACCTGCTCCAAGCGGTGTTCTCCCATCTTGCCGTGCGCCCCGCCGATCCGGGCCTGCGGCACCAGTTCGGCGAGCCGGGCCACCGTGCTGGCGATCGTGTCGACCTTGTTGTGGATGTAGAAGACCTGCCCCTCCCGCAGCAACTCCCGCCGGATCGCGGCGGCGATCTGCTTCTCGTCATAGCCGCCGACATAGGTCAGCACCGGGTGCCGCTCCTCGGGCGGAGTGGCCAGGGTGGACATCTCTCGGATGCCGGTGATGGCCATCTCCAGAGTGCGCGGAATCGGGGTGGCCGACATGGCCAGAACGTCGACGTTGGTGCGCAGCTGCTTGAGGGTCTCCTTGTGCTCCACCCCGAAGCGCTGCTCCTCATCGACCACGACGAGGCCGAGATCCTTGAAGGCGACGCTGCCGGACAGCAGCCGGTGGGTGCCGATCACCACGTCGACGGTGCCGTCCTTCAGCCCGTCGAGCACCGCGCCGGCCTGGGTCTGGTTCTGGAACCTCGACAGCGCTTTGACGGTGACCGGGAAGGCGGCGAAACGCTCGGAGAAGGTCTCGTAGTGCTGGCTGACCAGCAGGGTGGTCGGCACCAGCACGGCCACCTGCTTGCCGTCCTGGACGGCCTTGAAGGCTGCTCGCACCGCGATCTCGGTCTTGCCGTAGCCGACATCGCCGCAGATCAACCGGTCCATCGGGACCGGCTTCTCCATGTCTGCCTTGACCTCGTCGATGGTGGCCAGCTGATCGGGGGTCTCGATGTAGGCGAAGGCATCCTCGAGTTCGCGTTGCCACGGGGTGTCGGGGCCGAAGGCGTGCCCGGAGGTGGCCATCCGCGCCGAGTAGAGCCGGATCAGTTCCCCGGCGATCTGGCGGACGTGCCGGCGCGCCCTGGCCTTGGTCTTGGCCCAGTCCGAGCCGCCCATCTTGTTGAGGGTGGGCGCCTCGCCGCCACCCACATACCGGCTTACCTGGTCGAGGGAGTCGGACGGGACATAGAGCCGATCTCCCGGCTGGCCTCGCTTGGACGGCGCGTATTCGATCACCAGGTATTCGCGGGTGGCCTTGTCTCGGCCGGAACCCACACTGCGGGAGATCATCTCGACGAATCGGCCGACCCCGTGCTGGCTGTGCACGACGTGGTCGCCGGGTTTGAGGGTGAGCGGGTCCACCTGACTGCGGCGTTTGCTCGGCATCCGGCGCATGTCCTTGGTGCCCGCAGCGACTCCGGCCTTGCCGATCAGGTCGGTCTCGGTGAGGTGCGCGAGTCGTAGCCCCTCGGCGACGAAACCCGAGGACGCCGAGGCGGTGGTGATCAGGGCCACCGAGGGAACCGGAGGCTCATCCACGGCCTCGACCACCCGGGCCGGGACGTCGGCTTCGCCGAGCATCTCCGCCAACCGCTTGGCGGGGCCGGCCCCCGCGCTGGTGACCACCACCCGCCAACCGGCGCGCAGCAGGGCACGCAGGTCATCCACCACCCTGTCGACGTCACCGGCGTAACCGTGCACCGGACGGGCCGCGAGGTTGAGCCGCAGCACGCCCAGATCGTCGGTCGCCGACTCCCACGCGGCGTGGGTGCCCTGGCCGCCGGCCCGGACCTCGCCCACGGTGTCGGGCGCTGCCTCGAGATCGGTGGCCAGTTCGGTGTCGATCTCGAACGGGGTGACCTGCCACCACCCGACCTGCGCCGCGGTGGCATCGGCACGGGCTTGGGCCAGGGTGTGGAAGGACGCCTCGGACAGGTCGACCGGGGTGGCGTTCCCGGCGGCCGCGTTCGACCACGCGGCGGCGAGGAACTCCTCGGTGGTGGCCAGCAGGTCCTTCGCCCGCGCCCGGACCCGCTCGGGGTCCACCACGAGCACCCGCGACCGGGGCGGGAGCAGGTCGGTCAGCGGCTGCATCCCGTCGGCCAGCACCGGGGCCAGGGATTCCATGCCCTCCACCGCGATGCCGGCGGCGAGCTTGTCGAGCATGTCGACCGCTCCCGGCAACCGCGCCATCAGCGCCTGCGCCCGGGCCCGGACCGCGTCAGTGAGCAGGATCTCCCGACAGGGAGGCGCCCACACCCCTTCGGGCACCACGTTCAGGGAGCGCTGGTCGGCCACCGCGAAGGCCCGCACCTCGTCCACCTCGTCGCCGAAGAGTTCCACCCGCAGGGGGTGATCGACGGTGGGCGGGAAGATGTCGATGAGGCCGCCGCGGACCGCGAACTCGCCGCGCCGCTCGACCATGTCGGTGCGGGTGTACGCGGCGTCCACCAGCGCCTGCACCACCTGGTCGAGGTCGACGATCTGCCCCGGCCTCAGGGAGACCGGCTCCAGCTCGCCCAGGCCGGTGACCACCGGGGCCAGCAGCGCCCGCACCGGGGCCACGAGCACCCGCAAGGGCCCCGCGGCGGGCTCGTCCGGATCGGGGTGGGCAAGCCGACGCAGCACCGCGAGGCGGCGGGCGACCGTGTCGTTGCGAGGTGAGAGCCGCTCATGCGGCAGGGTCTCCCATGCGGGGAAGACGGCCACCTCATGCTCGGGCAGGTAGGCGCGTAGCTCGGCCGTCAGGTCGTCTGCGGCGCGGCCGGTCGCGGTGACCGCGAGCAGCACACCGCCGATGCCCGCGAGGGTGGCGATGACCGGGGCGCGAGCCCCGGCAGGAGCGCTGAGGTCGACTGAAGGCTCGCCGGACCGGGCGGCCTCCACGGCACGTTGCAGACCGGGATCCTCGGCGAGTACCTGGGCAACTCCGGTGAGGGCGAATCGGGTGAAGTTCATCAGTGGTTCAGGATAAGCCCGAGCACCGACAACCTCTTATCCCGACCTCAACGGTCGGAAACATGATCTAGACTGCGCTGGTGTCTGCTTCCCGCGTCCCCACGGACGCCCCGATGTTCGCCCCGGACGATGTCGTGATCGCCGATCTGTGCCTGGCCGCGGACGGCCTGCTCAGTGATCACCTCGCCGGCGATCCGCTGCCAGAGACCGGCCCTACCCCCGGTCCAGGCCATCGGGCTCGCCTCACCCTGCCTGCCGACGTCGCGGAGCAGGCGATGGCTGCCGGTGCGCTGATCGTGGCCGATGCCGAGACCGTTCCGGTGGTACGCCTCAGTGACCTCGTGCCGGCCGCGCCGGGTGACGCAGCGGCCGAAGGGGCCGGATCTGCCACGGACGGCTCGCAGACGGTTGAGGTGCTCGGGGTGGCCACGCCGGCCGAAGGAGTAGCCACCGGAGTGGGCCAGCACCTGCGGGTGTCCCGCAGCCCGCTGACGACTCCTACGGCGGCGCGCCGCGTGGTCGTGCTGGCCAGGCCCGCGCTGGACCAGGACATCGAGGAGATTGCCCGCTCCCAGGGGGATGTGGTCCTGGTGGCGGCGATCGGGTCTGCCTCGCCGGACGGCGTGCCGGTTGCCACGATGCTGCGACTTGCGCGCCAGGCCCAGGCGGGGCTCGCCAGGCGCGGCGTGAACGCCCAACTGGTCGCAGCCACCATCGCCTGGCGTGATCAGGCCACAAACCAGGCTCTGGCTGCCGCAGTGGCCGCCGGCTTAGGTGGCGAACCGCTGCTGCTGGCCGACGCAGCGTCCGAGCCCGGCACCGCGTGGGCTCACGCCCTCGACTGGCTCGCGCACCCGGACGCCCGGGACGCCGACCTCGACCCCGTGGTGCGGTCGGAGCTGCTGCGCTGGCGACCGCCTCGCGCCCAGCGAGGCCTGGTGACCTTCTTCACCGGCCTCTCGGGAGCGGGCAAGTCCACCCTGGCGCGCGGATTGGCCGATCGGCTGGCCGAGGACGGCTCGCGCACCCTGACCCTGCTGGACGGGGACGAGGTTCGCCGGCTGCTCTCGGCGGGGCTGGGTTTCGGTGCCGAGGGCCGGGATCAGAATGTGCGACGGATCGGTTACGTGGCCGCCGAGGTCGCCCGGCACGGCGGTGTGGCGATCTGCGCCCCCATCGCCCCCTATGAGCGCAGCCGGGCCGCGGCGCGCTCGATGGTGGAGCACGCCGGGGCCGACTTCGTCCTCATCCATGTAGCCACCACCTTGGCGGAGTGCGAGGCCCGTGACGTCAAGGGCCTCTACGCGCGGGCTCGTGCCGGCCAGTTGACCGAGTTCACCGGGATTTCTGACCCCTACGAGGTGCCTGAGTCGCCGGAGTTGCGCGTCCAGACGGCAGGGCGTCCGATCGAGGACTGCGTGGACGAGGTGTGGGACTACCTCGTCGCGGGTGGCTGGCTGGCATCGGCCCAGCCCGTGGCCGTCAAGGCATCGGGCGGCGCCACCGAGAGCGTAGACAGCACCGCGAGCGTAGACAGCACAGACCAGAGCCAGGCCGGTACCACCGCCGGTCCGGCGGAGTAGGCGGGGACATGTTCGAGATCGACTGGTTGATGGCGCTGGGGGCGTTCTTCGTCGCCATCATCGTGGGGTTGACCGGCATGGGCGGTGGTGCCCTCATGACGCCGATGCTCGTGCTGTTCTTCGGCGTCTCTCCACTGACCGCCGTGTCCAGTGATCTGGTCGCAGCCGCTGTGATGAAGCCGATCGGCTCGGCAGTGCATCTGCGTCGGGGCACCGTGAACATGGGGTTGGTGAAGTGGCTGTGCATCGGCTCGGTGCCGGCCGCCTTCGGCGGCGTGCTCATCGCCCGGGCCTTGGGCGACGGCGAAGAGGTGCAGGCGATCATCAAGACCGCCCTCGGAGTTGCACTGCTGATCTCGGCCACCGGCCTGGTGATCCGCGCCTACCAACGCCTCGTCGAGCGCGCCCGAGCCAGGGACGGCCAACTCGGCCCGGATCCCCAGGGCCCCCCGGCGGTCGTCGTGCGCCCGATCCCCACCCTCATCGTCGGCATCGTCGGCGGGCTGGTCGTGGGGTTGACCTCGGTAGGCTCGGGCAGCCTCATCATCATCGCGCTGATGATGCTGTACCCGGGGCTCAAAGCATCGGAGTTGGTCGGTACCGACCTGCTGCAGGCCGTTCCGCTGGTGATTGCCGCGGCCATCGGCCACATCCTGTTCGGCGATTTCCACCTCGAACTCACCGCGGCCCTGCTGATCGGCTCGATCCCGGGAGTGTGGATCGGCGCTCGGATCTCCTCGCGTGCCCCAGGCGGGCTGGTGCGCCGGGTGCTGGCCTTCGTGCTGCTGGCCTCTGCGCTGAAGCTGCTGGGCGTGGACAACGCCACCACCGGGATCATCCTGGTCACCGGACTGGTGGCGGCGCCGATCGCCTGGGCGTTGCTGCGCCGCCGCTACGGTTTCCCGATGTTCGTCAGCCTGGCGAACTCCCAGGCCCGGACCGCGTCGGCCGCGCCATCTCCCGCCCCGGAGCCCAAGCCCGAGCCCCGGGAGTAGGAGCGCGCGGCGCCCTGGGGACGCTGGCCGACCGGCCAGGCCGCCCCTTCCCCACAGAGGCTCGCGAGCACAAACCTCAGCCCGGCAGCCAGGATGATCTTCCTGGCTGCCGGGCTTGTTCAGTGCGCGGCCTCCGCCGACGGCACACCGGACGTGCAGGGGTCGAGCCGTGGAGCGGCGGGGGCAACGGTCCCGGTGTGGCGCCGCCGGTGACCGACCGCCGGACCGCCTCAAACCGTCCCTATCCGCCCCGGCGAACCCACGCAGTGCCCGGCAACGAAATCTCAGCGGCCCCACGCCTGCGCCAGGTCGCTCGCTCAGCCGACTAGGCCGATCGCTCAGCCGACCGGGCCCGCTCGGCGGTCGGTGGCAGCCTGACCGCGCAGCGGCATGCGAAGGGCGGGGCGCCCAAGCGCCCCGCCCTTTCAGGTCCTGCCCACCCGCGGCTCAGTAGGCCCCCGAGCCGAAGACGACGACCCGCAGGGTCTTCCACAGGATCAGCATGTCCATCGCCAGCGACCAGTTGTCGACGTACCGCAGATCGAGGTTCACCGACTGGTCCCAGGACAGGTCGGCCCGTCCGCTGACCTGCCATAGGCCGGTGAGACCCGGCTTGACCCGCAACCGCCGGTTGACCGCGTCGTGGTAGTTCTCGTACTCGCTCATCAGCGGCGGACGAGGCCCGACCAGCGACATGTCGCCGCGCACCACATTCCACAACTGCGGAAGCTCGTCGATGGAGAACCGGCGTAGCACCTTGCCGACCGGGGTGATCCGGGGGTCGGCGTGCATCTTGAACATGAGGCCGTCCCGGTCGCTCTGGGCGAGCAACTCGTCCCGGCGCGCCTCCGCGTCGACCACCATCGAGCGCAACTTCCACATGGTGAATGGACGCCCGTCCAGGCCAGCCCGGGTCTGGGAGAAGAAGGCCGGGCCGGGGCTGGTGATCCGCACGAGGAGGGCGGCACCGGCGATGATCGGGGTGGCCACGGCCAGCATCGCGAACCCCATCGCCTTGTCCAGGATGGCCTTGCCCAGGCCTCGCCCGAGGTGCCGCGACGGGACCTCCAAGTGCACCAGCGACAGGCCAGCGGTGGGGCGCAGACTGACGTGTGGGCCAGCAACCTCGACGAGTCCCGGCGCAACGACGAGTTGGGCACCGGCCCGCTCCAGAGCCCACGACAGTCGGCGCAGCGCCGGCCCGGAGAGTTCGGAACCGGCCACGATCACCACGTCGATGTCATGGTCGACGACGACCTGGGGGATATCCGAGATGGTCCCGAGCGTCGGAATCTCAGGCAGGTAGGCCTCGACGTCGAAGTACGGAGCGCAGGAGCCGACGATCTGGTAGCCGTGATGCGGGTCTGCCGACAGATCCGCCGCCACCGGTGACACCTTGCCCGGAGTGCCCACGATGATGGTGCGCAGCATCGAGGTGCCTCGACGCCGGCGGGCGTGCAGATACCGGCGCAGCGAATAGCGCCACACAGCGCAGGCCAGCGCCACCAAGGGCACGGTGACGAAGACGTAACGCCGCGGCAGGAGCACCTGAGTGGCGTACGCGCTGATCCCCAACACCGCGATGACAATCCCCGCCGAACGCAGGATGGACTGGAACTCCTCAGGCCCGGAGCCCATCTGCCTCACCTGGTAGCCGCCCTGGGTACTCACCACGACCACCCACAACACGGCGGCGACCAACCCGGGCAGGAGGGCAAGCCGGAACTGCGGTGCGGCGGTGCTCAGATGCAGCGAGAAGGCCGTCATGACCACCGCAGACGCGGCGATCAGGAAGTCTCCGATCATGGCCGCCCGGCGCAGCGGTCGCTGCCACTGTGCCCGGCGAGCCGAGGCGATGTGCATCTGGCTGGCGTTGGGCGGCAGGTCGGCCTCGAAGGGCTGGGAGGAAGCCCAGGAACGCCGCCTCTCCGAAGCGGCTCGTCGGCGCTCCTCGGGGGCCTCGCTGGTCAACGGCTCGGCGTCCACGGCCATCCTCTGCTCCTCGCGCACACGTTCGTCTCGGCTGGATGCGATCTGCATAGACAAGGTAGGTCACCTGATACACACAGTCACATAGAGCATGACGGTCATCACTCGTAGGGATGACGCGGTTTCCCCCGACCCGCACACTCTAAGCAACAGGAAACACCCTTATAGGCTATATTGACCGTTTTCCACTATACCGCAGTAGACCGAATGGGTGAACCTGTGGAGCGAGTCACCCATATCACCCCGGATGCCCTGCGTGGCGCGCCATCCACGGTGTGTCACCGAGCGTGGACGCGCTGCTGGGTGGCGGACAGGCCCTCTCGGACGAGCTGCTCCAAGGCGTCGACGGCCTCGGCGCGAACCAGATCGAGCTCCTGACGCTCCGGCTTGGCGAACTCGCGAAGCACGTAATCGGCCGGGTCCATCCGGCCGGGGGGACGCCCGACTCCGACCCGGAGCCTGAGGTACTCACGCGTACCCAGCGCGGCCGACACGCTGCGCAGTCCGTTGTGCCCGCCCTCCCCTCCCCCCAGCTTCAGGCGCAGCGACCCGAACGGGATGTCCAGTTCGTCATGCACCACGACGACCCGTTCAGGGGTAATGCCGTAATAGTCGGCCAGCGAGCGCACCGGCGGCCCGGAAACGTTCATGTAGGTGGTGGGCTTGGCCAGCAGCACCTTGGGGCCGGGCAACGGCGCCAGCCTGCCCTCGGCCACCATCGCCCGAGCCTTGTGCCGACGGTAGGTCCAGTGCTGGGCGCCGGCGAGCGTGTCGAGCACCATGGCACCCACGTTGTGTCGGGTGTCGGCGTACTGCGGGCCGGGGTTGCCGAGCCCGACGAGCAGCCAGGTCTCGGCCCCCATCCGCTACCCCGGTCAGCCCTGCTCGTCGTCGGTCTCGGGCGCTGCCGCCTCGGCCTCGCCCTCGGTCTCCTCCTCGCCCTCGACCTCTTCGGCGAGTTGCTGGGTGATGTTCACCACGAGGAGTTCGGGGTCGGCGGCCAGTTCGGCTCCCGCGGGCAGGACGAGGTCGGCGGCGCTGATCTGGGTGCCGGCGGGCCGGCCCTCGATGTCGACCTCGATCATGTCCGGGATGTTGGTTGCCTCGACCTCGAGGGAGATCGTGGCGTTCTCGACCGTCACGACCGTCTCGGAGGCGGCCTCACCGATCACGTGCACCGGCACGTCCACGTGCACCTTCTCGCCACGCCGCACGACCACGAGGTCGACGTGCTCGATGGCCTGCCGCACCGGGTCACGCTGCACATCCTTGGCCAGCACCAGCGTGGCGTCGGCCCCGTCGATGGTGATCTCCAGCAGTGCGTTGGCGCCCTTGAGCGCCATCATGGTGTCGTGCCCGGGCAGGGTGATGTGCCGGGGGTCGGTGCCGTGACCGTAGATGACCGCGGGGATCTTGTCCGCGCGGCGGATCCGGCGGGCGGCGCCCTTGCCGAACTCGGTTCGG
The DNA here is from genome assembly GCA_047974565.1 of Actinomycetales bacterium. Taxonomy (GTDB): domain Bacteria; phylum Actinomycetota; class Actinomycetes; order Actinomycetales; family CAWJMD01; genus JBDIAG01. The sequence goes on from JBKECN010000076.1 coordinate 57,556, forward strand.
GCCTGGGCGGCGAGTTTGATCTCTGACATGTCGGGGCGTCTCCTGGAGTGATGAGTGACGTACGGGGACGGCCTCGACGTGGGGCGTGGCACGGCGCAGAGCGCCCACCGCGTCGAATCACGGACGAACGCGAACTGGCATCGCGGACGCGGGCCGGACCTGACCGACCAGTGTCTACGGGGCTCCGTGCAACGTCCCTCGCCGAGGCAACCGAAGAATTCTACGGCACGGGGGTTGCCAGCACCCAATCGGTCACTGGTGCGGCGCACCACATCAAACCCGGGGATGACCCGCACGCCGCTCGGCAGGCGAGAACCCTCCTCAACCAGTGCCCGGCACGGTCTACGCGGAGCGTTCAGCCCCGCAGGTACCGGTCATGGTGCACTTGTCGCAGCGGCCCCGGGCAGCTGAGCGGCGCACGCGCCGGCCGGCGTCAGGTCTGCTGTTCCGGCTCGGCGAGGGCCTGCGTGTCTATCGTGCCGGCGACCACGTCGGCGATCGTGATGCCCTCGAGCACGGTGCGTTCGTACTGCCGCAGCCGAACCCAGACGTCCGCGAGATGGGTTGACGAGCCGACATACTCGAGCTGTTCGGGGCGAAGATTGCGCACGGTGGCCAACGGGCCGTCGACCACCCGGATGACGTCGGCGATGGACAAGGCGGCCGGGTCGGCGACCAGCAGGTGACCACCGTCCGGGCCTCGCCGGGAGGTGACCAGCCCGCCCCGACGCAGTTCGGTCAGGATCGTCTCCAGGAAGCGGTGCGGCACCGACTCGGACTCGGCGATCTGATCGGAGGTGAGTAGGTGCGGCTGGGCGGCGGCCAGCGCGCACACGGCTCGCAGCGCGTAGTCCACCCTCGCCGTCAGCCGCATCGCCGGCCCGTCCCGGTCAGTCGTTGCGCTCGAACAGGCTGGTGACCGACCCGTCGTCGAAGACCTCGCGGATCGCCCGCGCGATGAGGGGCGCGATGGACAGCACGGTGAGCTTGTCGAACTGCCGCTCCGATGGGATCGGCAGCGTGTTGGTGACGATGACTCGGTCGATCGGCCCGTTCTTCAGCCGGTCCACCGCCGGGCCGGAGAGCACCGGGTGGGTGGCGGCGACGATGACATTGACCGCACCGTTCTCCTTGAGCGCCTCGGCGGCCTGCACGATCGTCCCGGCGGTGTCGATCATGTCGTCCACGAGCAGACAGGTCCGCCCGCTGACCTCGCCCACCACCTCATGCACCTTCACCTGGTTGGGCACGTTCGGGTCGCGGCGCTTGTGGATGATCGCCAGCGGTGCCCCCAGCCGGTCAGACCAACGGTCGGCCACTCGGACCCGGCCGGCGTCCGGGGAGACGACGGTGAGGTTCTCCGGCTCGACGAGCGTCTGCACGTGGTCGGCCAGCAGGGACATCGCGAAGAGGTGGTCCACCGGGCCGTTGAAGAATCCCTGGATCTGGTCGGTGTGCAGGTCCACGCTCATCAGCCGGTTGGCCCCGGCGGTGGAGTAGAAGTCACTCACCAGTCGCGCCGAGATCGGTTCGCGTCCCTTGTGCTTCTTGTCCTGTCGGGCATAAGGGTAGAAGGGCGCGATGGCGGTGATCCGCTTTGCCGAGGCCCGCTTGAGGGCGTCGACCATCAGCAACTGCTCCATCAGCCATTGGTTGATGGGAGCACAGTGGCTTTGCAGCACGAAGGCGTCACAGCCACGCACCGATTCGCCGTAGCGCACGTAGATCTCGCCATTGGCGAAGTCGTAGGCCGACATCGGCACCAGCGTGACACCGAGTTCGGCGGCGACCTCGTCCGCGAGTTCGGGGTGGGCGCGCCCCCCGACCAGGACGAGACGCTTCTCACTCGTGGTGGTGATGCCGGTCATCGGCTTCCTTCCTGGCTGTCACCCTCGGCAGCGGCTGCCGGTCCGGGCTCGGTGGTGGCGGCTGCGGCGGTGGCGGCATCGCTGCCGGCGCGGCGTCGCTGCACCCAACCGATGATGTTGCGTTGTTTGGCTCGGCCGACGCCCATCGCGCCGGCCGGAACGTCGTCGGTGATCACCGAACCGGCCGCGGTGTAGGCCCCGGTGCCGATCCGGACCGGCGCCACGAGCATCGAGTCGCTTCCCACCCGGGCGTGATCCTCCACCACCGTCGAATGCTTGTTCACTCCATCGTAGTTGACGAAGACCGTTGCGGCCCCGATGTTCACACCCTCACCGATGGTCGCGTCCCCGACATAGGACAGATGGGGCACTTTGGAGCCGACGCCGATCGAGGAGTTCTTCGTCTCGACGAAGGCCCCGATCTTGCCGCCGGACTCGAGCCGGGTTCCCGGACGTAGGTAGGAGAACGGTCCTACGCTCGCGCCGGGGCCGATCTGGGCGCCGATGGCGTGCGAACGGACGACCTGGGCGCGTTCACCGATGGTGCAGTCCACCAGGGTGGTGTCAGGGCCGATCACCGCGAAACCGGCCACCGAACACGCCCCGGACAGGTGAGTACCGGGCAGCAGGGTCACGTCGGTGGCGATCTGGACCGTGTCGTCGATCCAGGTGGTGGCCGGATCGACGACGGTGACTCCGGCACGTTGGTGGGCCTGCACGATGCGTTCGTTGAGGACCCTGCCCATGGCCGCCAGCTGGACCCGGTCGTTGACCCCCTCGGTCTGCCACCGGTCGGCTACCGGATACGCGGCCACCCGGTGCCCGTCCTGACGGGCGATCGCCAGCACGTCGGTCAAGTAGACCTCGCCCTGCGCGTTCGCCGCGCCGACCCGGGTGAGCGCGTCGGCCAGCACCTCGGCGTCGAAGGCGTACAGGCCGGAATTGATCTCGCCGATCAGCAACTGCTCGGCCGTGGCGTCCTTGTGCTCGACGATCGCGGCGACCGTGCCGTCCTCGGCTCGCACCACCCGGCCATAGCCGGTCGGATCCGGTGGCGTGGACGTGATCACCGTCACGGCATTGCCCTGTTCCTGGTGAGCCTCCAGCAGCCCGGACAGAGTCGCACCGTCCAGCAGGGGTACGTCGCCGTAGGTGACCAGCACCGTGCCGGAAGTCGGACCCGACTGCGGATCCGACTCGGCCAGGGCCTGCAGACCGCACTGGACGGCACGCCCGGTTCCGGGCACCTCGTCCTGATCGGCGATCACCGCCCGCGGCGCCACCTGAGCGACATGCTCGGCGACCTGCTCGCGCCGGTGCCGCACCACGACCACCAAGTGCTGGGGCATGGTCGCCTCTGCCGCCTCGATCGCGTGGGCCAGCATCGAGCGCCCGGCAAGCGGGTGCATGACCTTCGGGAGGGTGGACTTCATCCGGGTGCCCTCGCCCGCCGCCAGGATGACGGCTGCGGTGGGGCGAACCGGGCTCACGCTGAGCGCTCCGGACTGGTGGGCACTGCGATATCCCCTCGGACGGCGGGTGGATGTTCGGCGGCCACTCTACCCACCGCAGCGGAGTGCTCCCTCGCGTGGATTCGAACCACGATTGACGGTTCCAAAGACCGCTGTCCTGCCCTTGGACGACGAGGGACCGCGCCTGCGCGCGCCCACCAGTGTGCCAGGCATGCGGGCCGGACTCGCGCGGATTCTCCGCCGGAACCACAACCTACGGTTCCGTAGGTACACTGCTGCGGGAATCGACCAACCCGTGGAGGCCCTGATGACCGCTGTGGACGACCGCGACGCCGCGTTGCAGACCCGGCTGCTGCATGAGCTGGAGTCTGAGGTGGAAGTGAACCTCAACCGGCACCTCAAGGCGACCAAGGACTGGCACCCGCACGACTACGTCCCCTGGGACGAGGGCCGCAACTTCGCCTTCCTCGGCGGGCAGGACTGGCGCCCCGAGGACTCCCGGCTCGACCCGGTCGCCAAGACCGCGATGATCGTCAACCTGCTCACCGAGGACAATCTGCCCTCGTACCACCACGAGATCGCCACCATCTTCGGGCGGGACGGCGCGTGGGGGACCTGGGTCGGCCGGTGGACCGCCGAGGAGGCTCGGCACGGCACCGCCCTGCGCGACTACCTCGTGGTGACCCGCGGGGTGGACCCGGTCAAGCTCGAAGAGATGCGCATGGTGCACATGACCGCCGGATACGACTCCGGGGCCAAGACCATGCTGGAGGGGCTGGCGTATGTGTCCTTCCAGGAGCTGGCAACCAGGGTGAGCCACCGCAACACCGGCAAGGCCACCGGCTGCCCGATCGCCGAGCGGTTGCTGCAGCGGATCGCCCTGGACGAGAACCTGCACATGGTCTTCTACCGGAACATGATCGAGGCGGCCTTCGCCATCGCGCCCAACGAGACCATGGAGGCGATCCGCAACGAGGTGGTCGGCTTCCACATGCCCGGATCGACCATGCCGGACTTCGCCCGGTCGTCCCTGACCATCGCCAAGGCCGGGATCTACGACCTGCGGCTGCACTATGAGGACGTCGTGATGCCGGTGCTGCGGTTCTGGAAGGTCTTCGAACGCACCGACCTGTCCGGCTCGGGTGAGGCCGCCCGCGAAGAACTCGCCACCTTCGTCGAGAACCTCGACACCCAGTCCGCGGCCTTCGTCGCCAAGCGAGCCGAGGCGGCCGCCAAGAAGGCTGCGCGACAGGCCGCTTCGAGCTGACCGGCGGGGTGGCGGTGTCGGGCTCCGGTACCCGGGCCGGCGAACCCCCGCGCGGGCGGCGCGCCCGGGCCCGGATGACGGGTCAGCAGCGTCGCGAGCAACTGCTCGGGATCGGTCGTCGGTTGTTCGCCGAGAAGGGTTTCGAGGCCACCAGCGTGGAGGAGATCGCTCACCGGGCGGATGTCTCGAAACCGGTGGTGTACGAGCACTTCGGCGGCAAGGAGGGTCTCTATGCGGTCGTGGTGGACCGGGAGTTGTCCGCGCTGATGGATGCGATCGTCGGCGCCCTGGCTTCCCCGGAGCATCCGCGGGTGCTGGCCGAGCGAGCCGCGCTGGCGTTGCTGGACTACATCGAGGAATCCCCCGACGGCTTTCGGATCCTGGTCCGGGACTCACCGCTGGGCGGCTCGGGCAGTTCGTTGGCCAGTCTCATGTCGGACGTGGCCCGCCAGGTGGAGCACCTGCTGGCCGGAGCCTTCCGCAGCAACGGCTTCGACGCCAAACTGGCGCCCATGTACTCCCAGATGCTGGTCGGGATGGTGGCGCTGACCGGCCAGTGGTGGATGGACTCGCGCAAACCGAAGAAACAGGTGGTCGCCGCTCACCTGGTGAACCTCGCGTGGAACGGTCTCAGCGGTCTGGAGACCCGGCCCAGGCTGACTCCCCGCGAGGAACCGACCGGCCCGACCCCGCCGGCGCAGGGACAGCCGACTGGGCAAGGACCGTCCCAATGACCAGCGGTCCCGATGAGCGCACCGTCCCAATGAGCGGACCGTCCCGATGAGCGGGCCCGCGGGAGGCCAGGACGCTTCGGCCCCAATCCGGATCCAACGGATCGCCGCCTACGCGGTGATTGTGCGGGATGCCTCGATCCTGTTGTGCCAACTGTCCGCGCGCACCGACTGGGAGGGCTTGTGGACGCTGCCGGGAGGCGGCATCGAACACGGCGAGCACCCGCGCGAGGCGCTGGTGCGTGAGTGCTGGGAGGAGACCGGCCTGGCTGTGCAGGTGGGCCAACTGTTGGACGTTGACTCCCGGCATGTGATCGGCGACTCGTCCCGCGGCCCCCAGGACTATCACGGCATCCGGCTGGTCTTCGCCGGCTGGACGGACTCCACCGACGAACCCCGGGTGATCGAGGAGGACGGCAGTACCGCCTTCTGCACGTGGGTGCCGCTGACCACAGTGCCGAGCCTGGAGGCGAACCCGTTGATCGGCTTCGGGTTGAGCGCCCTGTCGGCCGCGCGGCTGGGTTCACTCTCGGATTAGGAAATGCGTGAGGCCTTGATGAGGTGAAGTGAGACCGAGTTCTCACCTCAGCTGCGGCTGCACAGCGTGGCCACGAAGGAGGCCGATCTCTACACTCAGTAGCGACCGGACCCAATCGTGGCGATTCGCAGGGAAGGACCGGGTGGGGAGTGAAAGTCGTTGTGACGGGTGGGGCCGGCTTCATCGGTGCGAACCTCTGCCGGGAACTCGTCGCGATCCCCACAGTGACACAGGTGGTGGCGGTAGACGACCTCTCGACGGGCTATGAATCGAACCTCCAGGGGCTGCCAGTGCGGCTGAGGGTGGCCGACGTGACCCAGCCGGGGGTGCTGGACGACGAGATCGCGGACGCCGACGCAGTGGTGCACCTGGCCGCCATCGCGTCTGTGCCTCAGTCGGTGGCCGACCCACTGATCAGTCACCATGCCAATGCCACGGGCACGCTCATGGTCCTGGAGTCGGCCCGTCGAGCGGGAGGACGGGCTCAGGTGATCGTCGCGTCCTCGTCCGCGGTGTACGGGGCGAACCCCGAGTTGCCCAAGCGCGAGTCGATGCGGGCACAGCCGCTGAGCCCCTACGCGGTGAGCAAACTGGCCACGGAGAGCTACGCGCTGGCCTACCGGCACTGTTACGCGATGGACATCCTGGCTTTGCGATTCTTCAACGTCTACGGCCCACTCCAAGCCGTGGGTCATGCCTACGCAGCGGTGATCCCGGCCTTCCTCGACCGTGCGCTGGCGGGTCGACCGCTGACAATCCACGGGGACGGTACCCAGACTCGTGACTTCACCTACGTGGGCAGCGTGACCGCGCTGATCTGCCGGGCCATCGTCGAGCGGACCAGCCACCACGACCCGGTGAACCTGGCCTTCGGAAGCCGCAGTTCACTGTTGGAGGTGGTCGACCTCCTGGAGGAACAACTCGGACGCCCACTACCCCGGGTACACACCGACGTCCGTGCCGGCGATGTCGCCCACTCCCAGGCCGACTCGAGCACACTGCACGAACTCTTCCCGGGGCTGAAACCCGAACCGCTGGAAGCGGGCCTGAGCGCCACGCTCGCCTGGTTCCAGTCCGGGGCGACCTCGCGGTCCTGACCTAGACAGACCTAGACAGCCCGGCTGAGAGCCGACATCCGGTTCTGTGGTGCCGACGCTTCTCGACCGGGGAACCGGGGCCGGCACTGTGGGTCATCCACCGCGTTCGCCCGGCTAATGCCGGCTAATGCGTGCCGGCCAGGGCCTTGCCGCCCATGGGCGAACGGCCGTGGCGACACTCACCGCATCCTGCATAGAGTTCCGAGTGTGCCGACAGATCCTCGCCGCGCGGGCTACCAGTTACTGCTGCGCACCTTCCGCCGGCTGCCGGCCCCGGTTCGGCGCGGCCTGGTGCGGGCTGGCACACCCTCGTTCACCGTGGGAGCGGTGGCGGCGATCGAACACGAGTCACGGCTGCTCTTCCTGCGCCAGCCACACCGGCCCGGATGGAGCCTGCCCGGGGGCCTGCTCGAGCGGGGCGAACCACCGAACGCGGCAGTGGTCCGCGAGGTGCGGGAGGAGACCGGCATCGACATCGAGGTGGGTCTGCCCCTGACCTGCCTGGTCAACGCCGCGGTGCGGCGGGTCGACATCATCTATCTCGTTCCGGTGATCGATCGGCCCACGTTCACAGTGGGCGGAGAGGCCATGGCCGGAGAGTGGCTTTGCCCGTCCGAGGTGCTCGACATGGACGAGGCGACCTCCGAGATCCTCGCCGCCTTGGCAGAGGCACACCCGTAAGGCAGCCGAATATCCGCGGACCCGGTTTCCTCGAGGTACCGAAGCCGGTTAGCCTGAGAACTTCCTGGGAGGGGGGCAGGCGGATGCAGGTCGGCGTAGTCGGTTGCGGGTATCTCGGTGCGGTACACGCCGTCAGCATGGCCAAACTGGGCCATCACGTGGTCGGCGTCGATGTCGACGCCGCCAAGATCGACGGCCTGCGGGCGGCGACTCCCGCATTCTTCGAACCCGGCCTCCCCGACCTCCTGAAGGCGATGCTGCCCACCGGCCGGCTGAGCTTCGACACCGACCTGTCCCGACTGGACGGCTGCCAGGCCATCTTCGTGTGCGTGGGCACCCCGCAGCGGCGCGGCGAACTGGCCGCGGACACCCGGTTCGTCGAAGGCGCCCTCGACGGGGTGATCTCGGTCGTACATTCCCCGGCGCTGATCGTGGGCAAGTCCACGGTGCCGGTCGGCACGGCAGGCCGGCTCTGCGAGATGCTCCGGCAGCGCGCACCTCACCTGCGGCTGGCCTGGAACCCCGAGTTCCTGCGCGAGGGGCACGCGATCCAGGACACCCTCACGCCGGATCGGTTGGTCTTCGGCGCCATCGACCCGAACGACCTGGCGATCCTGCAGGAGGTGTATGCCGAAGCCATCGCCCAGGGCACCCCGGTGGTCACCACCGGCTACGAGACCGCCGAACTCGTCAAGACGGCCGCGAACGCCTTTCTCGCCACAAAGATCTCGTTCATCAATGCGATGGCCGAGGTGTGCGAGGCGGCCGGTGCGGACGTCACCCAACTCGCCGAGGCTCTCGGCCACGACCCACGGATCGGTCGCGCCTTCCTCGGGGCCGGCCTGGGCTTTGGCGGCGGCTGCCTGCCCAAGGACATCCGCGCCTTCATGGCCCGAGCCGGGGAACTGGGGGCAGACCAGGCGCTGAGTTTCCTGCGAGAGGTGGACGCCATCAACATGCGTCGCCGGTCTCGAATGGTGGAACTTGCCCGTCACGCCTGCCACGGCAGCCTGATCGGTCAGCGGATCGCCGTCCTCGGTGCCGCTTTCAAGCCGAACAGCGACGACATCCGCGACAGCCCTGCACTTAACGTGGCTGCGCAGTTGCGCCTGCAGGGGGCGGACGTGGTGGTGACCGATCCGCAGGCGCTGGCCAATGCGAGGCAGTTGTGGCCGGACCTCACGTACGTCGCCACGGCCCGCGAGGCGGTCCAGGGGGCGGACGTGGTGATGCTGCTGACCGAGTGGCCGGAGTACCTGGAACTCGACCCGGCCGAGGTGGCCACATTAGTCAGGAGCCACACGGTGCTCGACGGCCGCAACGCGCTCGACCGCGAGCGCTGGGTGGCCGCCGGCTGGACATATCGGGCGCTGGGACGCAGCGAGCAGTCTCCTGCTACGAGCCTGAACTCATGGCGGACCGACGACACGATCACCCTGGGCGGCATTGGCGTGGTATCCCATGGCCTGTGATCTGTCGTGGTGAGGAGCGTGCGGACCGGCTGTGCGGCGTGGTGTTGGCCGCCGGGCTGGGCACCCGGCTGCGCCCGCTGACCGACCTGCGGCCCAAACCACTGTGCCCGTTGGCGGGATCCACCTGCCTGGAAACCAACCTCGAGGTGCTCGGCGCAGTGCTGGATGCGGGGCCGCAATGGCTGGCAGTCAACGCTTTTCATCTCGCCGGTCAGGTGGAGGCGCTCGTCGGGGAGCGGGCCCTGGTCAGCGTGGAACCGCAGCTGATGGGCACCGCCGGGGCCCTGGCCCTGCTGGCCGAGTGGCGCGCCGGCAGGCCCGTCGCACTCGTGAACGGGGACGCCTACCTGCGCAACGCCGACCCGGCGACACCAGTCCTGGCGCCCCTGCTATCGGGATGGGACCGGCGCACGGTGCGCATGCTGGTGGTCCCTGCCGAATTGGATCCCGACTTCGATCACCCGGCGATCACCGGCGCTCCCGGGCCCTGGCGCTATGTGGGAGCCTGCCTGCTGCCGGCCGACATGCTGGAGCCGCTGGCCTGCGAGCCGTCCGGGCTGCACGCCACCGTGTGGCAGCCGGCGCTGGCCGCCGGCCGATTGGAGTTGGTGCCGCACCAGGGCGTGGCCATCGACACCGGCACCCCGGCGGGGTACCTGGCGGCCAACCTCGACGCCTCCGGTGGGGTCAGCGTGGTGGGCGAGGGCGCGGTGATCGACGGTGAGATCAGCGAGTGCGTGATCTGGCCGCAGGCCAACGTCCGAGCCGGAGAACGGTTGTACCGAGCCATCCGGGCGCCCGGGCCGATCACGGTCCAGGCATAGCCAAACCAGCGGTCGTCAGTTCCCTTCGGCGCACCTGGCCAACTGGCTGACCGCGACACCGCCAGCCTGCCCGGCTACGCCCCAGTCGGGGCTACTCCCAGTCGGGGGGCTACTCCCATTCGATGGTGCCGGGCGGTTTGGAGGTCACGTCCAGCACCACCCGGTTGACCCCGTCCACCTCGTTGGTGACCCGGGTGGAGATCCGGGCCAGCAACTCCATCGGCAACCGCGCCCAGTCGGCGGTCATCGCGTCATCGCTGGTCACCGGGCGCAGCACCACCGGGTGGCCGTAGGTGCGCCCGTCGCCTTGCACCCCGACGCTGCGCACGTCCGCCAGGAGCACCACCGGGCACTGCCAGATCTCCCGGTCCAGGCCGGCAAGGGTCAGTTCCTCGCGCACGATCGCGTCCGCTGCGCGCAGGGTGTCCAGCCGCTCGGCAGTCACCTCCCCGACGATCCGGATGCCCAGGCCTGGGCCCGGGAAGGGCTGCCGCCACACCATCGCCTCGGGTAGCCCGAGTTCGGCGCCGACCGCGCGTACCTCGTCCTTGAAGAGAGTGCGCAGCGGCTCGACGAGTTCGAAGTCCAGGTCGTCCGGCAGCCCGCCGACGTTGTGGTGACTCTTGATCACCGCGGCGCCGTCCCCGCCGCCGGACTCCACCACGTCCGGGTAGAGGGTGCCCTGGACGAGGAAGCCGATCTCGCTTCCCGCGCCGTGCTCGGCGGCGTCGTGCGCCTTGGCCACCAGGTCACGGGCGGTGGCCTCGAAGGCCCGAATGAACTCGCGGCCGATGATCTTGCGCTTGGTTTCGGGCTCGCTTACTCCGGCCAGGGCGGACAGGAAGGTCTCGGCCGCGTCCACGACGACGAGCTCGACCCCGGTGGCCGCCACGAAGTCCCGTTCAACCTGTTCGGCCTCCCCCGCCCGCAGCAGGCCGTGGTCGACGAAGACACAGGTCAGCTGATCCCCGACGGCCTTTTGGACCAGGGCCGCGGCCACCGCGGAGTCGACCCCTCCGGAGAGCCCGCAGATCACCCGCCGCCCACCGATCTGGGTGCGGATCCGCTCCACCTGGGCGGCGATGACATTGTCGGTGGTCCATTCGCCGGCCAGCCCGGCGCCATCGTGCAGGAACCGGCTCAGGAGCTGTTGACCGAAGGTGGAATGGCGCACTTCGGGATGCCACTGCACCCCGTAGAGGCGACGTTCGGCGTTCTCGAAGGCCGCGACCGGGGCACCCCCGGAACCGGCCACCACCTCGAAGCCCGCCGGTGCGGTGTGCACGGCGTCCCCATGGCTCATCCACACCGTCTGCTGCTGGGGCTGACCGGCCAGGATGGTGGATGGGCGCCCGGTGAGCTCGATCTGGGTGCCGCCGTACTCGCGCATCCCGGTGCGGGCCACCTCTCCCCCGAGGGCGGCGGCCATCGCCTGGAAGCCGTAGCAGATGCCGAGCACCGGCACCCCGAGGTCGAAGATGGCCGGGTCGAGAGTGGGGGCGCCCTCGGCGTACACCGAGGAAGGACCACCGGACAGGATGATGGCGGCCGGATCCTTGGCCATGAGCTGGTCGACCGACCAGCTCGATGGGACGATCTCGCTGTAGACGTCCGCCTCACGCACCCGGCGGGCGATGAGTTGGGCGTACTGGGCGCCGAAGTCCACGACGAGAACCGGCTTCGGGGAGGTCATGGCGGGAGCCTACCGAGGTCGCGCACCCCCAGATGACACCGCTCAGGGCCGGCGGCCGCCGCCCTGGGTTGCCGCGCTCTCCTGGGCCTGTCGGGTGGCGATCAGGGCCCGCACCTGCGCGGTGGTGCGATGCTCGGCCACGAACGACAGGAAGGGCACCACGCCCGCCAGGACGAGGATGCTCAGCCTGCCCAGCCCCCACCGCAGGCTCGACCACAGGTCGATGACGGTGGCCAGGTAGACGACGTAGATCCATCCGTGAACGATGGCGATCCAACTGCCCAGCACCGGCTCGCCGTTGTTGAACCCGTACTTGAGGATCATCTCGGTACACAGCAGCAGCAGGAAGCCACCGGTGACGAAGGCCATCACCCGGTAGCGGGTCAGGGCCGCGGACAGTTTCGCGGACGAGCGTCGCACCGGGGCGGCTGGTGTCGGCGCGGGGGTGATCACGGGCTGGCGCTCCTCATCGTCGGTTCCACGCTGGGTTGTGCATCGCTGGGTTGGTCGTCAGATGGTTGGTCGTCGCGGGGTTGGTCGCCGCGGGCTTGGTCATCGCGAGGGTGGTCGGTACCGGGTTGCTCGTCGTGGTAGGCGTCGCGCAGCAGCCGCCACCACAGGAAGACCGCGATGATCGCGAAGATCCACCACTGCACCGCGTAAGAAAGGTTGAGGACCGCGAAACTGCGGCTGGGTTCGATGACCGGCGCAGGTACCACGCCCAGGGCCGGTGGCGCGTCGATCTGGGCGAGCAGGGCCTCGTCGCCGAAGACGAAACCGGAGTAGATCGGGGGTTGCCAGCGGGCCACCAGATCGGCACCACTGACGGCCGAGGTGTCGCCGTTCGCGGTGGCCGCCGCCGGCTCCTCCGAGGGCTGCAGCATCGCGGTGAGTTCGACGTGGACTTCGGCCACCGCCGGTGGCGTGTCTTCCAGGGGAAACCACCCGAGGACGACGGCAATCCGGGCACCGGCCGGTTGATCGACCGCGATCGGCGCCACCAACCAGTTCACCTCCTGGCCCTCGTGCCGGCGACCATCGACTACGACGGCCAAATCCGGTTCGAGGGTTCCGGAGATGATGACCGGAGTGGTCGCGGCGTCCGGTGGCAGATGCTGCTGGGGCTGCAGGACGGTATCCAACGGCTTCGGGGCCCCGATGATCACCGGAGTCGCATTCTCCCGTGACCGGTCCAACTGCCAGCTGCCGAGGGCGGCGAAGGCGGAGGCGATGGCGAGGGCCAGCACGAGCAGCGCCAGCCACTTCGGACGCAGGGCCAGTCGCAGCACCACTACACGGTAGCCCGGCTCGGCTAGTTCTCCGGACCACCCTGGCCCTACGACGGCACAGAACTGCGTCACAGCCGGTGCCGAGGCGCAGGACCACCCGGTCTGCACGGGATCTCAAGCGGGGTATCTACAGACGGACATGCGTTCCGGCCGGCCACCGAACGGGCGCCTGCGGGAGCCCGACTCCAGCATCGCCGGTATGCATGTCCGTCTGCATGTGCTTCAAAGGTCATGGTGTGGCATCTCGACCGCTCTCGGGCCCTTCGCGGACACGGCCCCCCGCGGGCGAGGCTCCCGACCGATGGGCAAGGCTCCCGACCGATGGGCAAGGTTCCCGACCGATGGGCTACTCAGCCGGGCCGGGGTCAGGCCCACGACACCTGACGTGCCCGGGAACCGGGCTGAACCAGCGGAAACCCGATAAACCGGCCTTGCTCGAAACCCGAGTAAACCGCCGCCGCCTCCGAGATCACCGCAACTCACCGGGCGCCCCAGCGGGCACCACAGGCTCTCGTGGCCAGATCCGGCGCACCTGCCGATACGGCTCGTGCTGACCGGGTCGTGGGTCGGCTTCGCCATTGTTCGGCCACAGTGAGAACACTCGCTCGGCAAGCGCGGTGATGGTCAGCGACGGATTCACCCCGAGGTTCGCCGAGACTGCAGCGCCGTCGACCACGCTGATCCCCGGGTGGCCATGCACCCGGTGGTAGGCATCCAGCACGCCGTCTGCGGCGCTCGCCCCCACCGAGCAGCCCCCGAGGAAATGCGCGGTCATCGGGATGTTCAGCAGATCGCCGACAGTGCCGCCGGCCGCGCCCCTCTGCCCGGCAGCCCGGCCGAGAAGGTCTGCCACCACCCGGATCGCCTGGTGGCCCACCGGGATCCAGCGCGGATTCGGCTGCCCGTGCCCGGGCCGGCTGATCAGGCGCACCGGGGCACCGGGGAACCGACGCCGCCACGCGCGTGCGCGACCGGTGAGGGTCAGGGAGTTGTCCCGGGTCTGCATGACCAGGCCGATGACGGTCCGTTGCGACCAGGCCCGGTTGTCCAAGGAGCGCAACAACTGCCCTGGCCTGGCCAGGGCTTCGCGCGCGAAGGCACCCACCCGGGTGCGCCGGGCGCGTTCACCGGAGCCTGCAGCACCGATCGGCTGGGCACCGCTGACCGGGTGAACACCACTGACCGGCCGGGCACCCCTCACCGGCTGAGCACCCGGCTGAGCAGCAGGGTCATCGGGCAGGTCGCGATCCTCAGGACCGTCGATGAGCAGTGTGCCCAACAGGCCCATCGCGTTATGACCCCGGCCATACCGGACGTTCTCCACATGGGTGTGTTCGTCGGGGTGGAACGAGCGGGTGATCGCCACCCCGGTGCTGGCATCCACTCGCGAACTGACCCGGGGAATCACGGCGCCGAGCAGCGCCTCGGAATTGGTGCGGGTCAACTCGCCGAGGCGCGGCGACAGGCGGGGCAGCGAGCCAGAAGCCCGGCAGCCCTGCAGGAGCTGCTGGGTGCCCCACGCCCCGGCCGCCACAACGACGTACCGGGCGCGCAGCAACCGCGCGTCACGTCCGCGCCACATCGGCCCGGTGCGCACATGCTCGACGAGGTACCCGGTGTCGTCGTCCACCGGCCGGATCTGGACGGCGGTGCGCAGCGGCAGCACCTGCGCCCCGGCCCGCTCGGCCAGCGCCAGGTAGTTCTTGGGCAGGGTGTTCTTGGCGCCCACCCGGCAGCCGGTCATGCAGGACCCGCACTCGGTGCAGGTGCGTCGGGCCGGACCGGCACCGCCGAAGTATGGGTCGGGCACCTGCGTGCCGCCCGGCGTGCCGAAGAGCACCCCCACCGGGGTGACGGCAAGCGTGTGCGAGACCCCGAGGGCGGCCGCAGCATCGGCCCAGACCTGCTCGACCGGGCCGTCGCAGGGGTTGGGCACTACCCCGAGCATGCGGCTCGCCTGGTCGTAATGCGGGGCGAGTTCGCGCTGCCAGTCGGTGATCCCGGCCCACGATCCGCCCGCGAAGAAGCTCGCGGGCGGCTGGTACAGAGTGTTGGCGTAGTTCAGCGAGCCGCCGCCGACACCGGCGCCGGCGAGCACGACGACGTCGCGGAGCCAATGGATGCGCTGAATGCCGAACCAACCGAGCGTCGGCGCCCACAGGTAGCGGGGCAGGTTCCAGTTGGAGCGAGGCAGATCCCCGTCCTCGAACCGCCGGCCGGATTCCAGCACGGTGACGCGGTAACCCTTCTCGACCAGGCGCAGAGCGGCCACCGACCCCCCGAAGCCCGAGCCGATCACGACGACGTGGTCGGGGTCCTGGTGGTCGGGGTCCTGCTCCAGGGATGGGGACATCTCGAACTCCGGCCGGGCTACTGGCCGGGCTGGTAGGGCGAGACGACGACCTCGACGCGCTGGAACTCCTTGACGTCGGAATACCCGGTGGTGGCCATCGCCCGGCGCAGAGCTCCCATCAGGTTCGTCGTGCCGCTGGCGTGCCGACCGGGCCCGGTGAGGATCTCGCGCATGGTGCCGACTGTGCCGACTCGCATCCTGCGACCCCGGGGCAGATCCGGGTGATAGGCCTCCGGGCCCCAGTGCCAGCCCTGCCCGGGCGCCTCCTCGGCACGGGCCAGCGCAGCTCCGAGCATCACCGCGTCCGCCCCACAGGCGATCGCCTTGACCAGGTCACCGGACTGCCCCACCCCGCCGTCGGCGATGACGTGCACGTATCGGCCGCCGGACTCGTCGAGGTAGTCGCGCCGAGCCGCGGCGACGTCGGCCACCGCGGTGGCCATCGGCGCGTGGATGCCCAGGGTGGTGCGGGTGGTGTGCGCGGCGCCACCGCCGAAGCCGACGAGCACCCCGGCAGCCCCGGTGCGCATCAGGTGTAGCGCGGCGGTGTACGTGGCCCCGCCGCCGACGATCACCGGCACGTCGAGTTCGTAGATGAAGCGCTTGAGGTTGAGCGGTTCCACCACTCCCGAGACGTGTTCGGCCGAGACGGTGGTGCCGCGGATGACGAACAGGTCGACCCCGGCGTCGATGACCGTCTTCCACAGTTGCTGGGTGCGTTGCGGGCTCAGGGCGCCGGCCACGGTCACCCCGCTGTCCCGGATCTCACGCAGTCGCTCGCTGATCAGATCCGGCTGGATCGGTTCGGCGTAGAGCTCCTGCATTCGGCGCGTGGCGTTGTCGGCATCGAGTTCGGCGATCTCGGCCAGCACCGGCTCGGGGTCGTCGTACCGGGTCCACAGACCTTCCAGGTCCAGCACGCCGATTCCACCCAGGGTGCCGAACTGGATCGCCGTGGCCGGAGACATCACTGAGTCCATCGGTGCGGCGAGGATCGGCAAGTCGACCTGGTAGGCGTCGATCTGCCAGGAGACCGACACCTCCTCCGGCGTGCGCGTGCGCCGCGAGGGCACGATGGCAACGTCATCGAAGGAGTAGGCGCGCCGTCCGCGCTTGCCTCGGCCGATCTCTATCTCTGTCACTCGCGTCATGGTAGGTGCTGCGGGCAACGTCGGCGCGCCGCCGGGCCTTGGCGCGCGGTCGGTCCCTCGTCCTGGATGCGCGGGCCGGTTGCGGCCTCCCTCAGCCGAGGCCCGGTGGGCCGGATCGGGGCGGGCGTCGGATCAACGCTGGGCGTAGTTGGGTGCCTCGACCGTCATCTGGATGTCGTGCGGGTGCGACTCCTTCAGGCCCGCGGCGGTGATCCGCACGAACCGCCCATTGGTCTGCAGCTCCGGGATCGAGCGGGCCCCGACATACATCATCGACTGCCGCAGGCCGCCGATGAGCTGGAAGACCACCGCCGCCAAGGGACCCCGGTAGGCCACCTGACCCTCGATGCCCTCGGCGATGAAAGCGGTGTCGCTGGCACCGCCCTGGAAGTAGCGGTCCTTGGAGTAGGAGGCACCGCCCCGCGAGGCCGCCGCCCCGAGCGACCCCATCCCGCGGTAGGCCTTGAACTGCTTGCCGTTGATGAAGACGAGATCGCCGGGGCTTTCCTCGCAGCCGGCCAGCAGGGAGCCCAGCATCACCGAGTCGGCGCCGGCCACCAGGGCCTTGGCGATGTCGCCCGAGTACTGCAGCCCCCCGTCGCCGATCACCGGGATCCCGGCGTCCGCGCACGCCTTGGCGGCCTCGTGGATGGCGGTCACCTGCGGCACCCCGACCCCGGCCACCACCCGGGTGGTGCAGATCGAGCCGGGCCCGACTCCGACCTTGACGGCGTCGGCGCCGGCATCCACCAGCGCCTGGGCACCCGCACGGGTCGCCACATTGCCGCCCACCACGTCCACTCCTGCGCAGGCGGGCTCGGCCTTGAGACGGCGGATCATCTCCACCACCGCGGTGGACTGCCCGTTGGCGGTGTCGACGAAGAGGACGTCGACTCCGGCGTCCACCAGGGACATCGCCCGCTGCCAGGCGTCGCCGTAGAAGCCGATCGCAGCGCCCACCCGCAGCCGGCCCGCATCGTCCTTGGTTGCCATCGGGTACTTCTCGGACTTGGTGAAGTCCTTGACGGTGATCAGGCCCTTGAGCCGGCCGGCCTCGTCGACCAGCGGCAGCTTCTCGATCTTGTTCGTCTGCAGCAGGGTGCGGGCCTTGTCCTGGCTCACTCCCATCGGGGCGGTGACCAGCGGCATCCGGGTCATCACCTCGCCCACGGGACGATTGAGATCTTCCTCCCAGCGCAGGTCGCGGTTCGTGATGATGCCGACCAGAACACCGTGGGTGTCGACCACCGGAAGACCCGAGATCCGGTACTGCGAGCACAGCGCGTCCACCTCGGCCAGGGACGCCTGGGGCGTCGTGGTGACCGGATCGGACACCATCCCGGCCTCGGAGCGCTTGACCACATCCACCTGATGGGTCTGCTCGTCGATGGAGAGGTTGCGGTGCAGCACCCCCAGGCCACCCTGCCGGGCCATCGCGATGGCCATTCGTGATTCGGTGACGGTGTCCATCGCCGAGGACACCAACGGCATGTTGAGGGTGATCCGCCGCGACAGGCGGGTGGCGGTCACCGCATCGGCGGGGATGACGTCGCTGGCGCCCGGCAGCAGGAGGACGTCGTCGAAGGTCAGGCCAAGAGGGGCGAAGGTTTCGGTCTCAGCGCTCACGCGAAGGGGTGCCTTCCTGGTCGTCCGTTTCGCGATGTGGGGTGTCCACGAGGTCGCGCAAACGGGTGGATTCGCAGGGGCACATCGTATGCCAGTCGGACGGGCGCACCGGCCACGGCCGACCGGCACGCGACGGCGAGCTACTTTGCCGATCCTCCGGGCTTGCGCGCCGGCCGGACAGGTCGAACGGGCCAGCGCGCCAGCAGGGATGCGGCCAGATGGATCAGCGAACGACGCCGGCGCGGTACCCGACGGCGACGGCCTGGGCGCGGTCGGCGGCACCGAGTTTGCGGAAGAGCCGGCGGGCGTGGGTCTTGACGGTGTCCTCGGAGAGGAAGAGCTCGCGGCCGATCTCGGCGTTGCTGCGGCCCCGGCTCATACCGGTGAGCACCTGCACCTCCCGCTCGGTCAGGTCGGGCGCCTTGGGGGCGCGTCCGCCCACCCGGGACTCGTTCCCGGTGCGGCGTCCCTCGGTGATGACGTGCAACACGGCGGCGGACAGTTCTTCGCGAGGTGCATCCTTGGTGACGTAGCCACGGGCTCCGTGCACGATCGCCCGGGAGACCCCGTCAGCGTCATCCGGGCCGCAGAGCATCACCAGGCATGCCTCTGGGTGCCGCTCGATGAGCACCCGCGCGGTCTCCACCCCGCCGAGGCCGGGCATCCGCACATCGAGCAGCACCACGCTCGGACGCTCGACCGGCCACTTGCCCAGGCACTCTTCGCCGCTGCTCGCCACGATGACCCGGGTGACACCGGGAATCGCGGCGACGTTGTGCTTGAGCATCTCGCGCACAGTTGCAGAGTCGTCGCAGACCAGCACTGTCGACATGTCACCACCATGCGTTCGTGTCCTTCGCCGATGCCTGATGGGCATCCACGGCAGGCCACGCAGGTGGCCTACACGAGCACCATCGGCAACAAGGTGTCCAAACCTGAGCGATTCGTACGGTCAATCCATCGCCCATCTGGG
Organism: Actinomycetales bacterium; assembly: GCA_047974565.1. GTDB lineage: Bacteria > Actinomycetota > Actinomycetes > Actinomycetales > CAWJMD01 > JBDIAG01. Next base: position 76,591 of record JBKECN010000076.1, read on the forward strand.
CGCAGACTCGTCCGCGACACCCCGGACGGGCCAATCTGCCCGGCGTGTCTAGGCTTTGTCTCACCTTACATTGGAAATTCCTGGGCCCCTCGCCTATCGTGATGGCCATGTGCATACGCTGTACGCACACGAGCCTGGACGCCGAAGCACTCGGAGGCAGGCGCGGCAGCCTGCACTGACTGAGGATGACGATGCGCTCCGGCTTGCCGGCCGAAGCCTCACCCGAAGGAGAGCGATGGCCGAGATCTCCAGGCTCCCCGGCCCGATGGCCGATCTGTGGGAGTGGCAGTACCAGGGTTCCTGCCGCGACCTCGACGACACCTTGTTCTTCCATCCCGAGGGAGAGCGGGGCCCCCGCCGGCGCCAGCGCGACGCCGCCGCCGTCGCCATCTGTCGCAACTGCCCGGTGATCGAGAAATGCCGGGCACATGCATTGCGCGCCCGAGAGTCCTACGGGGTCTGGGGCGGCCTGACCGAGGACGACCGCGAGCGCCTGTTGGCGATGGAGGCCTCGGCCTGACTTCTTGAAGCCGTCGGCCAGCCGCTGCCTTCCAACCTCGGCAGGCCCGTGCGACGGCACACCCGACAGACGAAACCGGGCCGCACCCCTTGATGGGATGCGGCCCGGTTCGGCGTTCAGGCAGAAGGATCAGTGGCCGTGACCGTGGCCGTGACCGCCGGCGGCGGGCTCGGGCTCCTCTTCCTTCTTCTCCACCACGAGGGTGTCGGTGGTGAGCACCATCGAGGCGATGGACGCGGCGTTGCGCAGCGCCGACCGGGTCACCTTGACCGGGTCGATGACACCCTCGGCAACCAGGTCCCCGTACACGCCGGTAGCGGCGTTGAGGCCCTGGCCGACGGGCAGCGCCCGGACCCGCTCGACGACGACGTAGCCCTGCTCGCCGGCGTTCTCGGCGATCCACCGCAGCGGCTCGACGACCGAACGGGAGACGATGGTGGCCCCGGTGGCCTCGTCACCGCTGAGTTCGAGCGCGTCCAGCGCAGTGGCCGCGTGCACGAGGGCCGAGCCACCTCCGGCGACGATGCCCTCCTCGATGGCGGCCCGGGTGGCCGAGACCGCGTCCTCGATGCGGTGCTTCTTCTCCTTCAGCTCCACCTCGGTGGCGGCACCGACCTTGATCACGCACACCCCGCCGGCCAGCTTGGCGAGCCGCTCCTGGAGCTTCTCGCGGTCCCAGTCGGAGTCGGTGCGCTCGATCTCCGAGCGGATCTGCCCCACCCGGGCGGCCACGTCGTCGGCAGCGCCGGCGCCGTCGATGATCGTGGTGTCGTCCTTGGTGATGACCACGCGGCGAGCCTGGCCGAGCACCTCGAGGCCGACCTGGTCGAGCTTGAGGCCGACGTCGCTGGAGACCACCTGGGCTCCAGTCAGCACGGCCATGTCCTCGAGCATCGCCTTGCGCCGGTCGCCGAAGCCGGGGGCCTTGACGGCGGCGGCGTTGAAGGTGCCGCGGATCTTGTTGACCACGAGGGTGGACAGGGCCTCGCCCTCGATGTCCTCGGCGATGATCACCAGCGGCTTGCCGGTCTGGACGACCTTCTCCAGCAGCGGCAGCAGGTCGTTGATCGAGGAGATCTTGGCCTGGTGCAAGAGCACGTAGGCGTCCTCGAGCACGGCCTCCATCCGCTCGGCGTCGGAGACGAAGTATGGCGACAGGTAACCCTTGTCGAACTGCATGCCCTCGGTGAAGTCGAGCTCCATCGCGGTGGTGGAGGACTCCTCGACGGTGATCACACCGTCCTTGCCGACCTTGTCGAAGGCGTCGGCGATGAGTTCGCCAACCCCGGAGTCCTGCGCCGAGATGGTCGCCACGTGGGCGATGTCGCCCTTGCCGTCAACCTCGCGGGCGTTGGACAGCAACTGGTCGTTGATCGCCTCGACGGCGGCGTTGATGCCGCGGTTCAGGCCCGCCGGGCTGGCGCCGGCCGCGACATTGCGCAGGCCTTCGCGCACCAGGGCCTGGGCGAGCACGGTGGCGGTGGTGGTGCCGTCACCGGCGATGTCGTTGGTCTTGGTAGCGACCTCCTTGGCGAGCTGGGCGCCGAGGTTCTCGTACGGGTCCTCCAGCTCCACCTCGCGGGCGATGGTGACACCGTCGTTGGTGATGGTGGGAGCGCCCCACTTCTTGTCGATGACGACATTGCGGCCCTTGGGGCCGAGGGTCACCTTGACCGCGTCGGCGAGCGCGTTGACGCCGCGCTCGAGCGAGCGCCGGGCGTCGTCGTCGAATTCCAGGATCTTGGCCATGAACTTCCTTCGCGTGCGTATGAGTTCGGTTTCCGTCAGTAACTATTCGGTTTCCGTCAGTAACTAACGGTGGAGCGGTGGATTACGACGACGCCCCGGCGGCCGGGGATGCCGGCCCGACCGGGGCGTGTCCGCTCAGGCCCTCAGCGGGGCCGGTTCGCAGGGCTTTCTCAGGCGCTGACGATGGCGAGCACGTCGCGAGCCGACAGGATCAGCAGCTCGTCACCGCCGTACTTGACCTCGGTGCCGCCGTACTTGGAGTAGATGACCTTGTCGCCGACGGCCACGTCGAGCGGAACCCGGTTGCCCTTGTCGTCGATACGACCGGGGCCGACCGCGAGCACCTCACCCTCCTGGGGCTTCTCCTTGGCGGTGTCCGGGATGACCAGACCAGACGCGGTGGTCTGCTCGGCCTCGACGGCCTTGACCACGATGCGGTCCTCGAGTGGCTTGATGGAGACCGACACTGCGGACCTCCCCTTCTGTGATGATCGACACTGTCTTGGTTCAGGCGCGGAACCACCGTCGTCGCGGGTGCCGGGGCTCTGCGGGCTGGCACCCTCGGCTTGAGAGTGCCAACGCTGACTCTAGGCATTGGCTAGCACTCGGTCAACCTGAGTGCCAATGTCGTGCTCGATGCAGGGTCCTGAACCGCCCACGACGCGGTCCCCACCGGCTCAGCCCGGTTCGGATGGATCGATCAGGCCGTCCTCCACGGCGAGCCGATAGAGGTCGAGTTTGCTGTCCGCGCGCCGATCGAGGGCGGCGTACTTCTGCCGGACCCGGCGCAGATAGACCTTCACCGTCCCCTCGCTGACCCCCATCCGACGAGCCACCGACTTGGCCGGGAGATTCGTGGCGTACAGCCGCAGGGCTTCGCGCTCGCGTTCGGACAGTGCCGGGGCGATCCGCTCGTCCACCTCCAATGCCTGGGCCATCTCCCGTGTGGGCAGCGCGATGCCCTGCGCCGCCTCGCGGATCGCCCGCAGCAGTTCGGTGGGGTCGGCATTCTTGTGCACGACGGTGAGGGCTCCGGCCGCGAGCGCGTCCTTGGCTTCGACGAGGTTGAGCCCGGCAGTGTGCACGACCACGGCCGGGCCTGCCGCCAGCAGCGCGCGCACATTCTGGGCCGGGCGGGAGCCGTCCTGCAGGCGCAGGTCAAGCAGAACGACGTCGAGGTCACCAGTGGTGGCCAGGAGTTCGGGGACGGTGGCCGCGGTACCGACGAAGGCGATGTCGGGTTCGCCTTGCAGCACCGCCCTGATGCCAAGCAACAGCAGCGGGTGATCGTCTACCGCCCCCACTGCGATCACGATCAACTCCCGGTGCAAAGTCCCAGATTGCGCCGGGAATGAGCCCGGCCATGGCTTTTCTAGCCCACCCGGGGCGGGTGCGGAAACAGTGCATATGACGCCTATGGGTGGCGTGTCGCTCGGCCCTGGCGCCCGACCATCCAGCCTTTCCGACCGGGGACCTGGCGGCGCCTCACGCTCGACCCCCAGGCCCGTCGACAGGCCGGTGGGCAACCCGTTCGGCCTCCCCCACGTCGACGATGAGCTCGTCCTCGAAGAGATCCACCCGGGCCAGGTCCGACAGTTCATCCGCGAGTGCGCGGGCCGCCGGCCCGGTGACGGTCGCGGAGAGCATCCGGCCGGGCGCACCGAGCAGGCGCAGGTCGACCATGGCTGCGGGGTGCTGGGTGCAGCGGTCCAGCACGAGGGCGGCGATCGCTCGGGCCTGGAGAAGTTCCACCGGCTCCAGATCGGCGGGGGCGTGATCGGCCACGCTCACCTGCCAGCCCTGTTCACGCAATCGTTCGGCTGCCGCCCGGCCGTCGTCGTCCAGCAACCGGTAGGTGCGCAGTTCGTCGCGCACCGCCGTCTCCAGCGCGTGGCACCGCCGGCGTAGTTCATCGGTGATCGGCGCCCCCGCGGCGAGCTCGTCGAGGGTGGGTCCGATCCGGTCGAGCAGCCGCCGAGGCAGGTCCCCGCCAAGCTCGGCCTGACGTCGTTCTCGCTCGCCTGCCCGGGCCCGCGCCTGACCGAACTCCGCACTCACCCGGTGCTGTTCGCCGAGCATGACGCTGAAGAGCCGGCCGGCGATCGGCCACAGCGGCAGTTGGACGAGGACGAACGCCCACCTCACGCTGCCCTCGGTGGTCCACGGCCCGTAGGCGGTGTGCACGGCCAGCGACGCGGCGATGGTGGCGGTCGCGCTCACCAGCGCCCAGGCCAGGCTCCAGCGGGCCGCGACGATGGCCAGCAGCGGAAGCACCAGCCCGATCCACCAGCCGGACATCAGCCGGCCCTCGTCGACGGCCAGGACGGGTTGGCCGATCAGGCACACCAGGATCGGGACCATGAGGTATCCGCACACTTCCCAGATCGGGATGGCGCGCCTCGACCCCAGGAGCACTGCACCGGCCGTCGCGGTCGCCGCGCAGGCCGCGCCGGCCGCAGCAAGCACCCGCCACGCGCCGACGGGATCGCGGGCCATCCCCAAGCCCTCGATGGTGCGCGCCCCCAACCAGACGTACCCGCCGATGAAGATCGCCTGGGAGTTGGTCAGCCGCCACCTCGGCCACCGCCGGATCATGGCGAGCCCGGCGCCGGCCAGGTCAGGACGACGGCGGTGCCCTTGCCGGGCTGGGAACGCCAGGTCCCGATGCCGCCCACCGCGCTCATCCGCTGTTCGACCGCCACGCGCAGCCCCAACCGGGACGGCGCCACCTCGTGCGGGACGAAACCCGGGCCTCGGTCCAGCACGATGACCTGCAGTTGGTGGTCGCCCTGCCACACATAGATCTGTCCCGCGGCCGGGCGGGCATGCCGGACGATATTGCGCGCGGCCTCGGTGGTGGCGGCCAGCAGGGCGGCGGCCACCGGTCCGCTTACCTGCTGGTCGGGGTTGGTGAGCCGGGGACGCACGACGATCTGGGCGGGCAGCAGGTCGCAGACCCGGTCGAGCCAGCCGACCACTTCCCCGACCGTCGCGGACAACGTGACCGGGGGCTGGGTGAGGCGTTCGAGTGCCAGGCCTGCCGCCCGGCGCACCTGGGCGTCCGCCCCCGCCGGGGGCAGATGCTGCACGGCGGTGAGTACCGCCAGGACGTGGTCGTGCACCACGGCCGACCAGTAACTGCGCATGTGCAGGTCGGTGGCGGCGGCCTCGGCGGAGTACACCGACTCCCACGCCTCGCGCCCGGCCCGGGCATGGCCACGCAACGAGCGTTGGAAGCCGGCGCTGGCCAGACCCGCCGCCACCACGATGGCGAACATCATCAGCCCGGTGACCACGGCGGCACCCGGCGTGAAGGGCGGCTGCCCATGCAGGTACTGCCACCAGGCATTGACCAGGCACAGGACGGCGCCGATCGCCAGAGCCCAACGCACCCGCCACGCCAGCACGCTCAGCGCGACCACAACGATCTGCAGGGCGACGACCCAGGGCTCCAGCGGCGATGGGGGAATGTCCAGGAAGAACAGCCCGACGGAGGCCAGCAGCACGAGCAGGACGATGGCCCGCGTCGGCCCGACGATCGGCCTGGCCCGACGGGCACGGACACCGAGAGTGCCGACGGCCAGCCCGAGCCCGGCGGCCAGCGGCCCCCAGAACCAGGTCGGCAGTGGTGGCCCGAAGATGGCGAACAGGGCGATCGTCGGGGCATAGAGGATGAGTCCGGTGAACGCCACCCAACCGAAGGCCCGGTGGGCAGGGGTGACCAGCCACGGCTCGTTGAGGTCGCTGGTCACCCCTGGCCCCCCTCATATCCCGGACGTCACTGCCGGCGAGTCCCGTACGGCTGAGCAGGGTACGCCCACGTCCAAGTCCCGCCGGCCGGTGGACTACCGCGTCCCCCACTGTGCGCTGCAGTCCACCGACGACCGGAAGGCAGGCACTAGGCTAGAACTCGGTTAAACGCATCACTGCCGCTAAATAGCCACTTGCCATCTAAAGGTGTACAAGACGCCTCACCCGATTGGCAGAATCACGTGGCAACTCCGGCGGAATCCCGGTCGCGCAAAGTGATGCCACGGGCACTGCGTGGCCAGATCGCGTCAGCGATCCAGCCCGGCGCGGCGCGACCCCGGGGTCGAATCACCACGGACGTGGCTATGCGGCAGAGTGTCAGGGCGGCAGAGTGTCAGGTGGCAGGTGTCAGGCGGCAGGTGTCAGGCAGGCCGACTGGACGGGCAATGCATCGGAGGATCGCACGATGGGCGAACAGGTCGAGTTCGACGTGGCCGGCGACGTGGTGTCCGGCTATCTGAGCCGCCCACCAGGCAGCGAACGGGCCCCCGGGGTGGTGCTCATCCACGAGGCGTGGGGCCTGGACGAGGTGACCCGTCGCCAGGCCGACCGGCTGGCCTCGATGGGCTACCTGGTACTGGCGCCCGACCTGCTCACCCGGGGCCCTCGGTTCGGATGCATGGTCTCGGTGTTCCGGGACCTGCGTCGCGGCTCCGGGCGCGCCTTCGACGATCTGCAGGCCGCGCGCGCCTTCCTGCTGGACAGCCCGGCCTGTTCGGGCCAGGTCGGGGTGATGGGTATGTGCATGGGCGGCGGCTTCGCGCTGCTGCTGGCAGGACGGGGCGAGTATGCGGTCGCGGCCCCCTTTTACGGCGTCCTGCCGCAAACGCCCGACTTGCTGCGCAACGCCTGCCCGGTGGTGGCCAGTTATGGCGGCAAGGACGCCTCACTCAAGGGCTCAGCGGCCAAGCTCGAGGCAGCATTGACCCGGTTCGGGGTACCCAACGACGTGGTCGAGTATCCCGATGCCGGGCACTCCTTCCTCAACGACGAGCCGAACGCCCCGCGCCTGGTGGCACCGCTGATGGCCGGGGCCGGAGCGGGCCCGCACCCGGAGTCCGCACAGGACGCCTGGTCTCGGGTGGAGCGCTTCTTCGGCACTCATCTGCGCGGGTGAGTCCCCCACCGGCGCTGGTGAATCCAGCTGACCACTCGCTGGTCGACCTGCTCGATCGGCTCCGCGGCCCGGACGGCGCGTTGCTCGCCGACCTCGCCCCCTATCGACCCGACCAGGCCATGGCGGCAGCGTCGCGGGCCCGTCGGCAGGGCTGGCCGGGTGACCTGGTCGCCCTGGCACAGACCCAGCTGCGACTGCGCGCCGCGGCCGAGGGCGACCTCGGCGAGTTGGCCGCGACGATGTTCTTCACCGACGCCGGTCTGCAGCAGGCCACCCGATGGGTGGTGGCGGGCGAACACGCCGCCCGCTTCACCGCCCGCGGGGCCAGTGTGGTGGCCGATCTGGGGTGCGGCATCGGAGTGGACTCGCTGGCGCTGCTGCGCGCGGGGCTCCGGGTGGTCGCGGTGGAGCGCGACCCGTTCACCGCCGCCGTGGCCAGGGCCAATCTGGCGGGTCGGGCCGCAACCGTCCTGGCCGCGGACGTGCACGATCTCGAGTGGGGGCCGGGCGGCGTCCTGGCGGGGGTGGACGCGGCCTACCTGGACCCGGCCCGACGCGATGCTGCCGGTCGGCGGATCCTCGACCCTCGACGGGCCAGTCCGTCCCTGGACTTCATCACCGCACTGGCCGACCGGCTTGCGGTGGTCGGCGCCAAGGTGGCCCCGGGGATCGACCACGCGCTGGTGCCGGACGGCGCGCAGGCGCAGTGGATCTCGGCCGACGGGGCGCTGGTCGAGGCCACCGTGTGGTTCGGAATGGACGGTCCGGCACGTTCGGCGTTGCTGCTGCGTACCCGAGGGCCGTTCGCCGGGGCACGCGTGATGGTGGAGGCCGACCCGAGCGCCCGGCTCGAGCCGGGGCCGGTGGGCGAGTACCTCGTCGAACCCGATTCCGCGGTGATCCGGGCCGGTGCGCTGGGAGTGATCGGGCGACGCCTGGACGCCCGGCTGCTCGATCCGACCATCGCCTATCTCAGTTGTGATCGCTCCCCCGAGCCCGCCCCTGAGTACGCTGCCTTCGCCGTACAGGATCGATTCCCGTTCTCGTTGAAGTCACTTCGCAGCTACCTGCGTGATCGACAGGTGGGAGTGCTGACCATCAAGAAGCGCGGCACGGCGGTGGATCCGGCGCACCTGCGGCGCCAACTCCGGCTGAGCGGCCGGCACGAGGCCACCATCGTGCTCACCCGAGTCGCGGGGCGGCAGAGCGTGCTCGTGGTCGACCCGCTCAGCGGTCCTGAGGGCACGAAACCGCGCTGACGCCGTCGACTTCGACCGGCAGCCTTCCCGGGGCGGCGGCCTTTCCCGAGAGCACGTCCAGGAGTGCGGCAAAGGCGCCGGGGGTGCGGCCATAGAGCGCGAAGGCCGCCTTCTCGGCACTGCATCGTGCGAGCACATAGGGCGTGTCCACCGCCACGACGATGTCCCCGTCGCGAGGCGCGGACGGGGTCACCAGCACCACTTGGGGGCCGGAGTCGGTGGCCAATCCGGCCGCCCGGGCGGCGGTGGTGAAGGCATCCCGGTCGGCCTCGGTGCCACCGCTGACCCGGACCGCGTCGCTGACCAGCGTGCCGCACTCGCCGGAGATCAGGGTGACAGCGGCGGCGGACAACCCCTGGGAGGCCTCGCTCAAGGCCGCCAACTCGGTCTGGATCGGTCCGGTGGAGGCGCCCTCGGCCTGCCACCGCTGCAGGGCGATCACCCGGGCGGCCGCCTCCTCCAACCGAGCCCGGGACAGCGAGCCGTCGGCGAGCGCGGCCAGGATCGCCGCGTGGGCCGCGGTGGGATCGGCCGGCATCAACACCAGGTCGGCTCCGGCGATCACCGCCTGCGCCGCCGCGTCGCCGGCTCCGTAGCGCTTGGCGATGGCGTCCATGTTCATCGCGTCGGTGCAGATGACGCCGCTGAAGTCACACTCCTTGCGGGCGATGGCGTAGGCGGCCGGAGACAGCGTGCAGGGGACTCCCGGCTCGAAGGCGTCCACCGCGATGTGCGACATCATCAGGACCGGCACCCCGGCGGCGCTGGCCGCGACGAACGGCGGCAGATCTCGTTCGACGAGCGTTTCCAGGGTGGCTGATTGCACCGGCAGCGTGGTGTGCGAATCGCTCGTGACGCTGCCGTGTCCGGGAAAATGCTTGGCGCTGCATACGATTGACGAGTCTTGGTAGCCGGTGACGGCGGCGGTGACCGCCTCGGAGACGATCCGAGGGTCGTCTCCGGCCGAGCGTGAGCCGATGGTGGGATCCTGCGGCCCGATGGTGACGTCCGCGGACGGGGCGAAGACCCAGGTGAACCCCAGTGAACGCAGGGCGTTTCCGGTGGCGACGGCGGCGGATCGCACTGCGGCAGCCCCGGCCTCGGAATCCCCGGCGACCGCAGCACCCGCGGACATGAAGCTCGGCGTGTCCGGCACCACCCCCGACAGGCGGGCCACGATGCCACCCTCCTGGTCGACGGTGATCACCGCCGGATAGTCCCGGTCGTCGTCCGCCAGGGCCTGCTGCACGGCGATCGCTGTCTGCGAGATCTTTTCTGTGTCGACGATATTCGGCTTCATCAGGATCACTCCGGCGGCGTGCACCGCGCTGACTGCGTCCGCCGCCTGCTCCGGCTCGGTGCCGTCATAGGTGAGCACCAGCACCTGCCCCGCGAGTTTGTCATCGGGCCACTCGGCCACCAGCGCCGACGCCTGAGCGAGTTGCTCTTCGGTCGGCCCCCAGGGCAGCCGGGCCGGCGGGTTCCCACTATCGGTGGCAGATCCTGTCGAGGAGGTTGGATCGTCGGAACCTCCTGCCGCGCAACCGGTCAGACCCATGGCCACCGCGAGGCCCAGGAGCCGGCGTCGGGTGAGCCCGGAGGTCGGTTCGGTGCGGTGGGCCTGGCCCGGCCCGGTGCCGCGTCCAGTGATCGCCTGCGGTGGCAGCCGGAAGAATGCGTTCACGCGACCACCTGCTCGACCGGCATGGAGGAGTCGGTGGAGATACCGAGGTCGCTGGCCGGGCGGCCGGCCTCGACCAGCCGGGCACCAAGGGCGGCCACCATCGCGCCGTTGTCTGTGCACAGTCCGGGGCGTGGCACCCGCAGCGTGATACCGGCTTGCGCGCAACGACTTTCCGCCATCGCTCGCAGCCGCGAGTTCGCCGCGACGCCGCCTCCGACGAGCAGCGTGCCGACCCCGTGCTCCCGGCATGCCAGGACGGCCTTGCGGGTCAGCACGTCGACCACCGCCTCCTGGAAGGACGCGGCGACATCCGCCACCGGGACCTGCTCACCGGACGCCTGACGGGCCGAGACCCACCGAGCCACAGCGGTCTTCAATCCCGAGAAGGAGAAGTCGAAGCGGTACCGCTGAAGGTCGCGCCCGGAGGTCAGGCCGCGGGGGAAGTCGATCGCCACCGCATCCCCGTCCCGGGCCACCCGGTCGATGTGCGGACCGCCTGGGAAGGGCAGCCCGAGCAGCCGGGCCACCTTGTCGAAGGCCTCGCCCGCGGCATCGTCGAGAGTCGAGCCGAGCGGGGTGATGTCGCCCGTGACGTCCGGGACCAGCAGCAGCGACGAGTGCCCACCGGAGACGAGCAGCGCCATCGCCGGGTCGGGCAGCGGACCGTGCTCGAGCGTGTCGACTGCCACGTGAGCTGCGAGATGGTTGACCCCGTAGAACGGGGTACCCAGGCTGAGCGCCAGTGCCTTGGCCGCCGCGGTGCCCACCACGAGTGCCCCCGCCAGACCGGGGCCGGAGGTGACCGCGACCGCGTCCACGTCCGCCAGTCGCACCCCTGCGGACCGACAGGCCCGTTCGATGGTCGGCACCATGGCCTCCAGGTGCGCCCGGCTGGCGACCTCCGGCACGACCCCGCCGAAGCGGGCGTGCTCGTCGACACTGCTGGCCACGGCGTCGGCAAGCAGGTCGTAGCCACGCACCAGGCCGACGCCGGTCTCGTCGCAGGAGGTCTCGATGCCAAGCACCAAGGGTGGGGAGCTCACCGGCAAAGCCTAGGGCGTGTCCCGCGGGACCTTCGCGAGCCCGCGCGGGCGGAGTGTCCGGCAATGTCGACGGGTGAGGCTGAGCGGACGAGTGAGGTTGGGGCGCAGGCATATCGAGCCGAGGAACCGTCGGCCGCCAGGTTTCGCCCAGCGTTCGGGACACGCAGAGGCGGGATCACGCGTCCGCGGCGGGACCGGCGGTTGTCAGCGCACGGTGAGTCGCATGATGTGTGCGTCGATGCCACCGGGCTGGTAGTAGCCGCGGCGCACGGCTATCCGGGTGAACCCCAGCGCGTTGTAGAGGGTGATGGCGGGCACGTTGTCGGCGCGCACCTCGAGCATCAAGTGGCGGGCTCCTTGGCCCGTGGCGGCTTCGATGAGTGCGGTCAGCAGCGTGCGCCCGAGTCCCCGGCCCTGGGCGCTCGGGGCCACGGCGATGGTCTGCACGTCGGCCTCGGAACCGGAGACCGCCAGACCCGCGTAGCCGAGGATCTCCTCGTCCCGGCCCTGTGGATGGGCGATGACGTAGGTACGCCCGGGCGCGGCCAGTTCGGCCCAGAAGGTCTCCAGCGACCACACGTCAGGATCGAAGAGTTCGGCGTCCAGGCTCGCCAGGGTCTCCAGGTGCCACCAGCGTGGCGGGCTGAGCTCGATCGGGTCGTCGCCGGAGATGCTGGGCCGGGGGCCGATCACGGCCGCGACGGCGTTCCGGAGCGATCTGCCGCCCCGCTACCGGTGGACCCCGCCGGCTGAGTTTCGGCCGTCCCGGTGGCGTTCGGACGCAGTGCAGGGGTAGCCGCGGCGGGCGAAACGGGTTCGGTGACGTCGGGCCGGCGCAGGTAGGCCGGCTGGGGATCACGCGGTCCGTCGAGCCCCGCCACAGCCGGATCGGCCAACTCCCGGTTGGCGACTACCCCGATGTCGGCCGCGGTCGGGTCCAGCAGGTCCAGTTCCGCGAGTGCCTCGACGCTCACCGCCGGCGGGAGGTGCTCGGGGTAGAGCAGCGTCCCCCGACCCACGCACACCGCTGCGCCGACCTCGATGCCCGAGGCCGGGCCGACGTGCGGGCCGTCGACCCGCTCGGGCTGACGACCCGGTCGAACCAGATACCGAGCCCAGTACACCTCGCGGCGCCGGGCATCCGTGGCGGCGATCAGCTCGAAATCCCCCGGCGGCAGCCGAGTGGCCGCCCCTTCGGCCAGCCCGTCCAGGCTGATCAGTCCATGCAGCACCAGCTCGTTGGCGTAGGCCAGCACTCGAGCGGTGACCAGGCCAACCCGTAGCCCGGTGAAGGGTCCCGGCCCCTGCCCCACCGCGATGGTGTCAACCTCGTCCAAGCCGACCCCGGCCTGCCCCAGTACCTCCTGCACGAAGGGACTGAGCAGCTCGGCGTGCTTGCGGGGGTCGTAGGCGTGCCGGCTGGCGAGCACCCGGCCGTGGTCCAGCAGCGCGACGCTGACAGCAGCGGAAGTGTCCAAGGCGAGCAGCACGCGCAATATCCTCCCAGACCTGCCCGCGCGCCCTTGAATCCTCCGCTCGGCCGCGCCCGGACGCCCGCGCCGCGGCAGGCCCGACTCCGCAGGTAGTCCACCAGCCTGTTGTAGGTGGAGGCGATCCGGCTGGTCCGGCGAGGTGCACGGCGTCACCGGCCATCGAGCCCAGTCACACCGACCCAACAGGTCATCGAGCCCCAGGCCGCCAACCCCCAGACCCCCGGGCCAACGAAGACGACCCCAGAACTCAGCTTTCGACGGCGAGGTCGAGGTCCTCCCACCGCTCGCCCACCGCGACCAGCCGGACCCGCCGACGTTCGTCCGCGGCCTCATCGCTGCGCTCGATGAGCAACTCAAGACGATCCTCCGCCAAGCCCTCGGCCAAGCCATGGCCCCACTCGACGAGGGTCACCGCCTCGCTCAGCGATGCCTCCAGATCGAGATCCTCGAGCTCGCTCATTCCACCCAGCCGATAGGCGTCGACGTGCACGATCGGCACTCCGTCCAGTCGGACCGCAGGGTGCTCGCGAGCTATCACGAAGGTCGGGGAGGTGAGCCGTCCACGCACCCCCAGGCCCTGGCCGATACCGGCGGCGAGCGTGGTCTTTCCCGCGCCGAGGTCTCCGGTCAGCAGCACCAGATCACCGGGCCGCAGCCGGGCGGCCAGACGCACCCCGAACTCCCGCATCTGCTCCGGGGTATCCACCCCGATCTCGGGCCCGGTGCGTACCTGCGGCCTATCGGTGGCGCTCACCCCTGCCCGTCCGCGGAGCCGCGTCGCCTCGGCGGGGCCAGGCCACGCCCGCTCTTGGCCGCCCCCTTGGGATGGGTGCCACCGCGACGGCCCTTGCCGGACTTGGCTTTGCGAGCCGCTTGGGATGTTCCACCGGACGCGGCCGCGGTGCCCGAGCCGGCCCCGGACTCCGCGCCTGGGGCGCCGGGTGTGGCTTTGCCCGCTTTGGCGCCTCGCCCCGAGGTCAGCCCGCGGGCAGCTGTGGGCCCGGGCATCGGCCCGTCCCTGCGGCGGCGATGGCCCACGCTGCGGGCGGAGAGTTCCCCGGGGTCCCCGTCCAGGGACCGGCGCACGGTGTGCAGCAGAGCCACCAGGTGCGGGGTGACCACCTCGGGATGCTCCAGCATGACGAGATGGCCGGCGGTGCGCACGACGACGAGTTCGCTGCCGGGCAGGGCGTCGGCGATCACCTGCGAGTGCTCCGGCGGGATCATCAGGTCCATGTCGCCGGTGAGCACCAGCGCCGGCAGGCCGGCGAGCACCGCCAGCCCCTCGGAGCCCGCATGCTTGGCGAACTGAGGTAGGAAGTCCCCAACCACGTCGATCCGGGTGGCGGCGATCATCCGCGCGGTGAAGTCCACCAGGTCGGCGTCCACGTCGGAGGCGTAGGACCAGCGCTTGACGATCACCTCCTCCAGGTCGCTGCCGATCCGCCGGGTCTTCTCTACCAGGCCGGGACGGTGCGCCAGCAACCTGATCGCCCGGGGAGCGACCCGGTGCAGGGTGTAGCCGAACATGTCCAGGCCGAGGTCGATGTCTCCCAGGTCTCCGGAGGAAGTGGAGATGAAGGCCACTCCGGCGACCCGTTCAGCCACGATCTCGGGGTACTCCTGCGCGAAGGCCATGATGGTCATCCCGCCCATCGAATGCCCGACTAGGACGAGGGGGCCGGTCGGGGCGGTGGCCTCGATCACTGCGGCCAGATCCTTGCCCAGCTGGGTGATGGTGCTGTCGGCGCGTTTGCCCTTCTCGCTGCGGCCATGGCCACGCTGGTCCCAGTACACGCACCGGACCCGGCCCTGCATGGACAGTCGCTGGAAATGCCACGAGTCGAGGTTGAGGGAGTACCCGTGGCAGAAGATGACGGTCAGGCCGGTGGGGTCGGGCGCGTCAGGCTCGTCGATCTCAGCGTGCAGGGTGATGCCGTCGGACGCGGTCACCGGCACCGGGACGTCCCGGATGGAGCCGAGCGGTACCTCGTCGTCCTCACTGGGGAACTGGCGCATCACCGGCCTGCCCACGGCCAGCCGCTCGGCGGCCAACCCGACGGCCGCACCGACGCCGGCTGCGGCCAGACCAGCACCGAGTCCGATCAGGGAGGTGCGCCGACTCATGTCCTACCTCTCGTCCTGCCTCTCGTGTCTGGCTGGCTCCAGCGTCCCCGGGCGGCTGCAGCGCCACCTGGGTGGTTCAGGTCAGGGCTCGCCGGAGGCGACAGGATCCGCAGCGGCCCAGTCTGCCCCGCCACCCTGATAGTGCCGGGGAATCCTGTCACTGAGCCGGGTGACGATCTCGTAACTGATCGTGCCGGCCGCGTCCGCCCAATCCTGGGCGGTGGGCTCCCCATGGTCGCCCGGCCCGAAGACCAGCACCCGGGCGCCGGCCGCGTCCTTGGCATCCGGCCCCAGGTCCACGACGAACTGATCCATGCACACCCGGCCACGCACCGGTGCGCGGCGCCCGTTCACCCAGACCTGCGCGGTATTGCTGGCGTGCCGGGGAATCCCATCGCCGTATCCGAGCGGCACCAGGCCGAGGGTGGTGTCGGCCGGCGTGACGTACGTGTGCCCGTAAGAGATGCCCTGCCCGGCAGCGACCCGCTTGACCAGCAGCAGCGGAGCCGACAGCGTCAGGGCCGGACGCAGGCCGTACCGGTCGGGTCCGCCGAGGTGGGGCACCGGCGTGAGTCCGTACCCGGCCAGGCCTGGGCGGACCAGGTCGTAGTGCAGGTGCGGGTGCTCCAGCAGACCCGCGGAATTCGCCAGATGCCGCAGGCGAGGTGTCAGGCCCGCGGCGGTGAGCACCTGCTCGGCCTGCTCGAAGGCGCTCTGCTGCGCCGGCAGGCTCGGGTGGCCGGGATCGTCCGCCGCAGCCAGATGCGACCACAAGCCCACGATCTCCAGGGCACCGGCCTCGCTGGCCTGGCGGGCGGCGTGGACCAGGGCGGGCAGGTCCGCGGGCATCGCCCCGGCCCGTCCCATGCCGGTATCGACCTTGAGATGTACCCGGGCGCGACGGCCGGTCCGGCGAGCGGCCCTGGCGATGTCGTCGATCCCCCAGTCGGCCGAGGCGGAGACGTCGATGTCCGCCGCCAGCAACGCCTCGATGGGTGCCCCCGGCGGGAGCAACCAGGTGAGTAGCCGTTCGCGCAGCCCGGCCCGGCGCAGGGCGAGGGCCTCGCGGGGCTGGGCGGTGCCGAGCCAGTCCGCTCCCCCGGCCACCGCGGCCCTTGCCACCGGGACCAGTCCGTGCCCGTAGGCGTCCGCCTTCACCACGCTCATCAAGTGGCGTGCGGTGGTGAGCCGGCGCAGGCGCCGGACGTTGGCGGTGATCGCGTCGAGATCAATGTCGATACGGCCAGTGTGCACAGGTTCGTCTGCCGGAGTCCCGAAGTCTGGAACATCCGGGTCGGCAGATGGCTGTGGCGTCGTGCGCCGGTCGGCCCGAACTGGATCCGTCCCCGGCGTGTGGGCGCCCGGCGGAGCGTCTGCCCGAGGTCGACTTTCAATCCCAGGAGGCTCGCCAGGCGCACCACCCGGCGGATGACCGGACGGAGCGGGACCCGATGCCGGCTGGCCCTCGGGCGCCGGGTCAGCGGGCACTGTGTCGAGGGGCAGAGGGGCCCGGGCCACATCGTCGACAGGCACGGCCGTTCATTCTGCTCCCCCTTGGCCCGGCAGCGTCGCATCTGCAGGCGTCGGTCCGTCGACCAACCCCGCCAGCCAGTGGCGCACCACCGGGACCAGGTCGTCGAGTCCGCGTCGCAGACTGTGATCACCGGGCACCAGCACCACCCGTCGGCTGCCGCCGGACTCGGGTCGTCCGAAGGGATCGGTGCGGCCACTGATGACCAGGGTCGGCAACGGCTGAGCCGCCTCCAACTCCTCCAGCCGGGACTTCTCGGGGCGCCCGGGCGGGTGTAGGGGGTAGGCGAGCGCCAGCACGGCGTCGGCACCGGCGGCGTGGGCGGTGCGGGCGGCCACCCGACTTCCGAACGATCGACCCCCGACCACGAGCGGCCCCCTGCCCCAGCGGGTCCGCAGCGCCTCGACGACCTGCAACCAGGGATCGTCCGCGGCCGGTCCGCGCGGCGGGACCTTGCGACCCGCCACCCGGTAGGCGGGCTCCACCCGAGCCGCGGCCAGACCCATCTCACCGGCCACGGCGGTGGCAGCCAGCAGGTCCACCGCCTGCACCGCGCCACTGGCTCCAGGGCCCAGCACCACCAGTCCGCCGGGCTCGGGTGGTTGATGGTCCCAGTGCACCCGGGCCGGGCCAGCCGAGGTCTCGACGGTCTCGATCGGCTGCGTGGTCGGTTGCATCGCACCATTGTCGATCACGCCAGGCTCACCTCGAGTTCCGCGGTGAGCCCGCCGCCCCTGCGATCTGGTGTCCCGATCCTGACGATCCGATCAGCAGCCACCACGGGGACGGCCGAGGTCCCCGTCGTGCAGGTACCCCCGTCGTGCAGGTGTCCCCGTCGTGCAGGTGTCCCCCTGATCAGGGCACACGCACGGGACGATTTCATCGGAGGGCCGGGTGACTGGATTGACGACTTCGGCATACCCCACGCATCTCGCGCCCGTCCCGGGGGCACCTGAACGTCAGAGCTACGGCCGCAGATGCCGCGAGGGCAGACGCCACCGGCCACCAAGCCGGACACCTCAGCCACACAGGACCCAGCCGTACCGGCACCCCGCCGAGGGCATGCCAACCTCGCCACATCTGACGACTTCGGCATGCCCCACGCGCCCCCGCCACAACTGGACCAGCTGAACGTCCGGACGATAGCCGCGGATGCCGCGAGGGCAGGCTCCACCGGTCACCGAGCCGGACACCTCAGCCACATCTGCCCCAGCCGCACCGGCACCTCGACGAGGGCATGCCAACCTCGCCACATCTGACGACTTCGACATACCCCACGCGCCCGCCACCCACTGGACCAGCTGAACGCCAGAGCTATGGCCGCGGATGCCGCGAGGGCAGATGCCACCGGTCACCGAGCCGGACACCTTCAGCCACACCTGCCCCAGCCGCAGCGGCACCTCGACACGGGTATGCCAGCCTCGCCACATCTGACGACTTCGGCATGCCGCAGCCCGCACCCGCCCCGGGGGCACCAGAACGTCAGAGCTACGGCCGCGGATGTCGCGAGGGCAGGCGCCACCGGCCACCAAGCCGGACACCTCAGCCACATCTGCCCCAGCCGCACCGGCACCTCGACGAGGGCATGCCAACCTCGCCGCATCTGACGACGTCGGCATGCCGCACGCATCTCGCACCCGCCCCGGGGGCACCTGAACGTCAGAGCTATGGCCGCGGATGTCGCGAGGGCAGACGCCACCGGTCACCAAGCCGGACCCCCTCAGCCACACCTGACCCAGCCGCACCGGCACCTCGACGAGGGCATGCCAACCTCGCCACATCCGACGACTTAGGCATGCCGCAGCCCGCACCCGCCCCCGGGCACCTGAACGCCAGAGCGACTGCCGCGGATGCCGCGCGGGCAGGCGCCACCGGCCACCGAGCCGGACCCCCTCAGCCACACAGGACCCAGCCGCATCGGCACCTCGACACGGGCATGCCAACCTCGCCACATCTGACGACGTCGGCATGCCGCTCGCGCCCGCCACCCACCGGACCAGCTCAACGTCCGAGCGGCGGCCGCGGATGTCGCAAGGGCAGACGCCACCGGCCACCAAGCCGGACACATTCAGCCACACACGACCCAGCCGCACCGGCACCTCGACGAAGGCATGCCAACCTCGCCACATGCGGTCCGGCGGCTACGACCTCAGGCGGACGTGAGCAAGCGGGCCGCGGCCCGGGGCACGGCGTCCAGCACGTCCTCGGCGGTGATCGGGCCGCCCTGACTGGCCTGGGTGGCCGCTGAGCCGTGCAGCCAGGCGGCCAGGCTGCCCGCCTCGACCGGAGCAAGACCGCTGGCCAGCAGAGTTCCGGCGATCCCGGAGAGCACATCCCCGGCACCGGCCGTGGCCAACCATGCCGGAGCCTCGTCCTGCGAACGCACCGTGCCCTCGGGGTCGACGACGATGGTCACCGCACCCTTGAGCAGCACCGTGGCACCGGTGATTTCGGCTGCTTCCCGGGCGAACTCCAAAGGAGCGGCCAGCACCGCTTCACGGGTGACCCGCTTGCGGGTGCTGAGCACCTGGAGCAGCCGGGCCAGTTCGCCGGCATGCGGAGTGAGCAACATGGGCGCGGGCACCCGCTCTCCCTCGGGCTGCTCGGTCAGCACCCGGGCGAGGATGTCGATGCCCCCGGCGTCCACCACGCAGGGCACATCCCCCAGCAGTGCGGTCTGGATCGCCTTGGCCTGGTCGTCGTCGCTGTCCGGGTCGACACCCGGGCCGAGCACCCACGCCTGGACCCGGCCCTCACCGGTGACGATCTCCGGCCAGCGCTGCCGCACCGCGCGGGTCACCGTGTCGGGTCCAACGAAGCGCACCATTCCGGCTCCCGCGCGCATCGCCGCACCGGTGGCAAGTACGGCCGCACCCGTATAGACCCCGCCACCCGCCACCACGCCCACCACACCGCGGGAGTACTTGTCGTCACTGCTGCGTGGCACCGGCCAGAGCGCGGCCACCTCGCGGGACGACACCCGCTGTACGGCCGAACTGCCCAAGTAGGCGGCGTCCAGCCCGATGTCGACGACCTCCACCCGGCCCGCAGCATGGCTACCCGGCGGCAGCAGCAGCCCGGGCTTGGCGGTGCCGAAGGTGACCGTGACATCGGCGGTGACGTGCACTCCGACGACGGCACCGGTGTCAGGATTGATGCCAGAGGGCACGTCGACGGAGATCACCGGCACCCGCGGGTCGAGCGCGTTGACGATGCGGGCGGCGGAGTCACCGAGTCCGGGCCGACCGCCGATGCCCAGCAATCCGTCGATCACCAGGTCGGCGTCGAGCACCGCGCGTCGAGCGGCCATCCAGTTGCGTCCTGCCGCACCTTCGAGGCGCAGCGCATTCAATCGGCGCTGCTGGGCCTCCTCGTCGTTGGCTCCGGACAAGACCGTGTCGGCACCGGGTGTGGCCGCGGGCTGGCGGACGATGTCGATCACCCGGCCACCGGAGGCCAGCAGGCTGTCCAGCGCTTCGGCGTGCGGCTTGGACGCGGTGATGATGGCGGTGACGGCAACCCCGCGGGCTGCCAGCCGGGCGCCTGCGTACAGCGCGTCGGCACCGTTGTTCCCGGGCCCGATCAGCAGGCAGACCCGCACCCCGTAGACCCGGCCCACTCGCTCGCGCAGTTCGCGGACGACCACCCCGGCGAGGGCGCCGGCAGCGCGCTGCATGAGCGCACCCGACGGGAGCTCGGACATTGCCACCGACTCCGCGCGGCGAACTGCCGCCACCGAGTGCGCCTCAATCATCTGGTTCCTCCCGCCGAGACCTGCCGGCTTGTGTCTGGTGTGACTACCTGTCGGGGACGTGGCGGCGCCACGACTCCTTGCGCCCAATCGGCACGATAGGGCCACATCTGTAGTCCAGGTGAGCGGTTCCCGTCGGGTGGCGCAACCGGTCCGCCACACCCTGTGGACCAACCCGGCCCTTTCGCCGAGCGGCTCCTGCACCTCCTTGCGCCACGCCCTACTCTGGTCGCGTGTTCGATGACACGTCCCACACCCTGGCCTGGGCACGACGGGTGCTCGCCGATCACATCCTGCCCGCCGTGCACAGCGAGCGAGTCCCAGTGCAGGTCGCGGCCTGGTCCCCCGAGGGGTCGGTGCGCGACGCACCGGTGCGGGCGAGCGAGGCGATTGCCGCCGAATACCGGTCGAGCCCGGGTATGCCTGGGGGGCGCCGTGGAGCACCTGCTGGTTCGAGTTGACCGGGGTGGTGCCGGCCTCGCACCGGGGCCGGATCGTCGAACTCATCGTCGATCTCGGCTTCGCCAACGACAGGCCGGGTTTCGATGCCGAAGGGATGTTCCACGACGCCTCCGGGCAGCCGTTGAAGGGTCTGCATCCACGCAACCGTCAGCTGCGGGTGAGCCAGGCGGGCGAACCCGGTGAGCGGGTCCGGGTGTACGTGGAGGCATCGGCGAATCCCACCATCCTGGCGATGGGCCCGGGAGCCACGCCGAGCGACTCCTTCCGGCCCACCACGCTGGGGTCACCCGAGACCGCGGGTCAGGCGCCGCTCTACACCCTGGGCCGGGTGGAGCTGGCCGCCTTCTCCCCCGAGATCTTCGCTCTGGCAATGGATGTGGACGTGCTGTGCGATCTCGCCGAGCAACTCGACCCCGGGGCGGCCCGTCGACGGGAGGTGCTGTCCATCGTGTCGGACGCCCTGGCCCTGCTCGACGTGCTCGACGTGCCGGGAACGACTGCGCCGGTACGGGCCGGCCTGGCAGCGGCTTTCACGGGGACGGCGACGGCCGGGGCACATCAACTCACCGCGGTGGCCCACGCCCACATCGACTCGGCCTGGCTGTGGCCGGTGCGCGAGACCAAACGCAAGTGCGCCCACACCTTCGCAAACGTCACGGCCTTGGCGAACGACTACCCCGACCTGGTGTTCGCCTGTTCGTCCGCCCAGCAGTACGCGTGGATCCGGGACGAACAACCCTCGCTGTGGAAACGGATTCGCGACGCGGTCGCCGCCGGCACCTGGGAGCCGGTGGGTGGGATGTGGGTGGAGCCGGACGGGATGATCCCGTCCGGGGAGTCGCTGGCCCGTCAACTGTTGCTGGGTCAGGGCTTCTTCACCTCCGAGTTCGGCAGGCCCTGCCCGGGTATGTGGTTGCCGGACTCCTTCGGCTACACCGCCGCCTACCCGCAGATCGCGCTCTTGGGCGGCACGTCGTGGTTCCTCACCCAGAAGATCTCCTGGAACGACACCAACACCTTTCCGCACCACACCTTCTGGTGGGAAGGGATCGACGGCAGTCGCATCCTCACCCATTTCCCACCGGCCGACACTTACAACGCCGATCTGGGCGGCGCCGACGTTCATCGCTCGGCGGCCCAACACCGCGAACGAGGTCGGTCACGAAAGGCCCTGGTGCCCTTCGGTTTCGGCGACGGTGGTGGTGGCCCGGAGCGGGAGATGCTGGAGCGTGCCCGTCGGCTCGCCGACCTTGAAGGCTCACCCACCGTCCACCTCGGCGGGGCGGACGCCTTCTTCACCGACCTTCGCCGGGAGTACGGCGAGGCGGCTCCCACCTGGTCCGGAGAGCTCTATCTGGAACTGCACCGGGGAACCCTGACCAGCCAACGCGCGATGAAGGCCGGCAATCGGGGATGTGAATCCCGGCTCCGCACGGCCGAGCTCGTGTGGACCATGTGCCTGGTGGCCGGGCGGGGGACGTATCCCGCGGATCGGCTGCGGCGGATCTGGGAACGGGTGCTGCTGTTGCAGTTCCATGACATCCTGCCGGGCAGCTCGATCGCCTGGGTGCACGAGGAAGCCCGGGCCGACTATGCCCGGATGACAGACGAACTGGACGAACTCATCGCGGACGGGATCCGGACGCTGTCCGAGCCGGGCGGCGTCCTCAACGCCGGGCCATTCCCCCGACGCGAGGTGATCACCACCCCAGCGGGCTTGGGCCTGGTCGAGGTCGAGGCACTGTCCATCCACGCCAGGCCAGTTCACTGCGACCACCCGGTGACGGTGCAGGGCGGCGTGCCCACCCTCAGCAATGGCCTGGTCAGCGTCCGGGTTGCTGAAGACGGAACGATCGAAAGCCTGGTTGATCATCGCCACGACGACCGGGAGGTACTGCCTCCGGGGTGCCGTGGCGCCGAACTGCGCCTGCATCAAGACGTTCCCCTGCTCTGGGACGCCTGGGACCTGGACAAGCGGCATGCCCGGACGTGGTCCTCACCCGAGCCGGTCGACCAGCGGGTGATCCAGAGCGGCCCGCTGCGGGCCGGGGTGGAGACCGAGGTGCGCGTTGGTCGATCCACTGTGCTGCAGCGAATCTCGATCGACGCGGACAGCCCACGAGTTCGGGTCGAGGTGGAAGTGCAATGGCGGGAGCAGTACCGCACCCTGGCGACCTATCTGCCTGTCTCGGTACTGGCCCGTGAGTCCACGGCAGAGATCCAGTACGGGCACGTGCGCCGCCCCACCCACGAGAACACCTCGTGGGACGCGGCCCGGTTCGAGGCGCTTGCCCACCGTTGGCTTCACATCGGCGAGACAGGTTGGGGCATAGCGGTTGTCAACGATTCGACGTACGGTCACTCGGCACGAGCGGGGGTCGACGCCGTCGGCGCGGCGATGACGACGGTGCGGTTGACCCTGCTGCGCTCGGCCACCTTCCCGGACCCGGACCAGGACTCCGGAACACACCACATCCGCTACGACATCGTGCCCGGCGCCGACATCGCCGAGGCGATCGAGCACGGCTATGCGCTGAATCTCCCGCTGACCATCCACGGGGCGCCGCAGGCCATTGCCAATCCACCGCAGACCGCGACAAAGTCCGACCACGCGGATGCAGGCACGGTCGGCTCACCACTGGTCCGGGTGAGCGATCCAGGATGTGTGGTGGAGGCCATCAAGGCCGCCGAAGACGGTAGCGGTGACGTCATCGTGCGCTGTTATGAGGCACTCGGCGGGCGCCGCCGGGCACGCCTGGAGTTCGGCTTCGACGTCGCGGACGTCGTGGAGACCGATCTGCTCGAGAATCCCCAGGCTCCCGCCCTGGAAGGGCGCCGCGCACTGATCGCCGACTCCCACGGGTGGGCACTCGATCTACGCCCCTTCCAGTTGGTCACTGTGAGGTGCCGTCGCTGAGCCTGTGATCAGCATGCCGGCAGCAGAATCTTCGCAGCTGCACCCTAGCTTTCCCGGCCCGTCTTGCCGCATGGCTGGTGAGTCAAGGCTCCTGTACAGCTGATTCATGGGTACTTATCCCCAGGTCAATAGGGTATTCATTCCCAGACCTTCTCCCTGACGACACGCCCACGCCAGAGAATCTCTCGCTTTAATCCGTTCTCACGCAGTGCTTTTCGACTCTCGATCGAGGCGCTGGACAGATCTCGCGGTACGGATTAGCGGGCCAGGCTCCCGCTGACATAGGGAGTCGTCCCCATGGTCACATTCACAATCTTCCCGCACAGTTGATCTCAGCCCGACCAGATGCACAAACGGAGGAAATTCGGAAACCAGATGGACTGAATGGTTAAGACCGCTCATGTCGACTGAGCAATCTTCCATTTACATCCACTGGAAGAACGATCCCGATTATTTCCGTGCATCTCGTGTCCGTCGGGCATGGGAGCCGAGGCCGAGTGCCTGGCCACGGCATGTCACGAGGGGAGGGGCCATGATCTGGCATGTCCTGATCTACGCGCTGTCACTGATCTGAGTTGAGTTGGAGGGGACGGGCCGGCCCGCTATACGGCGGGCCGGCCCGATGCTCACCTCGACGACGGAGCCCGCAATCCTCGATGACACCTGCTCGTCCCGCCTGGCCGCACCGTCATTGTGAAGGCCAGGACCATTGCAGCCCATAGGCACAGCCCGGCTGGAGGCGATCGAAGTCCACCTCCACTGCGCCCTGGGAGCCGACCTCGAGCAGCGGCCCGGTGGGATCGGGGTCCACCAGGACTGCCTGGGGAAGCCCCTGCACGGACCACACCTTGTCAACCGGAGTCTCCCCGAAGAACACACTGGCGGTGAAGGACTCATAAGCTCGAAGCGGGACCACAATATTGTACGGCTGCACCGAATGACGTCCGGGGAAGGTCACCACCAGTTCGACGAGGACCATCGATCCAGCCGGCGCCTCGCTGTCCAGGGCGATATCGAAGGTCCACACGCTACGGGTCAGCCGATTGAGGTTCTCCACCCTCCCGCCACGCAGACACTCGACCTCGACGCCGTCCTCCACCGAACTGCCCGGGGAGATCGGGACACTGATCCGATCGGTCAGCCGGTTCAGGGCGTGGCGCCCTATCCGAATCCGTCGCTCTGCCACGAACTGCGGCTTCGGGCGGTCCAGATGCAGCACCGACCGCATGCTCAGCACATGCCAGCCGCCCGGGTCCTCGTCGCGGAGTCGAGCCCGTCGCCGGATCAGCTCCAGGAGCGTGTTCGCCGCCCTTTCGTCGCCGGACTGCAATCGGCGCCGCACCGTGCGAGGAGTGATCTTGAGGAGGTTGGCGATCCGCTGCTCACGCTGCACAAGGGAGATCGCATCGTCGGTGATCGCCAGGCAGGCCAGGAAACACTCGCGTTGCTGGGCCGCCATCTGTGTGGCCGCCCGCCGAAGCAACGCGACCAGGCGCCGGAAGGACTGCTCCGCGGTTTCGTCCGCGGGCGGATCGAGCGCGGCGAGCACACCGGGCGGCAGCGTTCGGATCAGGTCTGCGCGGCGAAGCCCTGCACCGCGCCGGAGGCTGCCCAACTCTCCCATGAGGGATGCAGTCGTAGGTTCGTCCGCAGCCACGAATCCGAGCATAGTGGACAGATAGTGGACGTCCGGGAGGCGACTTCCCCGAAATGCGTGAGATGCGACCGAGCGATCCGAAGATGTGGCGACCGGACCGCGCGTGCCACACGGCGGGGCCCATGCCGTCACGAGGGTGGGAACCAGTCGTCAGACCCGCCTCAGACGGCAGCCGCGAAAGTCCTGCGCCGGGATGGATGTCGTCGGGATGACGCACAACAAACCCGGGACCACAGGCATCGGCTGCGGTCCCGGGTTGTGTCTGCGCGCGTGCGAGCCGAGGTCAGAAATCCTTGCCGCAGTGCGGACAGGCAGCGGTCGTCGCGCTCTTGTTCAGCAGCACCGAACTGTACGACCGCCCGCCACACTTCGGGCACCGACGAGGCATGTTGGGATCCCACCCCGCCTGTCCCTGCGTGTAGTAGGTGTAGCCATAAGCCATGGCAGGCTCCTCCCCTGGTTTCCGACTGTCGATTCCGCTCAGCGTCCGACTGCCGGGATACGGTGATGGCCCTTCGGGTGCCATCGTTTTCGAGACTATGGCCCCCCGGGCCCGGGGTACGGATCGATCGCGCAGGTGTCCGGGGATTGTCCACCAGGTCACCAGAGGAGGACGGCCACGCCGGCTCCTGCCCGGCCGTCGCCCTGCACAGTCCCGGGGACAGCCGACCGCCCCCAGAGGACCGAACCAGCAGCGCACTCCAGGAGAGGCCGCGCGGTGGACAAGATGTGGACAGTCTCGGCTCCTCCTGCGCTGTACGCGAGGGGAAAGGCCTAGCGTCGGCACCGCACTCGCCGTGGAGGGGACGGCGAGTCAGACTTTCTGTCCGGCGATCGCGGTGGAGGTTCCGGTGGTCGTCAGGCCTGGGCTCGGCGAACTGCTGCGGCCCTCGGGGTGGCATCCCACGCCGGACGGCTTCGCAGCGACAATCGCCACCGGCGAGCGGGCGGGCCGCATCGTGACGTTGGTACCCATGGACGATGCTGTCCAGCTCCGGACACCGTTGTCCTGCCCGACGCACCATATGCCGCAGCCCTCGCTCAACGGTTTCCTGCTGCCTGGCTCCTCGGGTGAGCCGCTTCTCGTCCAGGTCATCGCCTGGGACGAGATCGCCTCGGTGGACCGGTGTGCGATCGACCTTGCGATCACTGCCGCCACCTTGGACCGCAGCGTGGAACCCCCGGATCCACAGCCTCTCGGGGACTGAGACGCCTGCTCGTGCCCCGGGGCCCGACGCACTGGACAGTCTGCGGACATTTCGGGCCTCCTGCGCGGGACGAGACCGTGGCTCGCGTACCGTCAGGAGCGGATTTTTCACTGCCCCACCCGATTTCAGGACGAAGGTCCAGGGTGACAGTGCCCGCGTCGCGGGGCCAACGAAACATCCACGACCGGGAGGGACGACATGATGGATGTCAGCGAGAAGGTGCATGCGCATGACTTCTCGATATCGACGCGGCTGAGCCCGCCGGAGATCATCGAAGCACTGGGCGAAGCTGCCGAGGTGGGCAAGCGATTTATGCAGGGGTCGGTCTCGATCGAGCCGGTGCCGGATGGCTACGCCGCGGTGATCGTGGGCAAGGGTCCGGGCGGGCTGGTGGAGAACTTTCGGGCCGCCGTCGACTGGTCCGCCGAGGGCGCGGACGGGCGCCTGCTGGTGACCTTGCGTACCGGTGAGTACTTGACCACTCAGACCCGGGTGATGTTCATCCCGATCGGTCCCAAGACCGCCCCTGGGCTCGACGTGCTCAGCCGATTCTCCCGCCATCTGCAGGACAGGTTGACCGACCGCGGAGAGGGGGCTTGACCATGTCAGGCACGACGAAGACCCAAGGCACAGGATCAAAGGTCGCCATCGCGGTCGGTCTGGTGCTCGTGGCCACCGGCATCGTCAAACTGTCGATCCTGGGCTACTACGAGGGAGAGCAGTGGATCTTCCTGGTGCTGATGGCCGTTGGTGCGGTGATGGTCTGGGCCGGGAACAAGTTCGGTTGACCAGGGCGTGAGCTGGGGGGGTGATCGCCCGCAACGCCATTGCCGTTGCGGGACGGGGGGACATGCCGGGCGTGAGGTGAGACTGGTCCTTCACGCCCGGCATCTCGCCGCTGGATCGGCATGCGGCGGCCCGTGCGCCCGACCTCGCTACCGCGGACGGTTCTGCATGCCCAGGCTGCGGCGACTGAGGCCGGTCGGTCACAGTCGACCTCGCGGCCCACTGCACGCGCCACGGCTGCGCGCAAGGTTGCCACCCGCTCACAGCGCGCCAGCGCCTGCTCCCGGAGATGATGCGGGGGTGAGCCGAGTGAGCGAACGTACCCGATCCACGCCACTGCCGATGAGTCTGCGGCTGCTGCCGGCGGCCACCTACGTCCTGACTCTGGTCGGGGTGCTCCTGGGCAATGGAGTCTTCGGCCCGGAGGGCGGGGTCGGCCAGGCCGAGTCGCTGGCCGCCACGCCCACCCTGCTCAAGCCGGCCGGTGCGGCCTTCGGCATCTGGAGCCTCATCTACCTGCTGCTGCTGGGCTACGTGATCTGGCAGGCCACCGATGCGGGGGCGCGAAGTCCTCGGGCTCGGGTGATCTTGTGGCCGGCGGTCGGGTCGCTGCTGCTCAATGCGGTATGGATCGTCGTGGTGCAGGTCGCCGGTTCGGTGTGGGGCAGTGTCCTGGTGATGCTGGCCCTACTGGCCTGCCTGGTACTGGTGCAGCGCGGACTGGCTGGCCACCGCCCGGTGGGAGCGGTCGAGAAGGTCCTGCTGGGGGTCACCTTCGGCCTGTACCTGGGCTGGATCAACGTCGCGACGCTGGCCAACGTCACCTTCGCCGGCGTCGTGTCCTGGCCGGGAGTCGGCGCTGTGGTCAGTCGGTTCCTGGCGGTGGTGGTGCTGGCGGCCGCCCTCGGCGTAGCCGCCTTCGTGCTCCCCCGAGTCAGCGAACCGGTCAGCGTGGCGCTGGCGATGGCGTGGGGGCTGAGTTGGATCGCGGTCGAACGCCTGACCACCGCACCAGAGTCGCTACTCGTGGCCGTCGTAGCGATTGCGGTGGCGGTCGGAGTCCTCGTCATGCTCGGGGGTGTGCTCAGGGACCGGCGAGACCCCCGCACGGCCCGGGCCGCCCGGGGCCCCGCGTCGTAGTTCGGGGGCCGGCCACTCTCCGGACGCGCCTGCCGGCCTGCCGCGCTGCGGGGGGGCAGCGTCACTGCAACCGGGTGAGTGGGTAGCACGCTGTCGTTGCCGAGATGCCTCGGTTCAGCCCACGGCAAGTTGTCGTTTCAGTATCGGCAGCACGATGGCCGCCGCACCCAATCCGATCGCCGCGGCCTGGATGACCGTGCCCACCCCGGGCCGGACCCGCGCTTGAGAGAGGTCCTCGCCATGGGCCCCGGCCGACATCGTCGAGCCCAGCGAGGCCGCCGACATCACCGACCCGAAACTCGCCGCCGACATCAGGCTGGCTGCGCTGGCGGCGGAGCCGATCGACAGTGCCGAGGCAGCCGAGCCGACCGAACCGATCGACAGCACGCTGCCCACCGAACCGATGGACAGCAGCGAATCGGTTGACCTGATCGACCAGCGGGAAGCCATCGCGCGAGTATAGGTCGCCGGGCACTGGCTCCTGCGCGAGCCGAGGCAGCGGTGATCGACCGGCGTGCGCGGTCAGTCCCGTTCGGCTATCACAACCGCCGAGGCGATCCCCGCGTCATGGCTCAATGACAGGTGGAACCGACTCACCCCCAGCACCTCGGCACGGGCGGCGACCGTGCCTCGCACCTCCAACACCGGCTGACCGGTGTCCAGTCGGCGAACCCACGCGTCCTGGAAGCGGAGCCGGGAATCGGTCAGTGCCTTGGCAACCGCCTCCTTGGCGGCGAAGCGCGCGGCCAGCGACGCCGGCGCGTTCCGGTGCTGGTCGAGTTCCTCGACGGTGAACACCCGCTCGGCCACCCGGGGCGTGCGCTCCAGCACCGCGGTGAACCGGGCCACGTCAACGACGTCGATCCCGACCCCGACGATCACCGGCCGTCCGCACACGGGTGGAGACTCACGCCCGCCTCACTCCACGGTCACGGACTTGGCGAGGTTACGAGGCTGGTCGACGTCGTAGCCCTTGGCCGTGGCCAACTCTTCGGCGAAAGCCTGCAATGGCACCGAGGTGAGCAGCGGCGCCAGGAACTCCGAGCACTGCGGCACCCGCACCACCTCCGAGGCGTAGGGCACCACGTCCTCGTCGCCGTCTTCGGCGATCACCAGGGTGTTGGCGCCCCGCGCGCGCACCTCCTGGATGTTGGAGACGACCTTGCCGTGCAGGGTCTTCTCTTCCCGCTTGGACGGGACGACGACGAACACCGGCTGCCCGGGCTCGATCAGCGCGATCGGGCCGTGCTTGAGTTCGCCGGCGGCGAAGCCCTCGGCGTGGATGTAGGCGATCTCCTTGAGCTTGAGCGCCCCCTCCAGCGCCACCGGGAAGCCGACGTGGCGGCCGAGGAAGAGAACCGAGCGGGTGTCGGCCATCCAGCGGGCGATCTCACGGATATGCCCGAGCCCGTCCAGTACGGCCTGGATCTTGTCCGGCATCTCGTTGAGTTCGGCCAGGATCCCCTGGATCTGCTCGCGGGGCATCGTCCCGCGCTCCTGCGCCAGGTAGAGCCCGAGCAGATAGGCCGCCACGATCTGGGCGTTGAACGCCTTGGTCGAGGCCACCGCGATCTCCGGGCCGGCGTGGGTGTAGATCGCGGCATCGGATTCGCGCGGGATCGAGGAGCCGTGCGTGTTGCAGATCGCGATCGTCGTGGCACCGTGCTCGCGGGCGTACTTGACCGCCATCACCGTGTCCATCGTCTCCCCGGACTGGGATTCGGAGATCACCAGGGTGCGCTCGTCCACCACCGGGTTGCGATACCGCCACTCATGCGCCAACTCCACCTCGACCGGAAGCCGGGTCCACTCCTCCAGGGCGTACTTGGCCACCAGGGCCGAGTAGTACGCGGTGCCGCATGCCACCATGACGATGCGCTGCAGCCTGCCCAGTTGCTCGGGTTCGATCCGGATCTCGTCCAGGACCAACTCGCCGTCGACCCCGGTCCGCCCGAGCAGGGTGTCCGCGATCGCCTTGGGCTGATCGTCGATCTCCTTGGCCATGAACGAGCGGTACCCGCCCTTCTCGGCCGCCGCCACGTCCCAGGTGACGGTGAAGGGCTTGCCGGCGCCGGGGTTGCCGTCGAAGTCGATGATCGAATAGCCCTCGGGGGTGATCGAGACGAGCTGGTCCTGGCCGAGCTCGATCGCCTCCCGGGTGTGTGCGATGAAGGCGGCCACATCGGAGCCCAGGAAGTTCTCGTGCTGGCCCAGGCCCAACACCAGGGGCGAGTTCCGGCGCGCCCCGACCACGAGGCCGGGCGCGTCCGCGTGCACGACGAGCAGGGTGAAAGCGCCCTCCAGCCGATTGCACACCTGACGCAGCGCCTCGGTGAGGTCGGCGCACCCCTGGTACGCGCGGGCCACCAGGTGGGCTGCCACCTCGGTGTCGGTCTCGGAGACGAACTCCACGCCCTCGGCCTCAAGTTCGGCCTTGAGCACGGCGTAGTTCTCGATGATGCCGTTGTGGATGAGGGCAAGTTTCCCGTCGGTGCCGCCCAGGTGCGGGTGCGCGTTGGCGTCGGTCGGCCCGCCGTGCGTGGCCCAGCGGGTGTGCCCGATCCCGGTCAGCGACGCCGGGGGCGGGTCGGTCTCCACGGCGTGGGTGAGGTTGGCGATCTTGCCGGCCCGCTTCTCGACGTAGATCTGGCCATCGGCGACCAGGGCGACACCTGCGGAGTCGTAGCCGCGGTACTCCAGGCGCCGAAGTCCTTCCATCACCACGTCAAGGGCAGCGGGGTGCTCGGCCGAGGCGCCCTGGCCAGCCGTTCCTACGTATCCGACGATGCCGCACATGGGGCGAAGCCTAACCGTCCGGGCGCGCCGTCCCGGCACACCGAAGGGCATGTCCGGCTTTGATCGGGGCCACATCACACCGCCTTGTTTCGACCACTCACCGGAGCCAAGGGCTGCGTCCACCGCGCGCGGGCGGCACAATGACGCCCCGTGAGCACTGCCGACCACGACAAGGCCAGCCCGTACGTCGATCTCGACCGGGACGCCTGGGCAGGCCTGTCACAGTCCACCCCACTGCCGCTGACGGACGAGGACGTGCTGCGGCTGCAGGGCCTGGGCGAGAGTCTGGACCTGCAGGAGGTCGAACGCATCTATCTGCCGTTGAGCAGGCTGCTCAACCTGTACGTGGCCGGTGCGCGGCACCTGCATTCGGCGACCACCACCTTCCTCGGCGAGGCCCCGGAGCGGACCCCCTTCGTGATCGGTATCGCCGGGTCGGTGGCGGTGGGTAAGTCCACCACCGCGCGCCTGCTGCGCGAACTGCTGGCGCGCTGGCCGGACACCCCTCGGGTGGAACTGGTGACCACGGACGGTTTCCTCTACCCCAATGCCGAGCTGGAGGCCCGCGGGCTGATGAGCCGAAAGGGCTTTCCCGAGTCGTACGACCGGCGGGCGCTCCTGCGGTTCGTCGCCGCGGTCAAGTCCGGCGCCGACGAGGTGCGGGCACCGCTGTACTCACACCTCACGTACGACATCGTGCCCAGCGCGCACGTGGTGGTGCGCCGACCCGACGTGCTGATCGTCGAGGGCCTCAATGTGCTCCAGCCCGCGCCGCGACGCGGCTACGGCCTGGCGGTGAGCGACTACTTCGACTTCTCGCTCTACGTGCATGCACCCAAAAGCCTTGTACGGCAGTGGTATATCGAGCGGTTCCTGCGCCTGCGAGCCACCGCCTTCGCCAGCCCGGAGTCGTACTTCCACCGCTACGCCACCCTCAGCGACGCCGAGGCCGAGGCCACCGGGGAGCGGATCTGGCGCGAGATCAACGGCCCCAACCTGGACGAGAACATCCGGCCCACCCGGGAGCGGGCCAGGCTGGTGCTCTTCAAGGGCGACGATCATGCCGTGCGCACGGTGCGGCTGCGCAAGATCTGATCGCGACGCCCCGGCGGCTGCGGGCAGGGTTCCCGGTGGCGGCAGCCAGGAGTCCCGCGGTCGCCACACCAGCAGACAAGCGAACTCAGACCCAACACAGGCAGGATGGCTCCATGAGTTTCGACCTGGAACGCTTCGTCTCCGCCCAAGACCTGCGTGGAACGGGCCGCAGCGTCTACGAGGACGCCGTCATCGAGCTCACCGCGGGTCGCAAACGCACGCACTGGATGTGGTACGTCTTCCCCCAGGTCAGGGGGTTGGGCTCGAGCCCCACCAGCCAGCACTACGGCATCTCCGGGGCGGCCGAGGCCCGGGCGTACCTGCATCACGAGGTGCTCGGGCCGCGGCTCAACGAGTGCGTCGACCTCGTGCTGGCCGTGCCTGACCGCACCGCCGACGACATCTTCGGCACCGTCGACGCGATGAAACTGCGCTCGAGCGTGACGCTCTTCGCCGATGTGGCCGGGGGTGATGGTCCGATCGACTTCACCGGCGTCCTGGACCGCTATTTCGACGGCGATCCGGACGAGCGGACGCTGGGGATCCTGCGCGCCCAGGGCTGACTCCCGGGTCTGGCCCACCCTGGTCAGATGCCGCTGACCGGTTCCTGGTTGTCAACGTGTGAACTCGGCCCAGCGGCCGCCGGACGCGTCGCCCGCGGCGACCCGGTCATTCGTGTATGCGCGGATTCGGCGGTGGCGAGTCACGGCAAGCCGCAGGCCTGAGCGGGTATGCACCTGGGCCCGGCTGATGGACCGGCGATCAGTCCGGCTGATCCTCGTCGTCGGGCCAGATGATGGCATTGGCCGGCTGATCGTTGGACTCGTAGGGCTTGCCGCGAATGGCACTGGCCGGGAGCCCGAAGTGAGCCAGGCATTCACCCACCCACACGCTCGCCTCGGCATGGCTTCGAAAGCGCGTACTGCTGCAATAGACGTCCCGGTCTTTGGTCTTGAAGCACTGGTATGCCGCCATGATTCCTCCTGCTTTACGTTCGTCGCGGGTCACGAGATTGATGAGGCAATGGGCTGGCTGTTTGGCCGCCCGCGGATCAGCCGGTGGCCGGGGCCAGTTGGTGATACCCGGGCAGGTCGGTGATGGTCGAGGCCGTCACGTCGCTGACGAAGGAGTCCCACTGGCTGCGCGTGGCGGGGTCAGCGGTGATGCCCCGCCAGTCGAAGGCGAAGGTGCGTACAGACATCGCCAGATGCCAGGTCACCGGATGGAGCCCCAGGCTGCGGGTCGTGCTGTAGGTGAGGACTACCTGCCCGATGCCTGGTTCGGGCTCGGTGACGATCTCGAGCACGTTGAGGCATCCCACTGCCGGCTCGGGAAGGATGCGCCGGGCGGCCTCGGCCGCGCCGGATGACTGCCCACCGGCCGAGGCGATGGTCTCGCTGGCCTGCACTCCCAACGAGTCTCGGTTCGAGTCCGACTGCTCAAAGGTCTGAGCCGAGCGCGCGCTGATATAGGGCAGGTGCAGGATGCCGATGGCCCACTCCTGAGCCGGTGTGCCGGCCGACCCCTGACCCTGGACGTAGCCACGGACCTTCGCCAGGCCCCGGAGCAGGGCCTCGTGCGCGCCGGTCGGGTCGCTGCGATCGCTCCAGTCCAGGACGAGGGTGCCCGCCTCAGCCGGGGGCGAGGGCCGGGCCTGCCCGGCGTTCCGTTGAGCCGTGTCGTCACTCATGCCCATTCCTCCTGACGTGTGCGCCCGATTCGGAGTCCGACATCGGGCCGTGGGTCAACTCGCCTTGGGAAAGTCGCCGCCGAAGAAGTTCTTCGACGACTCGATGTCATCGAGTTGAGTGCTCTTGACGAAGGACGCGAACTGGCTGGCCACATCCTTGTCCTCCAGGGCTCGGTAGTTGAACAGCGACTGGGCCACCCGGTACCGGAAGCTCATGTGAAAGGACTCTGCGGAGGCGCAGTTGGAGTAGACGGTGCTCTCGGACTCGGTGAAATCCACGAAGTAGGCCTTGAGCCAGGGCAGCACCTGCAGCTCGTCGCCGACCTTCTGGGTCTCCAGGACGATGCCGATCGCGGCAGTGCTGTACGACTCGGACTTGGTCTTCACACCCGCGCTGATCGAGCTGCCCAGACCTTGCAGGAAGGTGGCGAAGCCGGCCAGCGCGGGCCCACCGCCAACCGCGAAACCGAGGATCGTCTCGATGAAGGAGGTCGCGATCTGGACTCCGTGCATCGTCTCGTCGAAGGTCTGCTGGGTGAACTGCGAGGCAGCCATCAGCGGCAGGTGGTTGTACACGTCCTGCCAGAGCTGGGTGTTGTAGACGAGGTTCGGGTTCTTCTGCTTGTCGGCCTGAGCGCGCACATAGGCCGACGCCACCCCGGTGAGGTTGATGAGGTTCTGCTTCTGGACGTCCAGCGCCTTCTGAGTGTCAGCGTCCATCACCTGCTCCGCAGCCAGAATGCAACTGACCAGCCCGTTGGCACTGGTGGTGAACACGCTGTCCGAGTTGGGGGTGACCGGCGGCGCATCGGCCAGTGCCGCCCGGAGTTGGCGGGGTACCGGACCACGCCAAAGGCTGATCGGTGCGAAGTATTCGTGGGCGCTGGCGATGTCGGTGCCGACGGCGGTGACGGTCATGGTGGGCCTCCTGGTTGGCGCGTGGCTCGGTGGTAGGACACGCCAAGTACGACAGACGGCCATCTCCCAGGGGTATGTCCCGCCGTCGCCGCCACGTCTTCGTCCGGTTCTTGCGGTGTGGTCAGCGGGTACGTCATGGCGTGTCCCTCTCGGCAGCCCGAGCGTTCGGCCTGCATGGCCGGCACCTGATGGGCCACTCCGGACGCCGGGTGCGGCCGTTCGAGTGGCCCCAGAGCGCGCGGAAGCCGACCGCGGCGTGTACGACGATCGCCATGATCCCGATCCCCTTACACACCCAGGGTGAGCTCAGCCCCGCGAGAGCTGTCCCTGTTCGCCCCGGCGCAGGACTGCCTCGGTACAGCACTGACGTCCGGCCTGCGGTGCCGGGGCTGGACGGTGCACGTGCCCGCCCGAGACGACCGGTGGGAGTATCCACCCAGCGCCTCGCTGGTCGAGATCGTTGCCGGAGCCGCCGATCGCGATCCCACCCCACGACCTGGCACCTTCTTCACCGACGTGGTCCCATCCGGCCGTCAGGGCCGATGGATCTGTATTGCGAGCCTGGACGCCGCCAGCCAGCTTCTGCGACCGGCCAGTTGGGGGGCCGTGGTGATCAATGCGGACTTGCCTTTCCGCATGCTGCTCGGCGAGGTCGAGAACGCTCTGACGCAGACGACCGGCCACGACCGTTTCGAAGCCGTGCGGTCCCTGCAGCGACGTTCTGCCGAAGTCCGGGCGCTGGACAGCCTGACCCCGCGCGAACGCACGGTGTTGTGCCAGCTCATGCACGGTCGCACGGTGCAGCAGATCGCCGGCGAGAGTTCGCGGGCCACCCACACCATCCGATCGCAGGTGCAGAGCCTCCTGCACCGGCTCGGCGCGCGCTCCCAGATCGAAGCGGTGGCCATCGCCCATCGCTCGGGATCGCACGCGGGACTGGCGCCCTGCCTGCGTTCCTTGCACAGTTTTCATTAATCTGAGCGAAGAGGAATATCAAGCAAATCGGCCAGAGTGCTGGTATGGATCGTGGCCCCGGCGGACGAAGCCGGGACGGGCAGCCAAGCCGGCCGACGGACCTGTCGGCTCCCACAGGTCTTTCGGCTCTGGTGCCTCCGTCACGTCCCCGGGGTCCGTCGGCTGGCGCGAGTCCCACGACCCGGGTGCTTGCCTCACCTCCCGCCGGGCCGTCGGCTTCCGACGGCCCACCGGCTTCCTCGCTGGGATCGGCCTCCGCGTCCCCCATGGCTCGCGTGGGTCCATCGGCGCCCTGCCGCCCCCCGGCCCCGTCAGTCCTCGACGATTCCACCATCCCGGCATGCCCCTTCCGCCTGCGGACTCTGGGCGGTTTCGAACTGCTTGCCTGGGAACGTCCGGTCACCGTGGCCGGCCCGGCGGCGCGCGTCGTCGCGTTGTCGGGTCTTCGAGGACGGCTGCACCGCGATCAACTGGCCGATGAGTTGTGGCCCGGGGCGCTGGGTGACCGAGGCAGGGCCTACCTGCGGTCGGCCCTCTGGCGACTCGGCACCCTCGCCAAGGGCGTTGTGCTCACCCAGGGCGAGATGATCTCGATCGCTCCCGAGGTCCAGGTGGACGCCACCCAGCTGCTGGGCTGGGCGACCGGAGTGACCCGGGATGGTGTCGCCACCCAGTTCCCGGCCGGTCTGGAGGTGGGCGCGGAACTGCTGCCCGGATGGTCCGACTCGTGGCTCATCGATTACCGCGAGCAGTTGAACGTCCTGGTCCCGCAGGCACTGGAGGACGTGGCCGTGGCACGCCTCGAGCAGGGACAGCCGGCGACAGCCCTGTGGTGCGCCATGGCGGCGCATCGCTGTGATCCGTTGCGCGAGAGCGCAGTACGCATCCTCCTGCTCGTCCTGTTGGAGCAGGGGAACCGGCATCGGGCCCGCCTGGTGTTCACGCATTACCGGCACCGGCTGCGCGATGAGCTCGGCATCGAACCCAGCCCCGGACTGGCCCGGCTGATGGCCCAGCGGGGCGGCACCGGCGGTGGACGGTAGACCGGTGTCCGGTGAGTGGCCCTCGTGGGCGGCTCTCCACCGTCCGCTTCTCCGCCGAGCGCATCGTCGAACGCGACCAACAGGCGAAGCTACAGCGCGAGCCGCTCCTTGACCACGGCCGCGAGTTCGTCGGCCACCGCGTCGGCAACCTCTTGATCGGCCGCCTCGACCATCACCCGTACCAGTGGCTCGGTCCCGGAGGGGCGCAGCAGGACCCTGCCCGTCTGGCCCAGGCGCTGTTCGGCTGCGAGCACGGCGGCGCGCACTCCTTCGTCTGTGGCCGAGCGGGCCTTGTCCACGCCGGGGACGTTGATGAGTACTTGCGGGAAGCGGGGAATCGCGGCCTTGAGTTCGGCCAGCGACCGGCCGTCGGCGGACAGCCTGGACAGTAGGTGCAGGCTGGTCAGGGTGCCGTCTCCGGTGGAGGCGTGCTCGGTGAGCAGCACGTGGCCGGACTGTTCCCCGCCGAGGCTGTAGCCGCCCCGGCGCATCTCCTCCAGCACGTACCGGTCGCCGACGGCGGTGGCGACGGTGCCGATGCCGGCGGTCTCCATTGCCTTGAGCAGCCCGAGGTTCGACATCACGGTGACCACGAGAGTGTCCTTGGCCAGCTTGCCGGAGTCGCGCAGCGAGATGGCCAACAGCCCCATGATCTGGTCGCCGTCCACGACCTCGCCCTGAGAGTCGACCGCCAGGCACCGGTCGGCGTCCCCGTCGTAGGCGACGCCCGCGTCTGCACCGGCCTTGCGTACCGCCTCCTGCAGGGGTCCGAGGTGGGTGGAGCCGACTCCGTCGTTGATGTTGAGCCCGTCAGGCTCTGCGTTGATCACCACCACTTCAGCGCCGGCCTCGGCCAGCGCACGAGGGGCTACCAGGCTGGCCGCTCCGTGGGCGCAGTCGACCACGACGGTGAGCCCGTCCAGCCGGTGTCCGATGCTCGCGACGAGGTGGTCGATGTACTCGCGCGCCGCGGAGCCGTCGTCCCGGGTGACCCGGCCGACCGCGGCTCCGATGGGCCGGTCCCACGGTTCGCGAAGACGGGCCTCGATGGCGTCCTCGATGGAGTCTTCGAGTTTGATGCCACCGGCAGCGAAGAACTTGATCCCGTTGTCCGGCATCGGGTTGTGCGAGGCGGACAGCATCACGCCCAGGTCGGCGCCTCGACTGTCCACCAGGAAGGCGACCGCGGGCGTGGGCAGCACGCCGACGTCCAGCACGTCAACCCCGGCGCTGGCCAGGCCGGCCACCACGGCGCTGGCCAGGAACTCCCCCGAGGCGCGCGGGTCCCTGCCCACGATGGCGGTGGGACGGTGACCGACGAAGGTGCCCTGTTCGGCCAGGACGTGCACGGCGGCCACGGACAGGTCGAGTGCCAGTTCGGCGGTGACCTCGGAATTGGCCAGTCCGCGCACCCCGTCGGTTCCGAAAAGCCGCCCCATCTGTCCTCCATCGGTATCAGTGCAGCCCGGCGGGCGGCATCGGGGCGAGGACGCCCGCACCGGACGGCCTCGCCAGTGTGTCTCGTCAACGCCTCGGGCGGGCCGTTTCACCGGCCGGTGCGCAGGGCCCGCTCCGGGCGCACCCGTTTCAGGTCGGGCGCGCTCTGCTCCGTCGACTCGATCGCCCGGACCCTGGGGCCGAGCCGACCCATCACCACTCCACTCGGGGTGGCCTCAGCCCAACTCGGTGCCGGGGCCCGGAAAGCACTCGGCCCCGGGAGCCTAACCCCCGGGGCCGACAGACTGTGGAATGTCAGCGCTTGCTGTACTGCGG
This sequence comes from Actinomycetales bacterium, assembly GCA_047974565.1. GTDB lineage: Bacteria > Actinomycetota > Actinomycetes > Actinomycetales > CAWJMD01 > JBDIAG01. The sequence continues at coordinate 115,135 of JBKECN010000076.1, forward strand.
CGCCTTGCGGGCCTTCTTCAGACCGGCCTTCTTGCGCTCCTTGACCCGTGCGTCACGGGTGAGGAAACCGGCCTTCTTCAGCGCGGGCCGGTTGGCCTCGATGTCGATCTCGTTGAGGGCGCGGGCGATGCCCAGGCGCAGGGCTCCTGCCTGGCCGGAGGGGCCACCGCCGTCGATCCGAGCGATCACGTCGAAGCGGCCCTCGATCTCGAGGAGCCGGAACGGGTCATTGACCAGCTGCTGGTGCACCTTGTTCGGGAAGTAGTTGTCCAAGGCGCGGCCGTTGATCGACCACTGGCCCGAACCGGGGACGAGCCGAACCCGAGCCACTGCCTCCTTGCGTCGCCCGGTGGCGCCACCCGGCGCGGTGATGGAACTACCGGTGTTACGCGGGCCCTCGGTGGCAGTGGTGTAACTGCTGGGCGCGTCCTCGAGATCTTCGCTGACGATCTCGTCGACCTCGATGCTCGGCTGGGTCACGGTTCTCCTCGGTGTATCTGCGACAGCCGCGCTTACTGCGCGACCTGGCCGATCTGGTAGGCCTGCGGCTTCTGGGCTGAGTGTGGGTGCTCGGGGCCGGTGTAGACCTTGAGCTTGCGCATCATCTGACGGCCGAGGCTGTTCTTCGGCAGCATGCCCCGGATGGCCTTCTCGACGGCCTTCTCGGGGTGCTGGTCGAGCAACTGGGCGTAGCCCACGGCCTTGAGGCCACCGGGGTAGCCGGAGTGCCGGTAGGCGACCTTCTGGTCGCGCTTGCTGCCGGTCAGGGCCACCTTGTCGGCGTTGACGATGATGACGAAGTCGCCGGTGTCGACGTGCGGGGCGAAGGTCGCCTTGTGCTTGCCACGCAGCAGCTGGGCGGTCTGGCTGGCCAGCCGACCCAGCACCACGTCAGTGGCGTCGATGACGTGCCACTGCCGCTGGATGTCGGCAGGCTTGGGGGTGTACGTACGCACAGTCGTAGGCCTTCGTTCGTTCACGGGTTGTCTCGCGGTCGTCGTCGCGGGTGCTAGGGCACGCCAGCACACAACGACTGTCCAGACTACTCGGTGGTTCGGCGTGGGGTCAAAACAGGTCCCTCTCGGGCCTGGACCGCCGCCCCCGGGCGCAGCAGCCGCCAGATCGCCCCCGCCAAACGTCACCCGGGTCACGATGCGCACCGCCAGGTCGCACCTACCGATCCCCCACCAGGCCAAACGTCACCCCGGTCACGATCTGCCCACCCGAACCCGCGCCAAACGTCACCCGGGTCACCATGTGGCCCGCCAGGTCGCACCTACCGCTGCCCCACCCCGCCAAACGTCACCCCGGTCACGATCTGCCCACCCGAACCCCCGGCCAAACGTCACCCGGGTCACGATGTGCCGACCCGCACCCCGCCAAACGTCACCCGGGTCACGATCTGCCCACCCGAACCCGCGCCAAACGTCCCCCGGGTCACCATCTGCACTGCCCGGGCGCATCTACCGCTGCCCCACCAGGCCAAACGGCACCCCGGTCACGATGCGCCCCCCCGACACCCCGG
>JBKECN010000078.1:0-44587 GCA_047974565.1 Actinomycetales bacterium
GGACTAGTGACCCGACGGTGGCTCGTGGAAGCGCCGTCGCTCAACGGATAAAAGGTACCCCGGGGATAACAGGCTGATCCTGCCCAAGAGCTCATATCGACGGCATGGTTTGGCACCTCGATGTCGGCTCGTCGCATCCTGGGGCTGGAGTCGGTCCCAAGGGTTGGGCTGTTCGCCCATTAAAGCGGTACGCGAGCTGGGTTTAGAACGTCGTGAGACAGTTCGGTCCCTATCCGCTGCGCGCGTAGGAAACTTGAGAAGGGCTGTCCTTAGTACGAGAGGACCGGGACGGACGAACCTCTGGTGTGTCAGTTGTTCTGCCAAGAGCACCGCTGATTAGCTACGTTCGGAAGGGATAACCGCTGAAAGCATCTAAGCGGGAAGCTCGCTTCAAGATGAGGTTTCCATGGGGTTTACCCCGAGAGGCTCCCAGCTAGACTACTGGGTTGATAGGCCGGATGTGGAAGCGAGGACTAAAGACTCGTGAAGCTGACCGGTACTAATAAGCCGATAACTTACTATAGATTTCTTGCTCTGCGTCCACTGTGCGGTTCCCGAGATCCGGTCGGGACTGATTGATATCTCCATAGAGTTACGGCGGTCACAGCGTTGGGGAAACGCCCGGCTCCATTCCGAACCCGGAAGCTAAGCCCAACTGCGCCGATGGTACTGCAAGGGGGACCTTGTGGGAGAGTAGGACACCGCCGGACATCTTTTCGTAAAGGCCATCCCTTCGGGGGTGGCCTTTACGCTTTTCTGGCGGGCACGGTGGGTTCGACGGCCCTCGTGTCCATAGTCGACCATGAGCTCTCCGTGGGGCATGGGTCGGGAGTGAAGGAGTGGTTATGCCTGAGGAACGCTCGTCCTCGGAAGCCGACGGACGTAGCAGCGGCGACGGACGGCGGGACGCCGACCGCGGGAGCGGCCCCAGGCGGGGCAGTGGGCCTCGATACGGCGGTTCCGGCTCACGTGATTCTGCAGATCGGTCGGCTCGCCAGTACCGCGGGTCCGCAGACGGGCGGAGCGGTGAGTCACGCGGACGCGAGGCAGGATCCCGGGATTCCGGGTACCGATCACGCCCGGGCGCCGGACGAGGCACGCGGTCAGGGGATTCGAGCGGCGAATACCGTTCCGGTGCAGGCGATCAGGGGCGCCGGTCGACCTCGCGAGGGTCTGACCGTGCCGCCCGGCAGGGTCGGTCGGGGGAGGCCGGCCAGGCTCGCGCCGATGGGGCGGGAGCACGTTCTCCCCGCGAGGGCGGTGGAAGCCGCGGTTCCGCGCAGTGGGCAGACCGGCGCGGTGACCGCGCAGAGTCGCCGCGCCGCGGTAGTGGCGGATGGGGCGATCGAGATCGGGCGGACACCGACGGTCGTGGTGGCCGTTCGCGGGGAGCGGACTCCGGAGGCCGGCGGCCGCCGCGTGGCGCTGGTGGCGAGGATCCGAGGTCTGGTGGGCGGGGTCGTGATTCTGGGCCGGCCCGTGGGAATGCCTGGGGGGAGGATGACTTCAGGGGTCGCGCGGGCGCCGGTGGAGGTCGTGGTGGCCCACGCGATGGCGGCCCGCGCGGTCGCGGTGCACGCGAGCGTGACGCCGGGGACGCGGGTCGCAGCTTCGGTGGTCCACGGGACGGTGGACGACGCGATGGCGGCCCACGCGATCGCGGTGCACGCGGGCGTGATGCCGGGGGCCGAGCCGACGCCGGTCGCAGCTTCGGTGGCCCGCGCGACGGTGGACGACGCGATGGCGGCCCACGCGAGGGTGACGGCGGGGGCCGAACGGGCACGGGTCGCAGCTTCGGAGGCCCACGCGAGCGTGACAGCGGGGGCCGAACCGACGCGGGCCGTAGCTTTGGTGGCCCACGCGATCGAGGTGCACGCGAGCGCGACGCCGGGGGCCGAACCGACGCCGGTCGCAGCTTCGGTGGCCCACGGAACGGTGGACGACGCGACGCAGGTGGGCGTGATCGAGGTCCTCGCGAGAGTGACGCCAGGGGTCGCGCGGAAGCGGGTCGCGGCCGTGGTGGCCCGCGCGACGGCGATTCCAGGGGTCGAGGGGAGGCCGGGCGCAGTGCTCGGGGACCTCGGGACTGGTCGCGTGAACGTGGCGGCGCCCGCGAGCGCGATGAGGTTCGCGATCGCGGTCCCCGACCGCCGTGGATCGATCCGGAAGTCACCGGCGAAGAGCTCGCTGCGGACGTACGCCGGGCGCTGAGCACGCTTCCAGCGCAAGTGATGAGCCCCGTCGCTCGTCACCTGGTGATGGCCGCCGCACTGCTCGACGACGACCCGACGACCGCCCTCGAGCACGCGCGGGTGGCTCGTCACCACGCCGGCCGGGTCGGCGTGGTGCGCGAGGCTGCGGGGATCGCCGCCTACCGTGCCGGGGAGTACCTGGAGGCGTTGCGCGAGCTCAGGGCGGCCCGTCGCCTCACCGGCTCGGACGAGCAGCTGGCTTTGATCGCCGACAGCGAACGAGCTCTCGGCCGCGCGGACAAGGCGTTGGAGATCACCCGCAACCCACCCGCGGGCCTGAGTGCTGCGACCCAGGTCGAACTGCTCATCGTCGGTGCCGGTGTTCGCCAGGATCTGGACGACCTCGAGGGAGCCCGGCAGATTCTGGAGATCGCCGAACTGGACGTACCCCCGACAGCTGGCAGCCCGGAGGCACGCCAGGCCCGGGCCCGGCTCATGTCGGCCTACGCGGACATCCTGGAGTCACTCGGCCGTGAGCGAGAAGCGTTGTCCTGGTTGACCAAGGCGGCCACCGCGGACGTCGATGGATCGACCGGTGCCGCAGAGCGATTGGGTGGGGACACCGAGGTGATCGTCGATCTGGACGATGCGGTCGATGGCGCGCCCGACGCACCCGACCTCGACGCACCCGACCTCGACGCACCCGACCCCGACGCACCCGACCTCGACGCACCCGACCTCGACGCACCCGACCCCGACGCACCCGACCTCGACGGACCCGACCTCGACGGACCCGACCTCGACGGACCCGACCTCGGTGCACCCGACCTCGACGCACCCGACCTCGGGGCACCCGACCCCGGTGCACCCGACCTCGACGCGCTGGACAGCGGTGCACCAGAGGATGCGGCTGACCTGGGCGCCGGAGCCGGCCCCGAACCTGACGCCCCGTCCGAAGCCGGAAAGGGCGAGGATGCCTGACATGGCTTCGCTGCGTTCGGCATACGACGGTCTGCTCGTCGATCTTGACGGGGTCGTTTACGTGGGCACTGACGCCGTCCCACACGCTGTGGAGCAGTTGACCGGCGCCCAGCAAGCCGGGCTCCAGGTCGGGTACGTCACGAACAACGCGAACCGCCCTGCTCCGCTGGTGGCCGAGCATCTTCGGGAGTTGGGCCTGGAAGTCAGCGACAACCAGGTGGTGACCTCCGCGCAGATCGGCGCCGGCTTGATCCGGCAGAAGTTCGGCCCGGGCGCCCGGGTACTCGCGGTGGGTGGCCCGGGGGTCCGGCTCGCGCTGGAGGCCGAGGGGCTCGTCCCGGTCGACTCCCAGGAGGGGTCGCCGGTTGCGGTGATGCAGGGGTATGGCCCCGACGTGGGGTGGCGGCAGCTCGCCGAGGCCGCCTACTGCATCCACGCCGGCGCGGTCTGGGTGGCCACGAACACGGACATGACCATCCCCCAGGCTCGGGGGATCGCTCCCGGCAACGGAACCCTGGTCGCCGCCGTCGAAGCGGCCGTGCAGAGCCCGCCCCAGGTCGCCGGCAAACCCCAGGCGGTGGCGTTCACCGCCGCCGCCGAGCGGCTCGCGAGCACCCGGCCGCTGGTTATCGGCGACCGCTTGGACACGGACATCGAAGGCGGCAACGCAGCTGGGTTCGACACTCTCCTCGTCCTCACCGGGGTACACGGGTACCGCGAACTTGTCGCGGCGCCACGCACTCAGCGCCCGACGCTGATCGCCGCCGACCTTCGCGCCCTGGAGGATGAACCGGAACAGCTCACGATGGGTCCTCACGGGTCGGCCTCGTGCGGTGCCACCGAGGTCCGCATCGAAGGCGACCGCGTCCACCGGACGAGGGGCACCGACCAGGTTGAGGCGATCCGAGCCACCCTCGCGGTGGTGTGGGCCGCCTCGGACGACGGGCGTGCCGTCGATCTGAGCGAGGAACTCTTGCGCACCGTCACGAGCCCTGTCGGCGGCGGCGGGTAGCGTAGCGTTCGTGAGCAACACTCTGTTCGGTTCGGGCCTTCGCGACGTCGGTGAGTACGCCACGTTGGTACGTGGTCTGGCCGAGGCCTCGGTGTCCGAGACCAAGCAGCGAGTTGCCACCCTGACACCGACGGTGCGCCCCCAGGATGTGTGGGCGCGAGCTGTGGCGAATCCGTTCGGCTCCCACGACCGTCAGGTGACATCGTCTGGGTCCGAGCCACGAAAGGGGAACGCGGTGGCCGACAAGTCCAAGGGGCTGCCCACGCCGGGCAAGGTGATCTCGATGCTGGCGGTCGCGGCACTTGACGAGGTGTCCAAAGTGCAGGCCAGGCTGGGCTTCCTGGAAAGCGTTCTGGCCCAGGCCGTCAAAGCCGGCACGAAGTTCGCGGTTCCCACTCCGCCGCGGGCCAAGGACACCTCCAACCAGGCTGCAGATCCACCGTTGCCCACCCGCATCGTCCCGCCGCGACGGCGCTCCAGCCCACCAGGGGCCGCCCGCCGGGCAGGTGCGTCCGAGACCGGGGCGGCTGCGGATGGCTCGAGCCGCGCTGCGCCGCCAACCGCTGGGCCCACGCCCAGGCAGGTCGACGACACCGCCTCGCGTCGCCCACCCCGGCCGCGACGCCGCCCGTCCGCAGCGGCGGGGTCCACTGCTGCGGCCGCCGCCACGCCAGCACCCGCGTCGCCGATTCGAGCGGCCTCGTCGTCGGGTGACAGCACGGCCTCCCGTCGCCCCCCGAGACCTCGTCGGCGTCCCGCCTCGGCCGGCGGAGCGTCAACTCCCAAGCCGCCGGCCGCCGAGGCTGCCTCGGCGCCGCCGCCTGTCACACCGGACGCCGCGGCCGAGGCCACCTCGGTCGAGAGCACGGCCAGCCCGCAGCAGCCGGCACAGACCGGGCAATCGACGCCACAGGCTGGCGCGCCCGCCAAGAAGGCTGCGTCGGCGAAGAAGGCCGCGTCTGCAAGGAGGCCCGCGTCCGCGAAGAAGGCTTCGTCGGCGAAGAAGAATGCCTCAACGAAGAAGGCAGCGTCGGCGAAGAAGACTGCCTCAACGAAGAAGGCTGCGGCTTCGAGCGAAACAGCGTCGGCGAAGAAGGCAGCGTCCTCGAACAAGACAGCGTCGGCGAAGAAGGCTGCGTCGGCGAAGAAGGCAGCGTCTTCGAGCGAAACGGCGTCGGCCAAGAAGACAGCGTCACAGCGATCCGCGCCGCCGAGGAAATCCGCGCCGGCGAAGAAGGCCGGGGCGGCCACCAAGGCGACTGCTGCGGCGAGGGGCGCGTCCACGAAGAAGTCCGCTTCGGCGAAGCGGGCCGTGTCGCCAGAAAAGGCTGCGGCCTCGTCGAGCGCCCCCGTGCGACCCGAGGTGGTCACCCTCCCGGATACGACACAGACCCTGGATGCGACGCAGATCCCGGATACGACGCAGATCCGGGATACGACACAGGTCCCGGAGACCAAGCCGATTCCGTCATCCGCACAGGTCCCGCAGGCCCCACGGACGGTGTCACTGCAAAGCGACGCGTCCGGAGACGAAGCGTCGTCCTCGCATGCCGCGGCTCGATCCGGCGCGGACACCACGGGCACTGCCTCCCCAGGGCCGAGCCGATCGGCGCGGACGGCCATCGCGGCTCAGGCGCGCCGCAGTGCCGCACCTGCGCGACGTCCGGACAATGCGCGGACCGAGGAGAGTTCTGAGTGAGCCAGGACGAATCCGGTCCAGACGCCCAGCCCACAGACACCCGGGAGCCGGGGCCGAGTGCCCGACCGGGCCCGCACCTGACTGTCCGACGAGAGCAGGATCCGACTGCCGACCCACTCGAGCGGTTGGCAACAGCACCTGATCTTGAGCCGGTCCACCGCAGGCAGCAGCCCGGGCTCACCGAGGACGAGATCGTCAACGACGTGCTCGCCCGCCTGGCCGTCCTCGACCCCGAACTGCCCCCACAACAGCTGCTCACCGAGCTCTCAGCCGCGCACGACGAACTGTCCGCGCGGTTGACGGCAGCCGAGGGCTGAGCACGGTGCGTCGACAGCGGCTCGACGCCGAGTTGGTACGGCGTGGCATGGCCAGGTCGCGCCAGCAGGCGGCCGAGTTCATCGCCTCCGGCCGAGTGAGCGTCTCGGGTCGCACGGCCAGCAAGGCAGCCACCCAGGTCGAGGCGTCGGCCGCGGTGGTCCTGGCCGAAGCCAGCCACGGCCCCGACTACGTGAGCCGCGGCGCGCACAAGCTCGTCGGAGCACTGGACGCCTTCGGTGAGATCGAGGTGGCCGGGCGCCGATGCCTGGATGCCGGAGCCTCCACGGGAGGCTTCACCGACGTGCTGCTGCGACGTGGCGCCGGTCATGTCGTCGCCGCTGACGTCAGCTACGGCCAACTCGCCTGGTCACTGCAGACCGACCCTCGGGTCACCGTGCTCGATCGGGTCAACGTCCGCAACCTCACTGCGGCCCAGGTCGCGCCCGCCCCGGGTCTGGTCGTCGCCGACCTGTCGTTCATCTCGCTGCGGCTGGTCCTGGCGCGACTGGCCGCACTCGCCGAGCCGGGGGCGGACCTGCTGCCGATGGTCAAGCCCCAGTTCGAGGTCGGTCGCGAACGGCTCGGATCCGGCGGCGTGGTCCGGGACCCGCGGCACCGGGTGGACGCGGTCGTGGAGGTGGCCTCGTCCGCCATCGCGCTTGGGTTGACCGTGCACGGGGTGGTGGCCAGTCCACTGCCTGGTCCCAGCGGGAATGTCGAGTACTTCCTGTGGCTGCGCACCCCCGAACAGGCGGGGGTGCACGACCCGGCTGACCGCCTTCACGAGAAACCCGACCAGTGCGAGCACGCCCCGGACGCGCTCTTGCACGCTGACCCCGAAGCAGGGAACCCCCGGCACACCGATCGTGACCACGCCGGCCTTGATCCCGACCACCCCGAGCCCAACCCTGGCCCCGGCCTGTCCCGCCAAGACCTGTCCCACCAAGACCTGTGCGGGACCGACCTGTCCGGGACGGGGCATCCCGGCCCCCTGAACAACCCCGAAGCGCTACGTACCGAAGTCGAACGGGCCGTGGCCGCCGGCCCCCGGGGAGCGGGCGGATGAACGCCCGCAACGTGCTGGTCCTGGGCCACACCGGCCGCCCCGAGGTGATCGACACCGCGGTCGGCGTGCTCGACCTGCTCACCGCGGCAGGATTCACCCCGATCCTGCTGCCGGCCGAGGCAGCCACCATCCCGCACGGGTCTCAGGTCCGCGTCGAGCCCGCGGTCGACGCCGTGATGGCCGATGCCGAACTCGTCGTCGTCCTGGGCGGCGACGGCACCATCCTGCGGGCCGCCGAGATGGCCCGGGGCCACGCCGTCCCACTGCTGGGTGTCAACCTCGGTCACGTCGGCTTCCTGGCCGAGTTCGAGCCGGAGGACCTCGCCGAGGCCGTCACCCGGATCGCCCGTCACGAGTTCCGGGTCGAGCAACGGATGACCCTCGACGTGGTGATCAGCCTGCGCGGCGAGGTCATGCACCGCACCTGGGCACTCAACGAGGCCGCCGTGGAGAAGGGCGACCGGGGGCGGATGATCGAGGTCGTCACCGAGGTCGACGGCAGGCCGGTGGCCTCCTTCGGCGGCGACGGCGTGGTGCTGGCCACCCCCACCGGTTCCACCGCCTATGCCTTCTCCTCCGGTGGCCCGGTGGTGTGGCCGCAGGTCGAGGCGCTGCTGCTCACGCCGATCAGCGCCCACACCCTGTTCACCCGTCCCCTCGTCGTGGCACCGACCTCGGTGCTGGCAGTCGAGGTGCTCGACCGGTCCTCACCGGCCGTGGTCTGGTGCGACGGGCGACGGATCTTCGAGGTACCCCCGGGCGGGCGGGTCGAGGTACGTCGCGGCAGCGAACCTGTCCGGCTGGCCCGGCTGGTCGAGGGGCCCTTCACCGACCGACTGGTCGCCAAGTTCCAGTTGCCCGTCACCGGCTGGCGCGGCCCCGCGGCCAGGTGAGGCATGCTCACCCATCTGCGGATCAGCAACCTCGGCGTCATCACCGACAGCGAGGTGGAACTGCACCCCGGCCTGTGCGTGCTCACCGGCGAGACCGGCGCCGGCAAGACCATGATCGTCACCGGCCTGGACTTGCTGCTCGGGGGCCGCGCCGACGCCACCGCCGTCCGATCGGGCGCTGAAAGAGCCACCGTCGAAGGCGTTTTCGAGGTTTCGGTGCAGTCCCGCGCGGCCGAGACGGTGCGTGAGTGCGGCGGTGATCTCGACCCGGTCGACGGCCCAGCCCTGGTCGACGGCCCAAACCCGGTCGACGGCCCAAACCCGGTCGACGACCGAGATCCGGTCGACGACCCCGGCTCCGGGCCGCTCGGTGCCCGGTACCCCGCCGTCGATGTGGTGGTCGCGCGCACCATCGGTGGCCGGAGCAGGGCACACCTGGGCGGACGGACCGTGCCGGTCGCGGTGCTGTCGAAGGTCGGAGACGACCTGGTGACGATGCACGGGCAAGCCGAGCAGATCCTGCTGCGCTCGGCCTCCCAGCAACGCGACCTGCTCGACGCCTTCGCCGGGCACCCGGTGGCCGAGGCGCTGGCGGCGTACCGCGCCGTGTACGGCGAACTGGAAGAGGTCAGCGCTCGCCTGGCCGAGATCGTCGAACAGGCCCGCGAACGGCGCCGCGAGGCCGACCTGCTCCGCCTCGGCCTCGCCGAGATCGACACCACCCGACCCGAACCCGGCGAAGACCACACCCTGCGGGCGCTGAGCCAGCGCCTGGAGCACGCCGCCGAACTGGCCACCTCCACCGGCACCGCGCACAGCGTGCTGATGGGCGACGACGACGACCCGAGCGGCGACGGCAACGTGCTGGGGTTGCTGGCCGGGGTGCGCCGCAATCTCGAGGCCGCCGCCCGGGTGGACCCCGAACTCACCGGACTGGCCACGCGGGCCGACGAACTCGCCCACCTCGTGGTGGACCTCGCCGCCGACGTGGCCGGCTACTGCGCCGGCATCGAGTCAGATCCGGCCCTGCTGGCCCGCACCCACGAACGCCGGGCCGCCCTCACCGCCCTGGTGCGCAAGTACGGCGACGACATCGACGGCGTCCTGGAGTGGGAAGCGGTGGCCACGACTCGGTTGGCCGAACTGGACTCCGACGACGACCAGATCACCGACCTGCGCGCCCGCGCACAGACCCTGCAGGCACAACTCGATGAGGCTGCCGCGCGACTGAGCGACGCCCGCCAGGTGGCCGCCCGCGACCTCGCCGATGCCGTCACCGCCGAACTGCACGACCTGTCCATGCCCGACGCCGCACTCGACGTCGAGCTCAGCAGCCGAACCCCGACCCGGCACGGAGTCGACGAGATCACCTTCCGGCTCACCCCGCACGCCGGCGCCCCGCCCCGGTCGCTGGCCAAGGGCGCCTCCGGTGGTGAGCTCTCCCGGGTGATGCTCGCGATCGAGGTCGCCACCCTGGCCCGCGCCCTGGACGGCTCGGGCCGGCTCCGCACGATCGTCTTCGACGAGGTCGACGCCGGAGTCGGTGGCCGGGCAGCCGTCCAGATCGGCAGGCGGCTGGCCCGGCTGGCCCGGCACGCCCAGGTGATCGTCGTCACGCACCTGCCTCAGGTCGCGGCCTACGCCGACCACCACCTCGTCGTGGTGAAATCCGTCACCGATGACGCCGGCGTCTCGCAGGTGCGGGTGGTCTCCGGCGCGGACCGCGAACGTGAACTCGCCCGGATGCTCGCCGGAGTCGAGGACTCGGCATCGGCCCGCGAACACGCTTCGGAACTCATCGGACAAGCCGCCGCGGAGCGGGCCGCAGTCTCCTGATCCTCAGCTGCTCCTCGCCGGTGTGTGGGGGTGCCTGGAACGGGTGCGTCGTGGCGTGGTTGGCGGTGTGGGGTGGTGCTGTTGTGTGGCGGGCGCGGCCGACCGTGGGACACGCCTGGCCGTTGACACACCTGGCCGGGACGCCTCCATGCGCCCGTTCCGTCGCCGTGTCGCCTCGGGCGGGTACGTGGAGGCGGTGTCATTGCGGTGTCGCGTTCGTGCGGACGTCCGCGTGCCCCGACCGTCCAGCGGCAACCGACGTGCGACGATGACCGGCGATGCCGTCCCCGTTCCGTCGCCGTACCCGCCCCGCCGACTCCTCGTCGCAGGCGCGGGTCGCCCGCGTCGACCGACGCACCAAGAACCTCACCAAGCGCCTGCAGCCCGGTGACATCGCCGTGATCAACCACGCCGACATCGACCAGGTCTCCGCCGAGGCCCTCGTGGCGTGCCGACCCGCAGCCGTGGTCAACGCTGCCAAGTCGACCACCGGCCGATACCCCAACCACGGTCCGGGCATCATCCTGGAGGCCGGAATCCCGCTCGTCGACGACGTCGGCGACGAGGTGATGACCGCCCTCAAGGAGGGCGACCGGGCTCGGGTGGAGGGCAACCGTGTCTACCAGGGGGACACGCTCGTCGCCGAGGGTGTCGAGCAGACCGACGCCACCGTCGAGGCCGACCAGGAACTGGCCAGGGCCGGACTGAACGACCAGCTCGAACTCTTCGCCGCGAACACCCTGGAGTACATGGTCAAGGAACGTGACCTGCTGCTCGACGGGGTGGGCGTCCCGCAGATCTCCACGGTCATCGAAGGCCGCCAAGTGCTCATCGTGGTGCGCGGCTACCACTACAAGGAGGACCTGGCCGCACTGCGGCCCTACATCCGCGAATACCGGCCCATCCTCATCGGCGTCGACGGAGGCGCGGACGCCATCCTCGAGGCCGGACACACCCCCGACCTCATCGTCGGGGACATGGACTCGGTCTCGGACCGGGCCCTGACCTGTGGCGCGGAGATCGTCGTGCACGCCTACCGGGACGGGCGGGCACCCGGCCAGCAACGCGTCCAGGACCTCGGCGTCACCCCGGTCGTCTTCCCCGCCACCGGCACCAGCGAGGACGTGGCCATGCTGCTGGCCGACGACAAGGGCGCCGAACTCATCGTCGCCCTGGGCACCCACGTCACCCTCGTGGAGTTCCTCGACAAGGGCCGGGCCGGGATGGCTTCGACCTTCCTCACCCGGCTGCGGGTCGGCGGCAAACTCGTCGACGCCAAGGGAGTCTCCCGGCTCTACCGGCAACGAATCTCCAACCTGCAGATCACCCTGCTCATCCTCGCCGGCCTGCTCGCCCTGCTGGTGGCGATGCTGGCCACCCCCGGCGGTCAGGCACTGTTCACCCTGGCCTGGGGCTGGGTCCACGACGCGTGGACGATCATCACCTCATGGTTCGACGGATGAGCCGGGCACTCCCGGGGACGACCCGCAGCCGACCCGCCGACCCGACGAGCGGTCGCCGCGCCCACGGCGGCGCGCACACCCCGGCACACCACCCAGCGCGGGTGACCCCGGCATCGCACCGGACAGGGCCGGGTAGCCCGGCACCCCCGCACGCTCCGGTGACCCCACAGACTCAGGCAACCTCAAGGACGGGAACATCGCGGTGATCGACTTCAGATACCACGTGGTCTCACTGGTCTCGGTCTTCATGGCACTGGCGATCGGGCTGGCCCTGGGCGCCGGAGCCCTGCGTGGCCCGGCCAGCGACGCGCTCACCTCCCAGGTGGCGGGCCTGCGCGAGGACAAGGCCAACCTGCAACTCGCGGTCGAGAACCGGGACGCCCAGATCGCCGACCAGGAACAGGCGATCGCCGCGTTGAGCAGCGCCGGGGTCGCCGACACACTCACCGACCGCTCCGTCGCGGTGATCGTGCTGCCCGGCACCGACTCCGCCGGCCCGGCGCGCATGTCCGAACTGCTCGAGTCCGCCGGTGCGACCACCGTCTCCACCGTCTCGATCGCCCCCACCTGGACCAGGCCGTCCGCCGAGAACGCCCGCGCCGGCGCCCTCGCCGAACTCGCCGACGAAGCCGCCGCGGTAGGGGTCGACTCCGCCGGGAGCCAGGCAAACCAGCTCGCCGAGCTGCTCGCCTACGCCGTCGTCGGCACCTCCGGCGGCGAACGAGACGCCAACGGCAGCGCCATCATCTCCACCCTCTCGGCGGCCGGACTGATCACCGTCGCCGAAGACAGCCCCAGGCTGGCGAACCTCGCCCTGGTCCTGGTGGCCGGGGCCACCAACGGCGCGGCCGGCTCGGACAGCGAGTGGCAGGCCGCCGAACTCAGCGCCGACCAGGCCCTGGTGACCGCCCTGGACGACACCGGGTCCGGCACCGTGGTGGTCGGGCCACCCGAATCCGACGCCGAGGGCGGACTGATCGCGGCCCTGCGCTCAGGCGGAGGCGGCATCTCCACCGTCGACGACGCCGACACCGACCTGGCCGCACCTGCCCTGGTGCTGGCATTGGCCGAACAGGACCGCGGCCGATCCGGGCACTACGGCACCGGCGTGGACGCCACCTCCGTCGTGCCCAGCCTGCAGCCGGACACCTCCAGCACCCAGACCCCGTAAGGTCCAGCACCGTGACCACCCGGCAGTCGAGGCCACCCAGCACCCGAGAGACCAGCACGCGGCAGCCCCGCACCCGCTTGGCCGGCCTGGCCTGCCCAGCCGGGAAACCGCCGACCCCGGCACCGGACCGGTCGGCTGGCCCTGGGGCGGCTCTGGCCACCGCGGGTGTGGCCGCCGGAGCGTCCGCGCTCGCCTGGGTGGGCCGGGGCTGCCTGCCCGGCGGTGACCGGTGGGAGCGCACCAATCATCGCGGCCGATCCCTCACCCTGCGCGAAGGTCCCAGCTGGGCGAGCGGGGCCATCCTCGCCGTCGCCACCAGTGCCGGACTCACCCCCCGTCAACGTCTCGCGTGCACCGTCGCCACCGCTGCGGCAGCCGGTCTCGGCGCGCTGGACGACCTCGCCGAATCCGGCTCCAGCAAGGGCCTGCGCGGGCACCTGGGGGCCTTGGCCCGCGGCCAACTCACCACCGGCGGGCTGAAGGTCATCGGAATACCTGTCGCCTCGGTACTGGCCGCCGCCGTCCTCGAACCTCGCCGCGATACCTCCCGCGCCGCCTATGCCGCCCGCACCGTGCTGGCCGGGGGAATCGTGGCCGGCAGCGCCAACCTGCTCAACCTGCTCGATCTGCGGCCCGGGCGAGCCCTCAAGGCCGCGCTGCTCACCGCCCCGGTGGCCCTGACCGGGCCGGCCCCGGCCTGCGTGCAGGGGGCGGTCGCCGGGCCCAGCCTCGCCCTGCTCCCGGTCGACCTGGGGGAGCGGGGCATGCTCGGGGACTGCGGCGCCAACGCGGCCGGAGCCCTGGTCGGGATGAGCGTCCTGCTGGCCACCGCCGAGGCGGGCAGGCCCCAGGTGTGGCGCTCGGCCGTGTTCGCAGGCCTGCTCGGGCTCACCCTCGCCTCGGAGAAGGTGAGCTTCACCGCCGTCATCGAAGCCACCCCCGGCCTGCGTGAACTCGACGCCCTCGGCCGCCGCCCCAGCACCGGATGAGCCCGCGCCGCCTGGCCACCGGACTGGCCGGTGCCGCCGCGGTCATCTCCCTGATCACCCTGGCCGCCCGGGTGGTGGGCTTCGGCCGGTGGCTGGTCTACTCCCACACCGTCTCCGGGCTGTGCGTGGGCAACGCCTACTCCGCAGCCAATCAGGTGCCGAACGTGCTCTACGAGGTGGTGGCCGGGGGAGCGCTCGCCGGGGCGGTGGTCCCACTGCTGGCCGGACCGCTGGGCCGGATGGCAGATCACCCGGACCGGTCCCGAGCCCAGGTGGATCAGATCAGCTCGGCCCTGCTCACCTGGACGCTGCTCGTCCTCGTGCCCGTGGCCGTCCTGCTCACCGCGCTGGCCGGGCCACTGGCCGGGACCCTCGTCGACGAGGCCGCCTGCCCCGGGGGCACCCAGCTGGCGGCGCGTTTCCTGCGGGTGTTCGCCCCCCAGGTGGTGCTGTACGGGATCGGCGTGGTGCTCACCGGCATCCTCACCGCCAAGCACCGGTTCGTCGGGCCCGCGCTGGCGCCCCTGCTGTCCAGCCTGGCCGTCATCGCCGCCTACCTCACCTTCGGGTGGGTGGTCGGCCCGTCCCGGCAGGTGCGCGCCGATCCCGCGGCCCTGCCCGCGGTGGGAGAGGCCCTGCTGGCGTGGGGTACCACCGCCGGGGTGGCGGTGATGACGCTGCCGCTGCTGTGGCCGGTGCTGCGCTCGGGAGTGCGGCTGCGTCCCACCCTGCACTTCCCCTCCGGGGTCGCCGCCCGGGCCAGGTCGCTGGCCGGGGCCGGCGTGGCCGCCCTGATGGCCCAGCAGGCCAGCGTGGTGGCGGTCCTGATGATCCAGCGTTCCAGCGGAGATCCCGCCACCCTCAACATCTTTCAGTACACCCAGGCCGTCTATCTGCTGCCCTACGCGGTGCTCGTGGTGCCGCTTGCCACGGCGGCCTTCCCCCGGCTCAGCCGGCACGCGGCCCTGGCCGAACGACCAGAATTCGCCCGGGCTGCCGCGACCACCACCCGGGTGGTGGTGCTGATCAGCTTCGTGGCGGCCGGCCTGCTCATCGCGGTCAGCGGGCCCGTCGCGGACTTCTTCGGCGCCTTGGATCGGGCAGACGTGCAGGTGATGGGCCCCGCCCTGGCCGCGATGGCTCCGGGGCTGGTGGGCTTCGCCCTCATCGCCCACCTGAGCCGGGCGTTGTATGCCCTCGAACGGGGCCGGGCCGCAGCGACCGCCACGGTGGCCGGGTGGCTCGTCGTCGTGGTGGCCATGACCGGTTTCGCGTTTCTGTTGCCGGGACGACTGGCCGCCGTTGCGCTGACCGCCGGCAACACCGTCGGAATGAGCGTGGCAGCCGTCGCCCTGCTGGTGGCGATGCGCCGGGCAGCTGGCAGCGAGTCCCTCGACCGGGTCCCGGCCAGCCTGGTAACCGGCCTGGTTGCCGGCACCGCCGGCGCAGCGGCGGGGTGGGTGTGCGCGGGGCCGCTGGGCGACTGGCTCGCCGCCCGGGTGACCTCCCCGCTGCTGGGGGCGCTCGCCACGGGCCTGGCCGCGGGCGTCGTCGCCCTGACCGTCGCGGGTGCGGTGTTGCTGGCCGGCGACCGCGACACCGTACGGTTGGTGCTGCGCCGCGGCCGGTGACCCGACCCGGACCCCAGCACACGAACCCGCCCGCGCCCGGACGAGCACGACAGCCCTCAACCCAGGCAGGAGCCCGATGCAGCACACCCAGCACCCGCGGGTGCTCCAGCTGATGGCCGACGCCACCGGAGGCATCGCCGGCCACGTCCTCAGCCTCACCGACGGGCTCAACGCCGCAGGCTGGCCCACCCTCATCGCCACCACCGCGGCGAGCGCGGCCGCGATGCCGCCCGGGGCCCGACACGTCGTGGTCGCCTGGCCGGGGCGCGGCGGCAGCCTCGCCCAGCTGCGCCGACTGATCGCGGGGGCCGACATCGTCCATGCGCACGGCCACCAGGCCGGATCGCTGGCGATCACCGTGCGGGCCGGGTTGCCTCGGCGCCGCCGTCCCCGGCTGGTGGTCACCTGGCACAATGCGCTGCTGGCCGGGGGACCGCAACGGCTGGCCGGAGCCGGCATGGAAGTCCTCCAGGCGGTCGGCGCGGATCTGCTCACCGGCGCGTCCTCGGACCTGGTCACCCGGGCGCACCGGTTGGGGGCGCGGCACGCTGAGCTCAGTGAGGTGGCCGCTCCCGACCTGACCCCGTGGCCCGGTGGGCGTGCCCAGGCCCGAGAAGAGGTGGCCGACCTCGGCCTGGCCGCCGGGGCCACCTGGATTCTCACCGTCTCGCGGATCGCACCTCAGAAGAACCTGCCGGTGTTGGTGGACGCCGCCGCCCAGGTGGGCCGCACCGGTGCGGTGGTGTGGGTGGTGGTCGGTGCCGGCGACCCGGCCCTGGAGGCCCGGCTGCGCGATCAGGTGCTCACCAGCGGTGCTCCGGTGAGATTCGTCGGCGCCCGCCCCGACGTGCCACGGCTGGTCGCCGCGGCCGACCTGCTCGTGCTGCCCAGTCGTTGGGAGGCCCGCTCCCTCGTGGTGCAGGAGGCGATGGCGGGAGGTTTGCCCTGCGTGGTCACCGATACCGGCGGGCTGCCCGACCTGGTGGGCGACGCCGGGCTGGTGGTACCGGTCGACGACGCGGCAGCGCTTGCCGCGGCGGTCCGCCGGGTCCTGGACGAACCCGGACTGGCCGGCATGCTCGGTGAGCAGGCCCGGCACCGGGCGGCGGCCTTCCCGTCCCCCGGTGACGTGGTGGATGCGTGGGTTGGCCGCTATGAAAGGCTGCTTTCCCGCTAATCTCGGTCTGCGGGGGGTGGGTCGGCATGCCGCATGCCGCCGTCCGCCACGACGTGTACCCGAGCAGGACCGGCCTGCTCTCCATCACCGAGGAAGCCACCCTGCCCGAGAACCCCACCGTGCGCAGCCGCCGTGACGCCCGTGCTGCCGCCCGCGGTGCTCGGCACGAGTCGCCCGGACGGCTGAGCCGCTGGGTCGTGCGCGGCGACGACTTCGAAGGTGCCCGCCCCCAGGCCATCCACCTGCTGATGCTCGGCGGGGCCACCATCGGCTGCGCCCTCGCCGCGGCCCTGGACCTGCTCTTGCGCGGCGCCCAGGACTTCCCGGTCTGGCTGGGATTCACGCTGCTGGTGGGCACGGCAACGGTGACCATCGTGCGCCGACCCGCCTGGCGGGGAACGATCTTCCTCGTCCTCTACCTCATCCTGCTCGGCTGGGTGTTCTTCTCGGTGATCTCGGACCATCGGATGCTCGGCTACGTCATGCCGGCCATGTGGACGGTGCTGGTGGCGGTGGCGGTGGCCGAGACCCGACCCCGGGTGCTGGCGATCTGCGCGATGTGCCTGGCGTTCAGCCTGAGCCTGCCGCTGCTCAGCCCGTCCTACCGTGGCCTGCCCATGGTGCAGGTCAGCGCCGGGCTGTCGATCGCCGTCATCGCCCTGGCCATGCTCGGCTTCCTCAGCTCCGCCCTGTGGTCGTCGGCGGTGTCCGTCCTGGTGGGGCAGGCCCGACGCAGTCGCGAACTGTACCTGGCGTTGGAGGCCGGCCGCGCCGAACTCGAGCAGCGGGTGAGCCAACGCCGATCCGAACTGCTGGCCCGCTCCGCCGAACTGGAGGCGCTGACCGGTCGCCTGCAGACGTCTCTGGCCGAACGCACCCGGCTCTCACAGGAGTTGGCGAACCTGTCCGAACGGGACGAGCTCACCGGCCTGTACAACCGTCGCTATCTCACCGACGCGCTGCGCCGCAGCCCGGGCCCGGGACAGCGGTGTTCGCTGATCATCCTGGACGTCGACCACTTCAAACGGATCAACGATTCTCATGGCCACCCGCTGGGGGACCGGGTGCTCGCCCTGCTGGCCCGGACCCTGACCCGGGTGGTGCGCCCCGGGGACACCTTGGCTCGGATGGGTGGCGAGGAGTTCGCCCTGCTGCTGCCCGGGGTATCGCCGGAGCAGGGGGAGCGGACCGGGCAGCGGTGCGTGGAGCTCGTGCGGGCGATGAGTTGGCCGGCGCCGCTGGAGCCCGGGTCGGTGACGATCAGCGTCGGGGTGGCCAGTGTGGTCCCCGGCCCGGACCAGCCCGCCCCGGACGTCGGGCCCACCGGCACTCACGTCCCCGCCGGGCGTCCCGGTGCGGGGGTTCGAGGGTTGCGTGGGCTGGGCGCTCCGGCGGCGACCCTGCTGCAGCGGGCCGACCGGGCGATGTACGAGGCCAAGGAGACCGGACGCGACCGGCTCGTCGTGGCCCCCATCCTGGCCGAACCCCAGATGGGTACGGCGATGGGGGTTCTCGGCGCCGATCAGCTGCCCGGCCAGTTCCCCGGCCAGGGGGATCAGCCCGGCGAGGAGATCACCGCCGATGAAACAGTTGCGGACGCGACCGCAGCCGACCTGGGTGCAGCCGACACGGGTGCGATCGACGCGGATGCAGCCGACGCGACCGCAGCCGACGCGGGTGCCGCAGCACCGGCGGGGCAGGCGGTGGATCTGCGAGCCACACCGCTCGAACTGGATCTGCGCGATGGGAGGTCTCCGGGGTCGGGTTCAGGATCCGGGCCCTCGGGAACGGATACCGGGTCCGGGACCGAAACGGGTTCGGGATCCGGGAGCGCCGCGCGATCCGCCGCCGACCGGCCCGAGCCCGCCGGCGAGGCGCCCGGAGCCGCCGGCAAGGCCGGGCGAACGCGGACGCGTACCTCTCCTGCGTCCTCCACAGGTACCGGTACCGGTGCTGGTTCCGGTGCCGGGTCCGGTGCGGACGAGGCGGCCTCGCCCCGGGACGAGCCGTGATGTCCCCTGTCGGCGACTCCGAGCCGGGCTCGCCGGGGGAGCGGACCGCGCCCGCCCCGCCCGGGGCAGGCGCGGGACGGCGGCGCGGCAGGCATGTGGGCAGCCGACGGGTCGGGACGACACCTCGGCGAGGCCCCGGCAGGCACCGGACGAGCCGTGGCGTCCGGCCCGGGACAGGTCCCGGGCCGGGTTCGAGTCACGGCCTGCCGCCGGTCTCGGCTAGCACCCCGGACCCGGCGTCCCGCACAACCCTGGACCCGGCTCGACCAGTGGACGCCGGTCGACCCGTGGAAGCCGGCGGGACCGTGGAAGCGGGTCGGACCGTGGAGCCCGGCGGGCTGGGTACCGTCGGGCGGCCGGTGATCGGGCGTCATCTCGGCCGCGGTCGCGGCGTTCCCCCGCCCGCCCCGGGCGACGTCGGGGACGAGCGGCAGCGCTCTTCCGTGGCCGGCCCGCTTTCGCGCCTGCCCGGGCCACTGGAGCGTCGGCGTCGTCCCACCACCGACCCCAACGACGCCCGCCGCCAACTCGTATACGGCTGGGCCGCACTGATCTTCGGTCCCGCGTGCCTGCTGATCGGCGTCGGCCACGCCGTGCTGGGCAATGTCATCACCGCCCTCTTCTGGGTGGTCGTGGGGATCGCCTACCTGGTCTCGGTGCCCTTCACGCTGCGCAACAACCGGCGGATGGTCGTCATGCTCATGGTGGTCTCGATCCTCGTGGTCGCGCTGCCGTCCATGCTGCGCCGACCGGACGATCCCAGCCCGCTGGGCGGCCTGGTGGTGGTGCTGGTGTGTGTGGCCACCACCGAGGGGCTGCTGGCCACGGCGGTGACCTGGGTGGTCGTCCTGGTGGTGGCGGTGGTGCCGGTGCTGGCCCGCGACCCGGGTCTGCCCGACCTGCCGGTCGGGTCGAACCTGGCCTCACGAGTGGCGCTGGTGGTCGTCGTCGGCGTGTACTGCATCGTCGGGGCCTATTTCGCCGACCGGTTCTACCGCGAGGCTTCGGCTCGGCGGGAACGGAATTCGAGCCTGGCCCGACAGTTGCGGGCCAGGATGGACACCCTCGAACAGGAGGTGGCCGAGCGGACCGCGGCCCTGCGGCGGCGCACCGTCGAACTGGAGACCGTCAACACCCAACTGGACGACTCGATCCGGCGGGAGGTGGCGCTGGCCGGTCAGATGCGTCGGCTGGCCGAGACGGACGACCTGACCGGCCTGCCGAACCGGCGAGGCTTCCTGTCCGTCCTGGAACGCGTGCTCGTGGTCGGCGGCTGGCTCGCACTGCTCGACCTCGACCACTTCAAAAGACTCAACGACACCTTCGGCCACCCGGCCGGGGACATCGTGCTGCGGCGAGTGGCCCAAACGATGCAGGCAGCGGTCCCCCCGGAGTGGTACCTGGCCCGGATGGGTGGCGAGGAGTTCGTCCTCATCGCCCCCGACCCCACCGGGGAGCTGCAGGACGGGCGGACGTTGCTGGGCACGATGAACACCCTGCGGACGCGGGTGCGGGGGCTGGAATGGGAGGGCTTCGTCGGCGCCGACTCCGCGCCCTGGCGGGTCAGCGTCAGCGTCGGCGCGGCCCGCTTCGACCCGCGCTCGGCGCCCGGGGCGGTGACCGTCTCGGACCTGCTGCGGCGCGCGGACAAGGCGCTCTTCGCAGCCAAGAACGCCGGCCGCGACCGCGCGCGGCTCAGTGCCGAGGCGCCCCCAGCCCGCTGAGGCACGGCCCGGGCCGCGGCGCTGGCGGGCCGGTGTCGTCATGGTGGCCTGAATCAGCCCGTCCGGCTGCTAGCCTTCAAGCCCGTGGTAAGTACCCGATCGTCGAGTCGCCGAGGGGCCGTGGCAGCGCCGGGCACCCGTCACATCTTCGTCACCGGTGGGGTGGCATCCTCGCTCGGCAAGGGGCTCACCGCCTCCAGCCTGGGCCACCTGCTCGCCGCCCGCGGGTTGGCGGTGTCGATGCAGAAGCTCGACCCGTACATCAACGTCGACCCGGGCACGATGAACCCGTTCCAGCACGGCGAGGTGTTCGTCACCGAGGACGGCGCGGAGACCGACCTCGACATCGGCCACTACGAGCGCTTCCTCGACATGGACCTGGACGCGGCCGCCAATGTCACCACCGGTCAGGTGTACTCGGAGGTGATCGCCAAGGAGCGTCGCGGGGAGTACCTCGGCGACACCGTGCAGGTCATCCCGCACATCACCAACGAGATCAAGCGGCGGATGCGTCAGCAGGCACACCCGGACGCCAACGGTCACCTGCCGGACGTCATCATCACCGAAATCGGCGGCACCGTAGGCGATATCGAATCCCTGCCCTTCCTTGAGGCGGCCCGGCAGGTGCGTCAGGATCTCGGCCGGGACAACTGCTTCTTCATCCACGTCTCCCTGGTGCCCTACATCGGCCCCAGCGGGGAACTGAAGACCAAGCCGACCCAGCACTCGGTGGCCGCGCTGCGCTCGATCGGCATCCAGCCGGACGCGATCGTGCTACGCAGCGACCGGGAGGTCCCCGAGCCGGTCAAGCGCAAGATCGCCCTGATGTGCGACGTGGATTTCGACGCGGTGGCCACCGCGATGGACGCGGCCTCGATCTACGACATCCCCAAGGTGCTGCATGCCGAGGGCTTGGACGCCTACGCGGTGCGCAAACTCGACCTGCCCTTCCGGGACGTGGACTGGAGCGACTGGGACGACCTGCTCCGGCGGGTGCATCACCCCGTCAACGAGGTCGAGATCGCCCTGGTCGGCAAGTACATCGACCTGCCGGACGCCTACCTCTCGGTGACCGAGGCGCTACGGGCGGGCGGCATCGCCGCCGACTCCCGGGTGCGGATCCGGTGGGTGGCCTCGGACTCCTGCGAGACCCCCGAAGGCGCTCGCAAACAACTGCGCGGGGTGGACGCGATCTGCGTGCCGGGCGGGTTCGGGGTGCGTGGCATCGAGGGCAAACTCGGTGCGCTGCGCTGGGCGCGGGAGAACCAGGTGCCCACCCTCGGCCTGTGCCTGGGGCTGCAGTGCATGGTCATCGAATTCGCGCGCGAGGTCTGCGGGATCGAGGACGCCTCCTCCTCGGAGTTCGACCCCGACACCACCCACCCGGTGATCGCCACCATGGCCGAGCAGCGCGAGATCGTCTCCGGCGACGGTGATCTCGGCGGGACCATGCGCCTGGGCAGGTACCCGGCCGACCTCAAGCCCGGCTCGGTGGTGGCGGGCGCCTACGGTCGCACCCGGGTGGACGAACGGCACCGGCACCGGTACGAGGTCAACAACCAGTACCGGGCACAACTCGAGGAGGCCGGGCTCGTGGTCAGCGGGGAGTCCCCGGACCGGCAGTTGGTGGAGTTCGTGGAGTTGCCTGCCCAGGTGCACCCGTATTACGTGGCCACCCAGGCACACCCGGAGTTCGGCTCTCGCCCGCACCGGGGGCACCCGCTGTTCATCGGGCTCGTCGAGGCGGCCCTGAACCGTCAGCGGGAGGAGCGGCTGCTCGATGTGCAGGCCCCGGTGGCCCAGACCACCGGCCCGGAGTGAACCGGCCCGGCCAGGCACGCACCAGGTGAGCACGACACACTGACCAGGTGACGCAGGCTGACCAGGTGACGGAGGGCGCATGATCACGGGCGAGAGCAACACCACTGGCGACAGCAGCACCACCGGGGACGGTGGCATCACTCGGGCCGGCGGCATCACTGGGGACGGTGGCATCACGGGGGACGGTGGCAAGACTGGGGCCGGCGGCGACGAGGCAGCGATCGCGGACGAACTCGCCCCGCGTCCGGTCGTCGAGGCGCACACCGCCTACGCCGGGCTGATCTGGGACATCGCCAGCGACCGGGTCGATCTCGGGCATGCGCAGGTGACCCGCGAATATGTGCGGCACACCGGGGCGGTGGGTGTGCTCGCCCTGGACACCGAGGACCGCGTGCTGCTGGTCAACCAGTACCGGCACCCGGTGGGATATCGGCTGTGGGAGTTGCCCGCCGGACTGCTCGACGTGGCCGGCGAACCTCCCGTGGACTGCGCCCGACGGGAATTGGACGAGGAAGCCGACCTGCGCGCCGCGACGTGGCACACCCTGATCGACTGGTTCAACTCCCCGGGCGGCAGCGACGAGGCGATCCGGGTGTTCCTGGCCCGTGACCTCAGCGAGGTGCCCCCCGCCGAGCGACACGTGCGCACGCATGAGGAGGCCGAGATCGTCGCCCGCTGGGTGCCCTTGGACGAGGCGCACGACGCCGTGCTGGCCGGCCAAGTGCACAACCCGACGGCGGTCGTGGGCATCCTGACGGCACACGCGGCCCGCGCCCGGGATTGGGCCGGACTACGCCCCGCGGACGCCCCCTGGCCGCAGCACAAGGCGTACCGCTGATCGTCCGACCGGCCCAGTGAACACTTCTGTGTCTGTGGGACCCATTCCCGTACACAGGGGTTCGTCGGCGACCTGGTGGGTGACCCGGGGCCGCACTTCGTGACCCGGGTGACGTTTGGCCATCGGCGGTGCCGCCAGCCGTGGGGCTGGGTCCGCGCTCGTGGCTGAGGAGCCCGGGGCTGGGACTGGCCCAGTGAACACTTCTGTGTCTGTGGGACCCGTTTCCGTACACCGGACCTCGGTGGCGGCCTGGTGGGTGAGCGGGGGCCGCACTTCGTGACCCGGGTGACGTTTGGCCGTCGGTAGCGCAGCCAGCCGTGGGTCTGGGTCCGCGCTCGTGGCTGAGGAGCGCGGCGCTGGGACCGGTCCAGTGAACGCTTCTGTGTCTGTGGGACCCATTTCCGTACACCGGACCTCTTCCAGCCACCAGGGCGGCGTCGGGACCGACCCCGCGCCCACCCGGAGTGCGTGGCATCCCGTGCCTATGAACATCCCGTGCCTATGAAGCGGAACTCGCGACCGCACCGGTTCTCGCGGCCCCGGGCCGGTATCCACAGGGACGGCGGCCAACATGCGGGATCTGCGGAGTCCGTCCACACTGGGGGAGCAGGATTGTCTGCCTCAGCCCACCCATCGTCTCCGGATCAGGGAGCGAGTATGACCGCATCGCAGTCCTCCGCCGTCCAGCGCGCCCGCACCCCCGGGGACGAACCACCACCCACCGGGTTGGAGGCCCGCGCGCTCGCCCTGGTCAACCGGCTCGTCGAGATCGGCATCGAGGGCATCGGACCGATCGACGGTGCCGCTGAGGTCGCTGATGCTGCGCTGGCGGCCAGTTCGTCTGTCGAGGACGCCGTCGACGACGTGGTCCGCTCGCACACCAGGCTGGCGGCAGCGGGCGGCTTCGTCACCGGGCTGGGTGGCTTCGTCACCCTGCCCATCGCCCTGCCGGCCAACGTGCTGGAGTTCTACGCCATCGCGACCCGCATGGTGGCGGCCATCGCCCGGCTGCGCGGCTACGACATCTCGACTCCCCACGTCCGTTCGGCGATCCTGCTCACCCTGGCCGGCACCGACTCCCGCTCGGTGTTGTCCCGGGCGAGGGTGAGCAGCGCGGTCACCGACGCCGCCCTGTCCCAAGTGCCCGAGCCGGCGTTGATGCTCATCAACAAGGGCATCGGGGTGCACCTGCTCTCCCAGGTGGGCAAGCGCTCCTTCATCCGGCTTGGCCGGGCTCTACCGGTGGCCGGGGGCGCGGTGGGCGCGACCATGGACTGGTGGCTGCTGCGCAAGGTGGCCGAGTTCGCACGCGCCGAGTTCCCCGTCACCACCGAGACCTGACACACCAGCAGCACCTGTCAGTCACTACCCCGCAACATTGGTCACCACCCACATCGCCACCACCTGCATCGATCACCACCCATCTGGGGCCGAGGCCCGCACCGAGGCGTCGCAGCGCCGGAATCTTTGCCACCCGATGCTCGTTGACACCACGCTCGCCGATGCCGTCCCTGCAACGGCCCGCACGAGAGGAACCACCAGATGAACAGCGAGTCGACCTCGCACCACCGCGCCGGCCCCGCCGGCGCGCACGCCAAGGCATCGTCCTTCGCGGCCCTGTGGGCAGCCGTGCGCGGCGCCCGACGCGCCGGGTCGGCCTCCGTCGGAACCCGGCTGGCTGCCCTGCCACGACTCATCCGCGGGGTGCTCCGGGGCGAGTACCCGGGCATGGCCCCTTCCAAGCTGTTCCTCATGGCGGCGGCCCTGGTGTACATCGTCTCGCCCGTCGACCTCGTCCCCGAGAGCGTCTTCCTGCTGCTCGGCCTCGGCGACGACGCCCTGGTGCTGACCTGGCTGGCGGGAGCGGTACTGGCCGAGACCGATGCCTTCCTGGACTGGGAGACCGATCGCGACGACATTCCCTCGAGCGGGCCCACCGTCCACTCGCAGGTCGTGTGAACCGACGCCCACCCCGGGGCGGCGCGACTCACGCCGAGCCCTGAATGGCGGCGGCCGACGTGCCGCCGTGAACCCAGCGCGGCGCGGTGCCTGCCAGCAAGGTCGCCTCGACGTGCTGGACCAGCCAGTCGTCCGGACGGGCCGCGATGGCACGCTCGACCACGAGGTTGGCCATCGCCCCATTGCCGGACCACCAGTGGATCAAGGCCAGCATGGCCAGCGGAGTACCCGCCGCGGGGCCGCAGCTGGCCCGGCACAGGTGGGTGAGCACTTCCACCGCAGCGGCCGTGCGGGCCGGGTCGGGTGGCTGGCGCCCGTCGACGCCCAGTTCGTCGTCGGCCCCACCGGCTCGCCACGCGGCCAGCACCTCGGTCGGCGGACGGTTGCTCATCACCGCGGCCAGGAACGGCCCCCGCAGGCGTTCTACCGCGGCCAGCAGCAGCGCCAGATCGGGGTTCGAGAGCGGACGCGGGGGAGCGCAGGATCGCGATCGGGCAGGAGTGGGTACCGCAGGATCCGCCAGCACACCCGCCCACAGTCGTTCGGCCCTCATCCGATCCAGGTCGGTCAGCGGGTTCCAGCGCGCAGCAGCCCGCCGCAGTGCGGACCGCAGGCCGGCCGGGTAGGGCTCCAAGCACCCCAGCATCTCCGCACGCTCGGGGGCCGGGGCGATACCGGCGGCGACCAGTTCCGCGCTGGTCGATGAGGAGAGCAGATCCTGCACCGGGCGGGCCGCACCCGGGTCGCCCAGCGGCCAGTAGTGCCGATCCGTCACCTGCCACCCGTCCAGGCTGGACAGGCCGGCCCGCTCCAGGCCGGCGACGAGCCCGGCCAGCCACCCCGCCTCGGCGTCGTCGTAGACCACGAGGATGACACCGCGCACCCGGGCCTGCCGTAGCAGGCGGCCCACCTGAGCGCCTGCCTGGATCGGGTCGTGCCGCACGTCCTGCACGTCGATGCGGGCGCTGGCACCCAGTCTCGACCCGTCCACCCCGACCACCACCACTGAACTGCGCGGGTGATAACCCAGCAGATAGGGGATCGAGGCGAGCAGATCTCGCGGCTGGCTGGCCCGTACCGTGACACGGGCGGGCGAGGATTCTGACCGGTGGTTGCTCGTCATCGCATCACCCCATCAGGAGCTCGGCGCCTGAACGACCCCGTTCGAACGCCTGTGCATAACCCGGCACGGTGACGGCGCCTGTGGAAAAGACGGTCCAGGTCCGCTCAGGTGGTCTCGCCCGGCGCCCCAGCCCGGGTGGCATAGGCTCACGTCGGTGGCCGCGCCGGCGCGACCACATCGCCACGCCCACCGCGGGAGACTGGAAGTACGAGATGAGCGACCACGCCTTCGAGACCCGGCAGATCCACGCCGGGCAGCACGCCGACCCGACCACCGGTGCGCGGGCCCTGCCGATCTACCAGACCACGTCGTACGTCTTCAATGACACCGAGCATGCGGCAAACCTCTTCGCGCTCAAAGAGTTCGGAAACATCTACACCCGGCTCATGAATCCCACCACCGATGTGGTCGAACAACGCCTGGCCAGCCTGGAGGGGGGAGTCGGGGCACTGATGGTGGCCTCGGGGCAGTCCGCCGAAACCCTCGCCCTGCTCAACATCGTCGAAGCGGGCGGTCACGTCGTGGCCAGCGCCAGCCTCTACGGCGGTACGTACAACCTGCTGCACCACACCTTCCCCAAGATGGGCATCGCGGTCACCTTCGTGGAGAATCCGGACGACGCCCAGGCCTGGCGGGCGGCCGTGCGGGAGAACACCGGGGTGTTCTTCGCCGAGACCATCCCCAACCCCCGACAGGATCTGCTCGACATCGAGCTCGTCGCAGGCGTCGCCCACGAGGTGGGCGTGCCCCTGGTCGTCGACAACACCGTGGCCACCCCGTTCCTGGTCCGGCCGCTGGAGTGGGGGGCCGACGTCGTCGTGCACTCGGCCACCAAGTACCTGGGTGGGCACGGCTCCTCGCTCGGCGGGATCATCGTCGACGGCGGCTCCTTCGACTTCGCCGCCAACCCTCAGCGTTATCCCAACTACAACGAACCCGACCCGAGCTATCACGGGATCGTCTACGCCCGCGATCTCGGGGTGGGATCCCCGCTGGGGGCCAACCTGGCCTTCATCCTCAAGGCCAGGGTGCAGTTGCTGCGGGACCTCGGCCCGGCCATCTCG
The DNA here is from genome assembly GCA_047974565.1 of Actinomycetales bacterium. Lineage (GTDB taxonomy): Bacteria > Actinomycetota > Actinomycetes > Actinomycetales > CAWJMD01 > JBDIAG01. The sequence goes on from JBKECN010000078.1 coordinate 26,970, forward strand.
CCCTTCAACGCCTTCCTCATCGCCCAGGGAGTGGAGACGCTCAGCCTGCGGATGGAGCGGCACGTGAGCAATGCGCTCGCCGTTGCGACCTGGCTCGAGGCCCATGATCAGGTGGAGGGCGTGTACTACGCGGGCCTGGAGTCCAGCCCCTACAAGGCCCGCGCCGACAAGTACGCCCCCGGGGGAGCCGGTGCCGTGCTGGCCTTCGAGATCGCCGGGGGCTCGGCCGCCGGCAAGGCCTTCGTCGAGGCGCTCACCCTGCATTCGCACGTGGCCAACATCGGGGACGTGCGCTCGCTGGTGATCCACCCGGCGACCACCACCCACTCCCAGTTGACCGAGCAGGAGCAGTCGCACAGCGGGGTGACTCCAGGCTTGGTCCGCCTGGCCGTCGGCCTCGAACACATCGACGACATCCTCGCCGACCTCGAGCAGGGATTCGCCGCCGCCGCTCAGGCCTGAGGTCAGTCCCACGACGCACTCCGGCGGGCCGCGCGGGTGCGGCATCGACGGCGTGCGGTGAGTACTGCTGCACCGGGCCTGAGCGGGACTAGGCTCACCCATGCAGGATCACGTCGGGTGCGGGTCGCCACCGCCCGGCACGGGTGCAGGGCCCGCGAGGCGGGTCGTGAGGCTGGAGGAGGCAGGTATGACGGTCGTCGTCGGCTTCATCACCACCAAGGAAGGGCGAGGGGCGCTGGCCCGGGCCGTGCAGGAAGCGCGGCTGCGTGAGGCCAAGCTCCTGGTGCTGCGATCGTCCAAACCCAAGCAGGGCGCGGAGGACGAGGCGGAGCAACTGCTGGACGAGACCCGAGCGGCGGCGCAGGGGCTGGAGATCGAGGTGCGAACCTCGGTACGCGACAGCGACCCGGCCGAGGACCTGATCAAGGTCGCCACCGAGGAACCGGTGACCATGATCGTCATCGGCCTGCGACGCCGCACCCCGGTGGGCAAGCTCATCCTCGGGTCGAATGCCCAGCGGGTGCTGCTGGATGCTCCGTGCCCGGTGCTGGCGGTCAAGGCCTAGGGACGGCGGGAAGTCTCGCCGAGCCTGACGGCAGCGCAACGGTCCCGGATCGATCCTCGTCGTGAGATCTCGGGTACGGCGGGACGCATCCGGAGCCGACGAGGCCGACTGTCGGCGACGGCCCGTCCGACCGGGTGATCCCGGCGGGTTTTTGGGCGTTGTTGGCGTGCTGTGTCGCCGCGCGCGGGCGATGGTGTGGTGGTTGAGTTGGTGTGGTCGGCAGGGTCGTGGCACGATAGGGGGGCTTGACCAAGTCCCTGCTACTGCATGCCCGTTTTGAATTCTTTCCGCGAAAATTGGGAGTGAATCGGGCGGCGTCAGCGTTGTGCTTGCCGTGTGACCCGTTCGGGTCGCTCTGATCGATCTATCGAAAGGCAGTCTGTGTCAGCGGTTGCCCCCATCAGTGCCCTTCCGTCCGAGTTCTCACACCCCAGCCTGCAGGCTCTGCTGAAGGCTGGATCGACGCACGGGCACGTCACCGGTTCGCAGGTGCGTTCCGCGTGTGACGAAGCCGCCGTCCCGCAGCGGCGTCTCAAGGAGGTCCTGGGCGCGCTCACCGGCGCCGGCATCGAGGTCCGCCCCGAGGGTGAACGCGCAGTGGCGGCCACCAGCAGCACCGAGGTTAGTGCCCCCGTACGCAAAACCGCCGCGCGCAAGAGCGCCGCCAAGAAGACGGCCAAGAAGGCCGCTGCCACGTCCGCGGACCCGGCGGCCCCGAAGAAGGCGGCCAAGGCCACGGCGAAGAAGGCGGCCGCGCCGGACGATGACTCGGTCACCGACGGCGACGCCGAGATCGAGCCCACCGACCTCAGTGACGTGGAAGACGTGGCGGTCGACGACGTGGACGACGCCGACGACAGCGGCGACACCGCGGGCTCGTCCGACGACTCCCAGGAGTCCGAGGAGGAGGAGTCCGCCACGCCGGCCAAGGGTGCCGGCGGCAAGGACGAAGAGGTGGGGGAGTCCTTCACCCTCGCCGACGACAACGACGACGACGCCCCGGTGGCGCAGGTCGTGACCGCTGGCGCCACCGCCGACCCGGTCAAGGACTACCTCAAGCAGATCGGCAAGGTCGCCCTGCTCAACGCCGGGGAGGAGGTCGAACTCGCCAAGCGGATCGAGGCCGGCCTGTTCGCCGAGGAGAAGCTGAACGCGGGGCAGAAGCTCTCCCCGACGCTCGAACGTGAATTGCGCTGGATCGCCCATGACGGTCGCCGCGCCAAGAACCACCTGCTGGAGGCCAACCTGCGGCTCGTGGTGTCGCTGGCCAAGCGGTACACCGGTCGCGGCATGCAGTTCCTCGACCTCATCCAGGAGGGAAACCTCGGCCTGATCCGCGCGGTGGAGAAGTTCGACTACACCAAGGGCTTCAAGTTCTCCACGTACGCCACCTGGTGGCTCCGGCAGGCGATCACCCGCGCCATGGCCGACCAGGCCCGCACCATCCGGATCCCGGTGCACATGGTCGAGGTGATCAACAAGCTCGCCCGTGTGCAGCGGCAGATGCTGCAGGATCTGGGCCGCGAGCCCACCCCGGAGGAACTCGCCAAGGAACTCGACATGACCCCCGAGAAGGTCGTCGAGGTGCAGAAGTACGGCCGCGAGCCGATCTCCCTGCACACCCCCCTGGGTGAGGACGGCGACTCCGAGTTCGGTGACCTCATCGAGGACTCCGAAGCGGTCGTGCCCGCCGACGCGGTGTCGTTCACCCTGCTGCAGGAGCAGCTCCACTCGGTGCTGGACACGCTGTCCGAGCGGGAGGCCGGTGTGGTCTCCATGCGTTTTGGTCTCACCGACGGCCAGCCGAAGACTTTAGACGAGATCGGCAAGGTCTACGGCGTCACCCGCGAGCGAATCCGGCAGATAGAGTCCAAGACGATGTCGAAGTTGCGGCACCCGTCGCGGTCCCAGGTGCTGCGCGACTACCTGGACTGAGCCGCGCATCGGGTGTGCCCCACCGGGTGCGCCCAGATGTGTGCGGTCACCAGCCACCGCGAATGCGGGTCGCGGCGAGGAGTTCGCCGCGACCCGACCGAAGGCCGCTGCGGTCTCACCACGAATGCGCGACGTCGACGACCAGGCGCGCGCCCGGGCCCGGGTCGTCCAGGGTGAACGCCCGGAAGGGCAACGTGCCACGCACGCCCAGGCCGATCACCGACTGCCCCTCGAAGGAACCCAGCCACACCGCTTGCTGCACAGCGCCCATGCCCGAGGTGGAGAACATCTCGTTCGGGTCGGCCGGCAGGTAGGTCGGGACGAACCCGTCCGCGGTGTAGGCGTGGGAGCGGACGATGATCTGCAGGCGCGCGGCGCCCCGCACGTCGACGATGCGTCCCTCGCCCTCGGTGGCCAGCGCCGGGACGTAGCGCACGTCGTACCCGTCCGGATCGCCGGACAGGTCGATGACCACCCGGTCGAAGCAGGTGTGGTGTCCGGCTCTCACGTCGGTGACCAGCGAGGCAGTGTCGACGTCGCTGGTCTTCGGCAGCGATCCCCACCCGGCCAGACACGAGGTGACCGACCACGTGCGCAGCGTGCGCGTGTCCCACGCTGATGCGGTGGCCGCCGGTCCGGCCAGCAAGGCGGTCGCGGTCGCGACGGCGATCAGGGGGCTCCTCATCCATGACATGCCCTTCACCTCCTGCGTGGGGCCATCGTCGCCGGGGCCGCGGCACAGTGGTTGACCGCGAGCACCGGCGGCAGACCAGGCGCCTGCTCCGGCCGGGCATCGACCGTAAGACGCTGATTTACACCCGTTGGTACCTCTGTGACGAGGAATGACATGCAACCGTCATGTTCGCCATCTGGACGTCATGACATCTGGCCGATGTGGCCTTGACAGGCGACTGGCCATCGGACGGCCCGAGCGGACGGCCGGCGGAGCGGATGACTGAGGAGTGGACGACTGGCGATCGGACACTGGCGCGCGGATGACTGGGTGGGCGGATGACTGGGCTGGCGGACGACTGGCGAGCGGATGACTGGGCGGACGACTGGCGATCGGATGACTGGGCGGACGGACGACTGGCGAGCGGATGACTGGCGAGTGGACGACTGGCGAGCGGACGACTGGCCATCAGGCGGCCAGGGACCAGGCGGCGCCGTCACCGGTGCCCACCCGCCGGGTAGGTTGGACGGCCGTGACCACCTACACCGGCGATCTTCGGCACAGGTACGACTCCCTCTTCGAGGATTTCTGGCAGCATCCCTTCCTCACCGAACTGCGGGCGGGCACGCTCGGGTACGCCCCGACCGCCTTCTACGTCGGGCAGGACCATCAGTACCTGACCGCCTATTTGCGCTGTTACGGCCTCGGCCTGGCGATGTCGCCGGATCGAGAGTGGATGCGGCATTTCATCGATGCCGGGACGTTTCTGCTGGACGACGAGACACACCCGCACCACGTCATGTGCCGAGTGCACGGCATCGACTACGGCCTCGCCGGCCACGAGCGGCTGGCGCCCTCGGCGCAGGCCTATATCGACCATCTGACGGCCTGTGGGCGTGACAGCCTGGGCGTGCTCATGTATGCGCTGCTGCCCTGCCCGTGGACCTACGGCTGGGCAGCGCGGCGCTACCTGGCCGAGACCGACCCGGCCGAGGTCGCGGCCAATCCGTTCCGTGGCTGGTGGGAGTTCTATGCCGGCTCCGCCGCCCAGGAGCGGCTGGCCGACACGCTTGGACGGTGCGACGACCTGGCACGACGGGCCGGCCAGGACGAACGCCGCCGGATGGAGCGCGCCTTCGAGCTCAGCTGTCGCTACGAGATCCGCTTCTGGGAGATGGCCTGGACCCAGGAGAGTTGGGACCTGGCCGGCCAACCGGTGGGATAGCACGGGCGGGATGGCCCTACCGGTCAACCCGTGGATAGCACCGGTCGGATGGCTCGGGCGGGATGGCACGGATGGGATAGCACGGGTGGGATAGCCCTGGCTGGCACACCGCGCGGGCCCCACTGACGCGCGATATGCGATGACGCCCGATCGCGTCGGGCCGCTGCCTCGCCGCGACGTCGGCGCCCGGATCCGCCCGGCGGAGCCTGGCCGGTTGGCTGGGCACCCTGGCCGACCGGGCGGGTCCTGACCCGACCCTGACCCCGCCAGTCACCTAGTTGCGAACCTGTCGCAACAGGGCGAGACTGGCCCGATGCACGTTCCCGATGGCTTCCTCGACCTGCCAACGTCGATCGCCACCGGTGCGATCGCGGCCGGAGCGGTGGCCTTGGCCGTGCGCAAGAGCACCCAGGAGTTGCGCGAGTCGGGGGTTCCCCTGGCGGGGCTGACCGCGGTCTTCGTCTTCGCGGCCCAGATGGTGAACTTCCCGGTGGCCGTCGGCGCCAGCGGTCACCTGCTCGGCGGTGCCTTGGCTGCGGTGCTGGTCGGGCCCTGGACGGCGGTCCTGTGTATGAGTGTCGTCCTGGGGGTGCAAGCCCTGTTCTTCGCCGACGGTGGTCTCACCGCCCTGGGCACGAACATCCTGCTGATGGCGGTGGTGACTCCCCTGGTGGGGTACTACACCGCACGCGGTGTCCTGTTCACCCGCCCCCGGCGACCGGGCAGCGCCGTGTCCGCCGCCCCCGTCGGGGCCTTCGTCTCGGTGCTGGCCGCAGCACTCTCCTTCGTCGGTCTGTACGCCCTCGGCGGCGTCGTCCCGCTGCCCATCGGCACTCTCACCATGGCGATGCTCGGCTGGCATGCGGTGATCGGCCTGGGGGAGGCGCTCATCACCGGCGCCGTGGTGGCCACCGTCGTGGCCAGCCGACCAGACCTGGTCCACCTCGTGCGGCACCTGCGGCCGACCCTCGTGCACGTCGGTCCCGACGGCCGGCGCCGGCCGGTCACCGCATCCGCCCTTGCAGCCCCGGCTCGGCCCGGTAGGGCATGGGTGGGCACCGCTGCAGCGCTCTGCCTCATCGTCGCCGGTGGTCTGAGCCTGGTGGCCTCGGCCAGCCCGGACGGCCTCGAACACGTCGCCGCCACGCTCGGTTTCGATTCCGCCGCCCGAGACTCGGCCTCCGCCGGCTCCCCCTTGGCCGACTACACCGTCGCCGGCCTGGGTACCTGGTCCACACCACTGGCCGGGATTCTCGGCGTGCTGGTGGTGGCCCTCGGGGCCTGGGCACTGTTCGCCGTCGTCCGGCGCGTCGGCCCGCAGGCCGGGGTGGACCCGGCCGTGGAGTCCCGGTGACGACGATCACCGCCGCGCCGCACCAGCCCGGCGGCCTGTACCTGGCCGGGGCTCGGCCGAGCCTGGTGCATCGCCTGCCCGCTCAGGTCAAGGTGGTGGCGGCCTTCGTACTGGTGGGGTCCGGGGTCGCCATCCCCGCGTCAGCCCTCTCCGGCGCGGGCGCGGGCGTTCGCTGGCTCGCTCTCGCCGGCATCCTCGTGCTAGCCCTGACGGTGGTCGGTTTCGCCCGGCTCCGGCCCCGGCAGGTGCTGTCCCGGATGGTGGTGGAGGTGCCCTTCGTCATCTTCGCCCTGGCCATGCCCCTGGTGGCGGCGGGGCCACGCATCGAGGTGGGCGGGGTGTGGCTGTCGCAGGCGGGCCTGATCGGCGCCGGGGCGCTGCTGCTCAAGGTGACCACCGGCGTGCTCGTGGGAATCGTGCTGGCGGCCACCACCACCCCGCATGAACTGCTCGACGGGTTGCGCAGGCTCCGACTGCCCGCCGTGATCATCGGGATCACCTCGTTCATGATCCGGTACGCGTCGGTGGTCATCGACGACGTCCGCCGGATGCGCACCGCACGGGAGGCCCGCGGCTACACCGGCGGGCGGCGCGGCCACCTGCGCTACGAGGCGGCCGGTGTGGGCACCCTCTTCATCCGCTCCTTCGAGCGCGGAGAACGGGTACACCGGGCCATGCTGGCCCGCGGCTACCAGGGCGAACTGCCGAGCCTGAACGACTCGGCCGCGTCGCCCGGCCAGTGGCTCACCGCGCTGGCCATCCCGTCGCTGGCCGTGGTCATCTGCCTGCTGGCCCGGATCGGCTGAAGTGGGCGGGACAGAGTCCGGCACCGGTGCGGGCGATATCGAGGTCGAGGGGCTCACCTTCGCGTACCCGGACGGTCGTCAGGTGCTCTTCGGAATCGACCTCACCATCGCGGCCGGCGAGCGGGTGGCTCTGCTCGGCCCCAACGGCGCGGGCAAGACGACCTTCGTGCTGCACCTCAACGGCCTGCTGGGAGCTCCGGTCGGGGGCCACGGCACCGGGGCCGTGCGGATCGGTGGCCTGCCGGTGCGGGCCGACACCCTGCTGGAAACCAGGCGCCGGGTCGGCCTGGTCTTCCAGGATCCGGACGACCAGCTGTTCATGCCGACCGTCGCCCAGGACGTGGCCTTCGGCCCGATGAACCTCGGCCTGCCCCGCGACGAGGTCGAGGCCCGGGTCGAGACGGCACTGTCCGCGGTGGGGATGGGACACGTCGCCGACCGGTCCCCGCACCACCTCTCGTTCGGTCAGCGGCGCCGCGTCGCGGTGGCCACCGTCCTGGCGATGCGGCCCCAGGTGCTGGTGCTGGACGAGCCGTCGTCCAATCTGGACCCGGCCAGCCGGCGCGAACTCGCGGACATCCTCACCAGCCTGGCCACCACGCAACTGCTGGTCACCCACGATCTGCCCTACGCCCTGCAACTGTGCACCCGCTCGGTACTGCTCGACGAGGGCGTGGTGGTGGCCGACGGCCCCACCCGGGACCTGCTCGCCGATGCCGAGCTGATGGCAGCGCACCGGCTCGAGCTGCCCTACGGTTTCGATCCGCTCAGTGTGCCCGGGCCGGCGTCCGCCGGATCCCCCACACTCAGCCAGGCGGACTCGCCGGCGCCTCGGCGTCGGGCGGGCCCATCGCCGCGCAGGTATGCCTGATCGCCCCACCGGCCGCTCGGCGGCGCGCAGGGCGGATACTGCGGGGATGGCCTCTTTCGTCGTGGAGTTCACCGAGTCGGCCGATCTGGCGCAGGTGGGAGGCAAAGGGGTCAATCTCGCCCGGATGACCCGCGCGGGCTTCCGGGTCCCACCCGGCTTCACCATCACCACGGCCGGGTACCGCGACTTCGTCGCCGAGAACGGCCTGGACGCGGTGATCCGCGAGGCGCTGGGCGCCAGCGACCCAGACCCGAGCGGCCCAGACCCGAGCGGCCCAGACCCGAGCGACCCAGACCCGAGCGGCCCGGACCCGAGCGGCCGGGACCTGAGCGACCCGCACCAGTGTGAGCAGGCTAGCCGCGCCATCCGTGCGGCATTCGGCGCCGGCACCGTGCCCGCCGCGCTCGCCCGCGAGATCGCGCGTGCCACCTGGCGACTCGCCGAGGGTGAGGACGCGCGCTGGGCGGTGCGCTCCTCGGCCACCGCCGAGGACCTGCCCGGCCTGTCCTTCGCCGGTCAGCAGGACAGCTACCTGAACACTCCCGGCGAGGCGGTGTTGGCCCGGGTCGTGGACTGCTGGTCGAGTCTGTGGACCGCCCGGGCGATCGGCTACCGAGCCTCGCACGGCATCCCCCAGGGCGCGCCGACGCCCTCGGAGTCAGCCGACCCAGCCGGGGACTCACTCGTCGCAGCCGAGCCGGATGCCCCCGAACTGGCGCTCGCCGTCGTCGTGCAGGCCATGGTGGAGTCCGAGGTCAGCGGGGTGATGTTCACCGCCGATCCCGTCTCCGGCATCCGCACCCATACCGTCGTCGACGCCACCGCGGGACTGGGCGAGGCGTTGGTCAGCGGGCAGACCGAGCCCGACCACCTCGTCCTGCAGACCGCGACCGGGCGGGTGCTGGCCACCAGTGTCGGCGCCAAGGCCGTCCTGACGGTGTCCCGGCCGGGTGGCGGAGTGGAGACGATCGAGCGCGCCGGCAACGGTTCGCCGGGCCTCGGCCAGGGATCCTCGGTCGCGGGTGACGGCCTGTGCCTGGGGCCGGATCAGGTGGCCGAGCTGGCGGCACTGTCCCGGCAGATCGAGGCCGAGTACGGCACCCCCCAGGATGTGGAGTTCGCCTTCAGCGGTGGCGAGCTGTACGTGGTGCAGAGCCGTTCGATCACCACGCTCTTCGACGTGCCGGTGCCATTCGGCCCCCACCCGGACCCGGCCCTTACTTCAGCGTGGGTGTCTTTCGCTGCGGTGCAGGGAGTTTCGGGCCCGATCACGCCGCTGGGCCGGGATGCGGTGGCTCACGTTGCCGCCGGCGCGGGACGGATAGTGGGGCTCAGCCTGCGGCCCGATCATGTGTGGTTCGTCGGCGAGGCGCACGAGCGCCTGTGGATCCGCATCGATGGCCTGCTGCGCAACCCCATCGGCCGCCGAATCGTGCCCCGGGTTCTCGGGATCGCCGAACCGGGAAGTCTGGACTGGGTGCGCCAGACGCTGCTGACCGATGATCGGTTCACGACGGGGACGACGAACTGGCGCGGGATCGCCGTCCGGATGGCGGCCATGGCGCCCCAGGTGCTGCCCCGGCTGGTGCTGTCGATGGGCGCGCCCGGGATCGGCCGCCGGGTCTTCGACGCCACCGCCGAGCGGCTGGTGGAGCGGGTGCAACTCGCCCTCGCCTACGCAGACGCCATTGACGACGACCGCGCCCGCCTGGATGCCGAGATCCGGGTCGCCCGCGAGGGGCTGGGTGCCGGTCTGGCCGTGATGTTCCCCGCCTTCGCCCCGATCATGGTGCCCAGCCTGGTCATGCTGGGCCGACTCCAGAAGCTGGCCCGCGACAGCGGCCGACTGGACGAGACGGTGCCCTTGCAGTTGATGAGGGGTCTTGCCGGCAATGTCACCACCGACATGGACCTGCGGCTGTGGGGGGTCGCGGTGAGCATCACCGGGGCCGGCGAGCGGGACGAACTGGTGGGGCGATCCGCGGCCGACCTGGCCGCCGATTACCGGGCCGGGTCGCTGCCCGCTCATGCCCAGCGGGAGATCACCGCCTTCCTGGCCGAGTACGGGATGCGCGGCGTTGGGGAGATCGACCTGGGCCGACCCCGGTGGGCCGAGCGTCCCGAGGTGGTGCTCGGGACGCTGCTGAGCTACCTGCAGGTCCAGGATCCACACCTGGCGCCGGACCAGGTGTACCGGCGCGCGGTCGCCGACGCCGACCTCGCGGCGCAGCAACTTGTCGACGTCGCGGGCCCGTGGCGCGCCCCGCTGGTCCGTCTCGCGGTCCGGCGCATCCGCACCCTGATGGGAGCTCGCGAGACCCCGAAGTTCACCATCATCTCGGTGTTGGGACTGATCCGCGAACGGCTGCTGGCGGCTGGCCGGTCGCTGGCCCGGGAGGGCCGACTGGACCGGGCCGAGGACGTCGGCTTCCTCACCCTGTCCGAGCTGGACGCCGCCGTACACGGTGTCGATCACCGAGAAACCGTGCGCGACAGGCGCTCTCGCGCGGTTCGGGAGGAGCGCCGGGTGGTGCCCCGGATCATCCTCGGGGACGGGCACGCGCACTACGGTTCGGGCGCGGCGGCGGGCCCGAATGGTCTGAGTGGCAGCGGAGTGTCTCCCGGCCTCGCCGAGGGGCGGGTGCGGGTGGTGGACGACCCCCAGCACGCGGGTCTGCTACCGGGGGAGATCCTGGTCTGCGTGGGTACCGATCCGGCCTGGACCCCGCTCTTCCTGGCGGCCGCAGGCCTGATCACCGAGGTGGGCGGGATGATGACGCACGGGTCGGTGGTGGCCCGCGAGTACGGCATTCCGGCGGTCGTCGGGGTCACCGATGCGACGTCGCGACTGACCACCGGTGAACGGGTCCGGGTGGACGGCAGCAGCGGACTGATCGAGCGGCTGGACTGATCCGAGCCGGTCGCTCGCTCGTCGTACGCACCCTTGCGCTGTGTTGACCACGTCCGCATTCTGGTGAATTCTGCGCGAGCTTGGAGTGGCTTCGCTGGAAAGTGGCACCTTGAGGTAACGATCTACTTACGCTGGTAATAGCCGGTGTGTTGTCCCAGGGAACTCGCCTCGTTCCTGTGCCGCCGGCCTGAGAAAGCTGAAGGGTGGATCGTCATGCAGGAGCCCCTTGCGGCCACATTCAGACAATTGGCAGAGACTGCGCCGATCCTCTTTTATGCCGTTGACACGGATTTGCGGTACACCTATATCAATCCGTTCTTCGCCAAGACCCATGCGGTGACCCAGCAGGACGCCGTCGGTCGGTGTATCGCCGAGGTCATCGGTGAGGATGCCTACGCGGCGAACCTCGTCCACTACCGCAAGGTCCTGACCGGGTCGACGGTGGAGTATGAGTCGTTCTTCATCAAACTGGACGGAAACCCGCATCATTACCGGGCTCTGTACGTCCCCCTGGTGCGAGACGGGGTCATCCAGGGCTTCACCGGTGTGGTGGCGGACATCACCCCCGAGAAGGATCTGGACCGTCTGTCCAAGACCGATACGCTCACCGGCCTGCACAATCGACGAGGATTCGAGGAGTGCCTCGGACGGCTCCTGGACGGCTCCGGGCGAGTGATGCACGGGCTGATCTTCCTCGATATCGACTTCTTCAAGAGCATCAACGATCGCTTCGGGCATGATGCTGGGGATCGGGCGCTGATTCATCTCGGGAGGTTGCTGGGGGAGAATGTGCCGGCTCCCCACCGTCCCTATCGGATCGGGGGAGAAGAGTTTGCCGTCCTTTTCCAGTATATAAAGGGAAAGACGGATCTACTCGAAAAATCCGACGCGCTCCGTAAAATGATTGAAACGGCCGACATCATCCCCGATGAGACCGTCACCGTGAGCATCGGCGCCACCATGTTCAACCCCGGCAGTGATCGGGGCAGACTCCTCAAGCGCGCCGACATCGCCCTGTACCTCAGCAAGGACAAGGGCAGGAACCAGGTCAGGTTCGTCGCGCCGCCGGTACGGCGGGCGTCCCGCGTCCCGGGAGTGGACACCCGTACCCCAGACCCCGACGGCTGAGACTCTGACGGCCGGCACCGGCCCTCAGCACTCGATGACGTTGACCGCCAGCCCGCCCCGGGCCGTCTCCTTGTACTTGACCTTCATGTCCGCACCCGTCTCACGCATGGTCTTGATCACCTTGTCGAGCGAGACGATGTGGGCGCCGTCGCCGCGCAGCGCGGTACGGGCCGCGGTGATCGCCTTCACCGAGGCCACGGCGTTGCGTTCGATACACGGGATCTGCACCAGCCCACCTACCGGGTCGCAGGTCAGGCCCAGGTTGTGCTCCATCCCGATCTCGGCGGCGTTCTCCACCTGCTGGGGGGTGCCACCCAGTACTGCGGCGAACGCGCCCGCCGCCATCGAGCAGGCCGAACCCACCTCGCCCTGGCAGCCCACTTCGGCACCGGAGATCGACGCGGTCTGCTTGTAGATCGCCCCGATCGCCCCGGCGGTGAGCAGGAAACGGATCACGCCGGCGTCGTCGGCACCGGGCACGAACTGGGTGTAGTACTTCAACACCGCCGGGATGATGCCGGCGGCACCGTTGGTGGGGGCGGTGACCACCCGCCCACCGGAGGCGTTCTCCTCGTTGACCGCCAGCGCGTACAGGGTGATCCAGTCCATGCCGCGCAACGGGTCGGTGGTGTTGGCCTCCACCGCCAGGCGACGGGACAGTTCGGGGGCGCGTCGACGCACCCGCAGCCCGCCGGGCAGCACCCCCTCGGTGTCGCAGCCGTTCTCGATGCACTCCTGCATGACCGCCCAGATCTCCAGGAGTCCGGCCTTGACCTCCGGTTCGGTGCGCCAGGACAACTCGTTCTCGCCCATGATCCGGGCGATTGACTTGCCGGTCTCGGTGCAGTGCGCGAGCAGCTCCTCGGCGGTGCGGAAGGGGTGGGCCACCGGGGTGGTGTCCTGGACGATCCGGTCGGGCCCGTGGGCGTCCTCGTTGACGACGAAGCCCCCGCCGACCGAGTAGTACACCTTCGAGGCGAGCGTCTGGCCGGTCTCGTCGTAGGCCTCGAAGCGCATCCCGTTCGGGTGCAGGGGCAGCGACTTCTTGCGGTGGAGTTGCAGGTCCTCGTCCTCGTCGAAGGCGATCTCGTGCTCGCCGCGCAGCCGGAGCCGCTTGGACTGGCGGAACTGGGCGAGCAGGCCCTGCACCGCGCGCGGGTCCACCTGCTCGGGAGCGTGCCCGGCCAGGCCGAGCAACACGGCCGTGTCCGATCCGTGCCCGTGGCCGGTGGCCCCGAGCGAGCCGAACAGCCCGGCCGTGACCCGGTGGGTGCGACCGAGCAGGCCGTCGCGGTGCAGCCCGTCGACGAAGGTGACTGCCGCCCGCATCGGGCCGACGGTGTGCGAACTCGACGGCCCGATGCCGATCGAGAACAGGTCGAAGACACTCAGCGCCATCGCTGCACCTCGTAGATCATCGGGCCGGACGACGCCTCAGCCGAGCGCCGGGTAGAGCGGGTACTTGCTGGCCAGGGCCTCGACCCGCCCGCGCAGTACCGCCTCATCCGCTTCGCTGAGTTCAGGCTGCAGAGCGGCCGCGATGATGTCCGCGACCTCGACGAAGTCGTCGGTCTGCAAGCCGCGGGTGGCCAGGGCGGGGGTGCCGATCCGCAGGCCGGAGGTCACCATCGGCGGGCGCGGGTCGTTCGGCACCGCGTTGCGGTTCACCGTGATGCCCACCCGGTGCAGCCGGTCCTCGGCCTGCTTGCCGTCCAGTTCGGAGTCCACCAGATCCACCAGGACGAGGTGCACGTCGGTGCCGCCGGTGAGCACCTTGACCCCGGCGGCGGTCGCGTCGGCCTGGGTGAGCCGGTCCGCCAGGATCTTCGCACCCTCGAGGGTGCGACGCTGACGGTCGGCGAACTCCTCTCCCGCCGCGAGCTTGAAGGAGACCGCCTTGGCGGCGATCACGTGCTCGAGCGGGCCGCCCTGCATGCCGGGGAAGACCGCGGAGTTGATCTTCTTGGCGATGTCGGCGTCATTGGTGAGGATCACCCCACCGCGCGGGCCACCCAGCGTCTTGTGGGTGGTGGAGGTGACCACGTGGGCGTGCGGCACCGGGCTGGGGTGCAGGCCGGTGGCCACCAGGCCGGCGAAATGCGCCATGTCGACCATCAGCAGGGCGCCCACCTCGTCCGCGATCTCGCGGAATCGGGCGAAGTCGAGCTGGCGCGGGTAGGCCGACCAGCCCGCGATGATCATCTTCGGCTTGTGCTCGCGGGCGAGGCTCGCCACCTCGTCCATGTCGACATAGCCATCGTCCCCGACGTGGTAGGCGACCATGTTGAAGGTCTTGCCCGAGTAGTTCAGGCGCATCCCGTGGGTGAGGTGACCGCCGTGCGCCAGGTCCAGCCCCATCACCGTGTCCCCGTGGCCCAGCAGCGCGAAGTAGACCGCGGTGTTGGCCTGGGCGCCCGAGTGTGGCTGCACGTTGGCGAAGCCGGCGTCGAACAGGGACTTCAGCCGGTCGATCGCCAGGCGCTCCACGACGTCGACGTGCTCGCAGCCCCCGTAGTAGCGCCGTCCGGGGTAACCCTCGGCGTACTTGTTGGTGGCCACCGACCCCTGGGCCTGCATCACCGCGACGGCGGCGAAGTTCTCCGAGGCGATCATCTCCAGGGTGGTCTCCTGGCGTTCGCGCTCGGCGTCCAGGGCAGCGGCGATGTCGGGGTCGACGTCAGCGAGGTCGCTGTTCAACAGGTTGGCGTTGGACACGTGGCGGACTCCTCCTGGAATGACTCGGATGGGTTGCATTGGAGATGTGGAAGTGGCTGTGCGGCAGAGGGTCTCGCCCAGGAGCCCTTGGTCGCGCACCGTCGCGACGGAGTGGGAACGGCCCGGGCCGGATGCCCGTTTGCGGGTACTCTACAACCCCGCGGAATGGGCTGATACCACTCACCCGCAGGCGCTCGCCGCCGGGGTGCCCGCTCAGCCCCGCGACCGGCGGTAGAAGGGCAGTCGGACGACCTCGGCCGAGGCGCTCTTGTCGCGGATGCTCACCGCCAGCACGGTGCCCGGCTCGGCCAGTTCCGGTGGGACGAAACCCATCGCGATCGGATGCCCGAGGGTGGGTGAGGGCGCGCCACTGGTGACCTGGCCGACCTGCTCGCCTGCCGAGTCGAGGATCGGGTAGCCGGCCCGGGCGGCGCGACGCCCGCTCGGCGTCAGCCCCACCAGGTGGGACCTCGGCCCCGTCTGCGACCGCTCGGTCAGCGCCTGGCGGCCCACGAAGTCGGCGGCCTTGCCCACCGCCACCACCCGCCCCAGCCCAGCCTCGTATGGGGTCACCTGCCTGGTCAGTTCATGCCCGTACAGCGGCATGCCGGCCTCCAGCCGCAGCGAGTCCCGGCAGGCCAGGCCGCACGGCACCACGCCCACCGGCTCCCCGGCGGTCAACAGTGCACGCCAGATCGCGATGGTGTCGTCCGCCGCGCAGAAGACCTCGAAGCCGTCCTCGCCCGTGTAACCGGTGCGGGCCAGCCGGACGGGATGCCCGTCCAGGGTGGTCTCGACCACCGCGTAGTTGCCGAGTTCGGCCAGGTCGAGGTCCACCAACTGCTGCACGACGCCGGTGGACACCGGACCCTGCAGGGCGACGAGACCGGCGTCGCTGACCTCGACCCGGGCGTCGAAGCCCGCCGCTCGCGCGATGAGTTCATCGGTGACCACGCCGGCGTTCGCCGCGTTGGCCACCACGAGGAAGCGTTCGGGGGCCAGGTGGTAGACGATGAGGTCGTCGATCACTCCGCCGTCGGGGGCGCAGATCATCGTGTACTTGGCGGCCCCCACCCGCACCTTGGAGATGTCCGAGACCACGGCGTGGTCGAGCGCGTCCCCGGCGCCCGGCCCGCTCACCTCGATCTGCCCCATGTGACACAGGTCGAACAGGCCGCCGGTGCGGCGCACCGCGTGATGTTCGGCCAGGTCGGAGGTGTAGCGCACCGGCATCGACCACCCCGCGAAGTCGATGAGGTTCGCCCCCAGCCGGGTGTGCTCGTCATACAGCGGGGTCCGGGTACCGGTCATCGTTGCTCCTTTGCACCGTCGGTGTCGTCGTCCGCTCGGTGATAGGCCTCGGCTGGCGGGCAACTGCAGAACAGGTTGCGGTCTCCGTACGGCTGGTCGATCCGGCCGACCGGTGGCCAGTACTTGCCCGGGGCAACCCCGGCAGGGAACACCGCCCGTTCTCGGGTGTACGGACGGTCCCAGTCACCGACCAGCGCCTGCGCGGTGTGCGGGGCGCGACGCAGCGGCGAGGATTCCAGCTCGGCCGTCCCGGCGGCGACCTCGTCGATCTCGCCCCTGATCGCGATCATCGCCTCGACGAAACGGTCCAACTCGGCCAGCGGCTCGGACTCGGTGGGCTCGACCATCAGGGTGCCGGCCACCGGGAAGGACATCGTCGGAGCGTGGAAGCCGTAGTCGATGAGGCGCTTTGCCACGTCGTCGACGGTGACTCCGGTCTCCTTGGTGATCTGGCGCAGGTCGAGGATCGCCTCGTGGGCGACCAGACCGTTCGGGCCGGTGTAGAGGATGGGATAGTGCTCGGCCAGCCGGGTGGCGACGTAGTTCGCCGCCAGGACCGCGGCGCCGGTGGCCCGGGCCAGGCCGTCGCTGCCCATCAGGCGCACGTAGGCCCAGCTGATCGGCAGCACTCCGGCTGAGCCGAAAGGTGCCGCGCTGACCGGCCCGGCACCCGTGCGTCGGGCCGGGTCCGGGTGCATCGGGTGCGAGGGCAGGAAGGGCACCAGGTGCTCGGCCACCCCGATCGGACCCACCCCGGGGCCGCCTCCGCCGTGCGGGATGCAGAAGGTCTTGTGCAGGTTCAGGTGGGAGACGTCGCCGCCGAAACCACCCGGCGCGGCATGACCCAGCAGCGCGTTGAGGTTGGCCCCGTCGATATAGACCTGGCCTCCGTGTTCGTGCACGAGATCACAGACGTCGGTGATGTCGTCCTCGTAGACCCCGTGGGTGGAGGGGTAGGTGACCATGATCGCGGCGAGGCTGTCGCGGTGCTTCTCGCACTGGGCCCGCAGGTCGTCCAGGTCGATGGTGCCGTCGTCGGCGACCTTGACCACCACCACCCGCATGCCGGCCATCACCGCGGACGCCGCGTTCGTGCCGTGGGCACTGGACGGGATGAGACAGATGTCGCGCTGCTCACCGCGGGACCGGTGGTAGCCCCGGATGGCCAAGAGGCCGGCGAGTTCACCCTGGCTGCCGGCGTTGGGCTGGATGCTCACCCGGGCGTAGCCGGTGACCTCGGCGAGCCATCGTTCGAGTTCGTCGATGAGCCGGGTGTAGCCGGGGGCCGGCGGGCCGAAGGGGTGTACCCCGGCGAACCCGGGGAAGGAAATCGGCTCCATCTCGGTGGTGGCGTTGAGTTTCATCGTGCACGAGCCGAGCGGGATCATTCCGCGGTCGAGGGCGAAGTCCGCGTCGGACAGCGAGCGCAGGTACCGCAGCATCGCCGTCTCGCTGCGCTTGCCGCTGAAAACCTCATGGGTCATGAAGTCGGTGCTGCGGCGCAGCCCGACCGGGATGTGCGTGTCGGCGGGCACCTCGGACTTCGCCGGGGTGTTGCGGGGGTCGATGCCGAAGGCCCGCAACACCGCGTCGACGTGCTCATCGGTGGTCGCCTCGCCGATGCTCGCCCCGACCCGGTCGGCGTCGACGTAGCGCAGCAGT
>JBKECN010000083.1:0-8195 GCA_047974565.1 Actinomycetales bacterium
GCCCTGGTCCTTCTCCTCCACAGCCTTACGAATACGAGCGAGCATGAAAGCCCTCCCCTTCCCTACTAATTCCTAGTATGACAATTAACCGGGTGACCAGCACCCAAGCGGGGAAACCCCCGATGACACAACACGTATCGACCCCCACACCCCCGACTTGAACACCCCCACACCAACCTCATCCAAACGGCCCAACACTCAGTGACCCAAGCCGTCCGGCCTGGGGAGATTCGTCGCGTTAATCAGCAATTGGGTTTGACAACGTCGCTCGGAATGAGATCCTCCGACGAGGCATACCAGGTCGTTCCCGAGTTCGATAGCACAGAAAGGCAATAGCCAGCGGCAAGGTTTCCTCCGAGCGCGGTAGCCGTGTGATCTGTCGTGGCCCCGGCGCCTTTGAAACCGATCAACTCCAATCGGGACACGTCATCGGTGTACCTGAGTTCCTCCGTCAAGTAGGTCGCCTCGGCGGTGGCCATGTTCCTCAGGTCCGACTTGGCCTGAGCGTCCCAGCCCTTCTGCCGCTGGTTCAAGAACACCGGGATGGCGATCGCGGCCAGGATACCGATGATGATGATGACCACGAGAAGCTCGATCAGGGTGAAGCCCTGGTCCTTCTTCAACGGTGCAGGTCGTCGCAGGAGCATGGGCTGCTGGCCTTTCGCCGGGGGCCGGGCGTCGGGGGAATCGCCGGCACCCAGTCAATCGGCAGCCAACAAGCCGACTTGATGCGGAATTTCGGATTTCTTCCTGACACCTCCCGTCTCGCAGACCGCGGAAGCCACCGAGGTGTTGGCATGAGCATCGGTCGAGGGAGTTGCCTGCCTTGCCCCCCACACCCAGGCCGGCACGGTCAAGCCGCCCCGACACAAGAACGCCCCCCGGCCAGGGGCCGGAGGGCGTTCTCGAAACCACTCGGCCAGGGGCCGGAGGGCGTTCTCGAGACCACTCGATCAGTTGATGAGATCGAAGACCTTGAAGATCGGCATGTACAGGGCGATGATCATCCCGCCGATGAGGGATCCCAGGACGGTGATCATCAACGGCTCGATAAGGCTGGTCAAGGCCTCCGTGGTCGCCTCGACCTCTTGATCGTAGAACTCCGCGATCTTCTCCAGCATCGTGTCCAGGGCGCCGGTGTCTTCACCAACCGCGAGCATCTGCACGACCATCGGTGGGAACACCTTGTGCTCGGACAGCGGACCGGCCAGGGTCTCTCCCCGACGAACGCTCTCCTGAATGGACTTCGTGGCCTGTTCGATCACCGTGTTACCGGAGGTCTCGCCGACGATATCCAAGGCCTGCAGCAACGGGACACCCGACCGGATCATGGTGCCCAGGTTGCGCGTGAATCGGCTGAGGGCAACTTTCGCGAACAGCTCGCCGAAGATCGGCATCTTCAGGTATAGCGGGTCGACGAACTCCCTTACGTTCTGACGGTTCTTGATTCGGTACCACACTGCCGACCAGACGACGGCACCGACGATGAGGACGGGCCCGCCGATCTTGAGCATGTCCGACAGCCACACGAGGAAGCGGGTCGGTGCCGGCAGTTCGCCACCCAAGGAGGAGAACATGTTGGCGAACACCGGCACGATGAACAGCAGCATGCCGACCACGGCCAGAATGGCGATGACGAAGACGACCACCGGGTAGGTCATCGCGGACTTGATCTTGGCCTTGAGCTTGACCTCGGCCTCGAAGTTGTTCGCCACCGACAGCAGCGACTGGTCGAGGAACCCTCCGACCTCACCCGCCCGGCACATGTTGATCATCAGCGGCGGGAAGACCAGTGGATGCTTGGCAAGCGAGGAGGACAGGGACTGCCCCTCCTCCACGTCGTTGCGGACCTCGGCGAGAACCTTTGCCAAGACCTTGTTCTCGGTCTGCTCGGACAGGATGGTCAAGGAGCGCAGCAGGCTCAGGCCCGAGTTGATCATCGTCGCGAACTGCCGCGCCATGATCGCGATGTCCTTGAGCTTGACCCGCCCGGAACCCGGCAGGGAGATCTCGGTCTTCAGACCTTCAGAACTCTTCTCGGTCACCGAGACAGGCGCATAGCCCATCTCCCGCAGCTTCGTGACGACTGCCGCCTCTGACGGGGCGTCCAGCTTGCCGTTGATGAGCTTGCCGGCCTTGTCACGGACGGCGTACTCGTAGGTCTTGCTTGCTGACTTCGTTGCGGTGGCCATCTCGCCTGCTCCTTATGCTCGGCCGGTGAGGCGGTTGAAGTCCTCGATGTGGTGGCACTTCTCCAGCCCCACCTCGAGGGTGATCCGGCGGGTGCGAACCAGTTCGGCCAGGTGCTGGTCCATGGTGTGCATGCCGTGCTGGGCCCCGGCCTGCATGGCCGAGTAGACCTGGTGGGTCTTGCCTTCGCGGATGAGGTTACGGATCGCCGGAGTAGCCACCATCACCTCGGTCGCCACCGCCCGTCCCTTGCCGTCCGCGGTCTTGCACAGCGTCTGACAGACCACGCCCTGGATTGCGCCCGCGAGCATCACCCGCACCTGCTGCTGCTGCTCGGGTGGGAAGACGTCGATGATCCGGTCGATGGTCTGGGCGGCGTCCTGGGTGTGCAGGGTGGCGAACACCAGGTGCCCGGTCTCGGCTGCGGTCAAGGCCACCGAGATCGTCTCCAGGTCACGCATCTCGCCGACCAGGATGATGTCCGGGTCCTGACGCAGCACGTGCTTGAGCGCATTGGCGAAGGACTTGGTGTCCTCCCCCACCTCACGCTGATTGATGATGCAGCTCTTGTGCCGGTGCAGGAACTCGATCGGATCCTCGACGGTCATGATGTGGCCCTGCCGGGTGCGGTTGGCCAGGTCGATGAGCGAGGCCAGCGTGGTGGACTTACCCGAGCCGGTGGGCCCGGTGACCAGGACCATGCCACGTGGCAGGCCGGCGAAGTTGCTCACCGCCGGCGGCACTCCGAGTTCTTCGAGAGCTTTGATCTCATAGGGGATCACCCGGAAGGCCGCACCCAGCGACTCCCGCTGACGGTAGATGTTCACCCTGAAGCGGGAACGGCCGGGAAGGGAGTAGGAGAAGTCCAGTTCGAGATTGTTCTCGAAGGTCTCGCGTTGCTTCTGGGTGAGGATGGCATAGATCGCGCGCTGTAGCTTGACCCGGTCCATCTTCGGGAATTCCTCGAGGGGGTACAACTCGCCTCGGGTCCGGATCATCGGATGGGCGCCCGCGGTCAGGTGCAGGTCGGAGGCGCCGAAGTCGAGCATCGTGCCCAATGCCTCGGCAAGGCTGAAGTCGTCGTCGACCTCGTGCGAGGAACCGAGCCGTCCCGGACTCTCGGCCGGCTTGACGGTATTCTGCGGCACCTCGTCGACCGTCACCGCCTGCTGGGGCACGTGCGCGGTCTGGCCGCCGAGGCCGTTGTTGAGATCGGCTAGCTCGGCTCGGAAGGCTTCCGGCTGGTAGCCGCCGGTCGGACCAATGCTCACGGGTAGTTCCCTTCATGCGTGTCGCCGCCGGTGCGGCCTGGATTGTCCATCGGACGGTGGATGGCCCGTCTTGAGTCGGTCGGCGATCTACCCGGTGGGCGGTGGGCTCAGGCGACGACCCGCAGTACCTCTTCGATCGACGTCTTGCCCTCCAGACACTTCAGCCAGCCGTCCTCGCGCAGGGTCTTCATGCCGTCCTTGATCGCCTCCTTGCCGATGTCGGCCGAGGACGAGTGCGAGACCGCCATGCGTTCGATCTCCTCCGAGACGAGCATGATCTCGTGCAAGGCGAGCCGGCCCTTGTACCCAGTTCGTCCGCACGTGCTGCACCCGATCGGGCGCATCAGCCGCGGCTTCGGCTCGCCGGGAGTCCATGGGAAGCGCGCGGCGATCAGCTCTTCTTCACTCGGCTCGTACTCCTCCTTGCACTTCGAGCAGAGGCGACGCGCAAGCCGTTGTGCCAGAACCGAATCCAGTGCCGAGCCGACCAGGAAGGGCTCGATCCCCATCTCGGTGAGCCGGGTGACTGCCGACGGCGCGTCGTTGGTGTGCAGGGTCGAGAGCACCAAGTGGCCGGTGAGCGCCGCCTCGACCGCGATCTGCGCGGTCTCGGCATCTCGGATCTCACCGATGAGGACCACGTCGGGGTCCGAGCGCAGGATGGAGCGCAGGGCCGCTGCGAAGGTGAGGCCGGCCTTGGCGTTGACCTGCACCTGGTTGATGCCCGGTAGGCGGTACTCCACCGGGTCTTCCACCGTGATGACGTTGATCTCCGGCTTGGAGACGATGTTGAGGGTTGCGTACAGCGTGGTGGACTTACCCGAGCCGGTCGGCCCGGTCACCAGGATCATCCCGTAGGGCTTGACGTAGCTGGTCTTGAAGCGGTCGAAGTTGGACTCGGAGAACCCCAGGTCCGACAACGCCATCTGCGCCGTCGAGTTGTCGAGAATACGCATGACGATCTTCTCGCCCCACACCGTGGGCAAGGTCGCCACCCGCAGGTCGATCTTGCGGCCGTCGTGCTTGACCGAGAGCCGACCGTCTTGAGGAATGCGACGTTCGGCGATGTCGATGTCAGCCATGATCTTGAGTCGCGAGGTGACGCCACCAGCGATCGCCTTGGGTGACTTCATCACCTCGTGCAACACGCCGTCGATCCGGTACCGCACCTTGAGTTCATGCTCGGCCGGTTCGATGTGAATGTCCGAGGCTCGGTCGGTGATCGCCTGCGTGATGAGGAGGTTGACGTACTTGACGATCGGGGCATCCTCGGTGATCTCCGTCATCGAGGTGAGGTCGTCGGCCGCGTCCTGCGCCGCCTCCAGCAGCGAGCTGGAGAGCTCGTCGAGTTCCTCGTCGCTGCGGCAGTACCGGTTGATAGCCGCGGCCAGGTCCTCGCGGGTGGCGACCACCGGCTGGACGTCCATCCGGGTCATCTGCCGGATGTCATCCATCGCGACGACGTTGCCGGGGTCCGCCATGGCGACCCGGAGCTTGGCGCCTGCGTAGCCGATGGCCAACACATTGTGTCGGCGGCAGACCCCGGCGGGGATCTTGCTCACCGCGGTGGCATCCACCGGCGCCTCGGTCAGATCGACAAAATCAAGACCGATCTGCTCGGCGAGGGCCTTGACCAACTGTCCCTCGGTCAGCAGACCCTGATCCACCAGGACGGCACCCAGCGGTCGCCCTTCCAGTTCGTGGATCTCAAAGGCGGCGACCAGCTGCTCCTCGGTGACGAGACCGTCTTCCAGGAGAATGTCGACAAATTGACGCACCTGAGTGGTCATCGAGCGCAATCCAGCTGGGCCATGCATATCTTTTCGGCCCATTGGCCCCAGACTTGAACCAACCCTGCCACTGACCGTGTCACCATGCAGAGCACCGGGCCGCACCTCGGCGTGCCACTGGAGTATCACCAGCCACGCTGGCACCGTGGCGATGATCTAGTACGTGGTCTGTCAGGGCCGGCGGCGACGGGTCAGGACGCAGCCGCCTGCAGGACCGCCAAGGCCGGCTCGTGGCCGGTCATCTGCCGCACCTGTCCCACCGCCTGATGGATGAGCATCTGCTTGCCGCTGATCACCCGTCCGCCGACCCGCTGCCAGGCGGCCGCGATCGGCGTCGGCCAGGGGTCGTAGATCGCATCGAGCAGCACCGGTGGGGTTGCCCCGACGCTCAGGTCCAGGTGAAGCGCGTCCTGCAGGTTCGACAGCACGTCGGCGGGCACTGTCGCCACCACGGCCGTGGCATCAGCCAGCACGGAAACGGCCTCGTCGAGAGGACGGACCTCCACCTGGATTCCCAGTCGCTCACCTGCCTGGCAGACGTCCTCGGCGCGTTCGCGCGAGCGCGCGGCCAGGGTGACGCGACGCCAGCCCAGCTGCCCGAAGGCCGCCACCGCGGAGGCCGCCGTGGCCCCGCCACCCAGGATCACCGCGCGCGAGGTGGCCTCACGCCCGGCTGGAGCCGATGACAGCCCCACCTCGCCAAACGCTCCCACCAGCCCCGCGACATCGGTGTTGTCGCCACGGCGGGGGCGCAGGTCGTGTAACCCATGCACGTCGCCGTCCCCGAACACGAGGGTGTTCACCGCGCCCACGGCAGCCGCGAGCGGGGTGATCTCATCCAACAGGGGGATGACGACTCGTTTGAGGGGCATCGTCAGCGACAACCCGGTCCACGCCGGGCCCAGCCTGTCGATGACTGCCGCCAGTTCGCCCTCTCGCACCTCGAACTTGTCGTAGCGATGGTGGGTCAGCCCGAGCGAGGCGTACGCGGCCCGGTGCAGCCGAGGCGAGAGCGAATGCTCGATCGGAGAGCCGAGTACTGCCGCCCGGCGCGCGCCCGCCGGGACGGGCGCATCGAGAGCGACGTGCTCGGCACGGATGAAACTCGTGATCTCGTCGGGTGCTTCGATCCCGGCCGTGCCGATGCCATCGGCGCCTGCCCTCGACGGTTGGGGATCGGCGACGCCGGCCCGCCCGGGAGCCGTAGCGGCGCGAGCCTCGCCGGGCGCGTGGGCGGCTCCGTTCGTGGATTCGCCGCCAACGTGCCTGCGGGTCACGGCGTGCTCGTCTGCTGCGCCGCGTACCACCGGTTGAACTCGTCCTTGCCGCGCAGGAACTCGTCGTAATTGGCGGTGAAGAGGGTCTCGCCGGTGTCGGGGTTGGTGGTGACGAAGTACATCCAGTCACCCTCGGCCGGGGCTGCGGCCGCCTCGATGGCGGCGGCCCCGGGTGAATCGATCGGGCCCGGAGGCAGGCCAGGGTATTTGCGCGTGTTGTACGGGCTGTCGACGTTGAGGTCGGCTCGGGTGAGATCGAAGCCACGCTTCTGGACGGCGTAGTTGACGGTGGTGTCGAAGCCCAGTGGCACCGTGGGCTGTTTGGCCAGCCGGTTCTCGATCACCCGGGCCACCTTGGGGAAGTCCTCGGGATTGGACGCCTCGGCCTGCACCAGGCTGGCCAGGATCAGCACCCGCCGCTGGTCGGCCGGGGCGACCTTGGCCTGCACCATCTCCTCCTTATATTTGGTGACCATCGCGGCGAGTACCTGCACCGGGGTGACATCAGGGTTGAACGAGTAGGTGGCCGGGAAGAGATAGCCCTCGGGATTGCCTGCGGCTTCCTCCGGCAGCCCGACCGCCGGGTCGGTGACGGCCTGAGTGAGCTGCTCGGTGGTGAAGCCGGTCTCCGCGGAGATGGCAGCGTAGGTCTCCGACAGCCACAAGCCCTCCCGGAGCCGGATGACGATGCTCACCCGCGATTCCGGATTCTGCAGCAGCTCGACCGCGCCGGCCGCACTCATCTGCAGTTTCATCAGGTAGGTGCCCGGCTGCATAGCGTTGTTGGCTCCGGACTCCGCCAGAGCGTCGACGAAAGCTCCGGAGGACTTGACCACGCCCGCCTCCTCCAGCGTCTGCCCGATGGCTCGGCCGCTGTCGCCGTCGCTGATCGTGACGGTCACCTCGCCGGTGCCGGGCCCGGGGTAGTCGCTGGAGCCGCCGAACGACCCGGCCAGCTGGCGGACCTGGTCGAAGCCCACGAAGCCCGCCCCCGCCACCAGCAGGGCGCACAGTGCGAGCACCACCACTCCGATCCACCGCCTGCGTCGACGACCGACGGTGACCACGCCCAGGCCTCCCTCGTCCAGCGCGTAGTCGGGGTGCACGTCGTGGGTGGGGTCGTGGCCGGCGAAGATCTCGTGGTCGTAGTCGCCGTAGCCCTCCACGGGCTCCTGGTCGTCCGGGCGGTACTCCCCCGCGGCCTGCGGGTGCGAGGACGGATCAGGTTCGTCCGGTTCGCGCAGCACGTCGTAGACCTCCTCGATTCCACCGTCTCCGCCGTCGGCGTACATCCCGTCGTCGGAGTACATCCCGTCATCCTCCGGCTGTGCCCGCGAGGGTGTCTCGGAGCCACGAGATCGGTCGGAATCGAACAGGTCACTCATCCGCGAGATGGGCCTCCAAACCCGGGTGACGGAGGGTCCGTCGTCCCTGCCGGCTCCACCAGCGAGCCCGGCGCACGTCCGGACGCCCGTTCGGCGTCGAGCGCGTCCTGCAGGATGACCACCGCCGCGACCTGGTCGACGACCGGCCGGTGGCCCTTCCTCTTCATCCCGGCACGGTGCAGGTGCTGGTGCGCAGTCACCGTGCTGAGACGTTCGTCGACGAGCCGCACCGGCACCGGCGCGACGAGGTCGGCAAGTGCCTCAGCGTAGCGACGAGCCGCG
>JBKECN010000107.1:0-11933 GCA_047974565.1 Actinomycetales bacterium
CGACACATCAACGTCCTGCACCGGATCACCCTGATTCACCACCTCAATCTCAAACTCCACCACCGACCCCACCACCAACGGCGACGGAACCGACACCACCCGCTTCTGCAACGCCAAGTCAAAGACGCATTGGCTCATGATCGTGACGTCGTTGGAGCGCATCGGGAGTTCGACATTGGCCGTGCGGGCGCCGAAGTTGTTCGTCCAGATATCCGCGCACGAGGCGTTCTCGGTGTCCAGGGTGAGGGTCAGCTTCGAGGTGATCCCCGGGTCGATCGGGGCCAGCGTCGCGTAGACCGCGGTCACCTGGTACGGGTCCTGCGGGCAGTCGGCGTCGGTGCCGATGCCGTTCTGGACCGTTCCACCGACGGCGTCGCACCAGGTATTTGTGGCCAAGGTCTTATCCGGGTCACGCGAGATGGTCTCGGCCGCGTCGCCGCTCACCCAGTAGGTCGCCGCGCCGGTCAGGTCACGCAGCCCGACGTCGCCCGTGGTACTGGTCCCGGGTAGCCGGCCCAGGCCCGACGTCGGGGTGCTGCCGCCCTGAATGGGCGTGTTCGAGTCGGGTTCGCCGAGGGAGTCCAAGGCGTGCGGGAAGACGTCGACGATCCGGACGCCGCTCAGCCTCGTGTTGCCGGTGTTGGTCATCCCCAACTCGAACCGCAGATTCCCCGAAGCGTCCGTCGTGGTACTGAAGTTGGTGGCGTCGGTGTCCAGGCCGGTGGTTGCGCACCGCTCCTGCCAGGTGGCCAGTTCGTCGGCCGTGGGGTAGGGGTTGCCGGGAACCTGGGAACACGGTGCCGTCGCCGAGTCGACAGACTTCAGGATCATCGATTCGTCCACGGCGTACGGCATGTACGAGGCCGCGTAGGACTGACTGGTCTTGGGGTCCGAGCCGACCGGGCTCGCCCAGGCGTTCGCGGTCCAGGCTCCGACACCGTCACTGTCCAGGTGGGCGGTGTTGTAGAGCGCGGAGTAGGCGTTGTTCGTCGCCCTCGCTCCCACAACCTTCACCCTGATCCGGATGTGATCGCTCCAGCCGCCGGGAATGCCCGCGGGCAACGAACCCGTGTCCACCGCGGGGTTGGGTTCGGACAGCTGACAGGAGATGTCACCGGCCTCGCCGACCAACGGGTACGTGCACTGGGTCTCCGGTTTGGTGGGTCCCTCCAGGAGCGCCTCGAAGCGGTAGTACGAGGGCAACGTGTCGAGCATTCGCAGGTTGCTCAATGCCTCGGTGGAGGCGCCCACCGCGCTCATAGTGATGTCGAAGTCGACGAACTCACCGTTGGTGGCGATGTCCGAGAGTCCATCGACGTTGGTCTTGGTCACCACAGGTCGCACGGACTTGATGGTGACCCGGTTGGTGTCGGCGTCGATGGGCCATTGCGTGAAGCTGTTCGGGTCCAGACTGGAGTTCGGGGTGCCGAGCGCCAACTCCGGGGGCAGCGATGCCGTGTAGGGCTGGCTGCACCAGCCGGTGGGCGTGGTCGGGGTGTTGAGGTTGATGTCGCGCGAGCCGTCGATCGGCATGCAGTCCGTCGTCGGGGCCGGGCCGGTGGTCGGATCCCAGTCGCCGATCGCCCGGGAGGTGTGCAGGTAGAGGGACTTGTCGTCGTGGTTGATGACCAGGTCGGACCCGACCACACCGTGGACGTTGAGGAAGAAGCCGCTGGTGTCGTAGGGAGCGCCGGGCGACTGGCCCTGCCGACCGGTGTCCGGGTAGACCGCGGCCCACGGGATGTCGCCTTCAACCCGGACCCGGACCATGCTCAATTGGTAGTTGCCGTCGGCGTCCAGTCGGGTGTCCAGAGCTGCCCGGTCGGTGGAGTCGATCCAGTGCCGGCCGGCGGTGTTGTTGCACTCAACACTGTTCTGTTGCACCGAGTCCCGGTAGCTGGTGGTGTCCTCCCAGCCGTACTCGATGTGCACGGTGAACTGACTGCGGATCTCAGGGGGGAACTCCATCAGGGCGACACCACGGTTCGGCCCTGCATACGAGCTGCCGTTGCTCTGGCCGACGACGAACTCCTCCAGGTAGCCGGTGGCGCCGTCGAGCCGACGGTTCACCATGATGTTGCCGGCGAGCTGATCCACCTTGGTGAACTCGGGCATCGGCGCGAGCCTGATCTGGGTGGGGTCCCAGGTCATGCAGCCGTGGTACGGGGTCGTCACGTCCTTGGAGGGGGAGAACGTGGACACGTACAGACTCATGTCCAGTGGGGTGGATCGCGACACGATGCCGTTGCCATCGAAGGGGCCGGCGGCCCAGGCCGTCGTCCGCGGAACGATGTTGGGGTGCTCCAGGTCGTGGGGGGCGGCCAGGGTGCTGACGTACTCGATCAGGCTGTGGCCGATCAGTCCGTGCTGGCCGGTGAAGGAACCCGGAGTGGGGGCTCCTCCCCCGCCGCCACCCCCGCCGCTGGCCGTGACCGCGAAGGCGGACTTGTTATCGCTGACCGGCTCATTGCGCACCGCTCCACCGTGGCCGAAGACGGAGATCGGGGTCAGTGCCGTCGTCTCCGTCACCAGTGCGGTCAGGGCGTCGGCGCTGATCGCGTTGTTGTAAAAGGCTGTCCCAGCGGCGATGTCGGCCAAGACCTCGGTCTCCGGCATCCAGAAGGCGATCTGCCCGGTGAGGATATAGCCAGCGGAGTTGGCGCTGCCGTCGGCGTTGGTGGCCGGAGGGGTTGCCGAGTAGCTGCCGATCTGGACGCTCGCTACCGGATAGCCGTTGGCTCCGACGCCACCGCCACAGACCCACGATCCCGCCGTGACGGGAAATGGGCCGTTGTTCGCGGCGGCGTAGGCACCGCATCGTGGCCCGTGCACCGGGAATCCGGCTGTGGTGGCGGCGTCCAGTTGCGCCTGGGAGGCCAGGTTCGAGCCGGTGGGCAGGTTGTAGGCGTGATCGATGAAGGTCAGGGGCTGGTTGACTACCAGTTCGCCGAGCCCCTTGGCCGGGTTGGCCGCAGTGCGGTTCTCCAGGGTGAGCGGGAACAGCGCCAGATACCCGTTCGGCCCGGTGGGGGGTGTGACCGGGCCGACGACGGTCGGCTGCTGCTTGATCCAGTTGGACTGGGGCGCCTCCGACACGGTGAACGGGGTGTCCAGGGCGTCGGTGGCCGGGGTGGAGCCCTCGGCGTCGGTCAAGGTGGCGGAGACGTCGATGAGGCTGGCGTTGACGCCGGCGTCGAGTCGGGCCATCGGCATGACGTCCCCGGACGAGCCACGGCTGCGTGCTCCCAGACGGCAGGTGAGGGTGAGGCCGGAGATGGTGGAGCCGGGACCGCAGCCACTGAACATGCCGGTGTCGTCCGGAGCCCACGACAGGTTCGCGGTGCCTCCGGCGCGGGTGCTCAGGGTGATCGTCAGGGTGACGTCGGTGGCGGCCTGCTCATTGACGTTCCAGTGCACCCGCACGCCGAACAGGTCGTAGGTGCGCACGACGTTGTTCGTCGGCCCGCTGTCCTGTCCTGGTGTGTGCAGGGCGGGCGCCGCCGTGCCGTTGTCCAGCGGGTTGTTCGCATCCACCGCCGTGTAGGCCGGGGTGCCGTCGAAGTTGCGGGTGATCAGCACCTCGTTCTGGCTGGCCGCGAACACCGGGGACGCCGCCGTGGCAAGCATCGCCACCGTCACCAGTGCGACGATCAGACGGAAGATCTTCCCGTGCATGGATCGGCTGAACGTTGGGGCCATCAGTGGTCTCCCGGGGTGAGCGAGGTTGGCCGCGCAGACCTGGCAGGCCACCAAGCGTGATCGGAGTGAAATGAGAAGTCTTGATGGGCCGATCGGGTGACTTCGTCCTTGTTAATCGGGTGATATCCCACTGATACGGCCTTGAGGGCCATGGGGTACGAATTCTCCCGCGGCGCGAGTGCAGCCCTTCGGGCCGGGTGGCCAAGGGTGCCCTAGCCAAGGGCGAAGGGGCTCAACCGGCACCTCAGCCTGCCCGTAGGACTGCTCGACCAGTCTTCGGAGGGCGTAGATCGCGCTAACAGCGTGGATTTCCCCGACGCGTTGGCGCCGCAGATAGCGGGTCGCTGCCACGTACAGCACCGAGCGGTCGCGCAGGCGGCAGTCGCGCAGATCCTCGGCGTCTGCGGATATCGTCCGGTCTTGGGTGTTCACTCGGGCCAGGACACGGGCTACACACCTCGCGCACAACTGGCTCAAGTGCGGGCTCATCCCTGCGCGGGCGAGTCGGTGGGGAAGCCGGAGCGGGGTGGCGTGGGCACTGCGCCGTGATTTCCGGGCGCGGGTCGGGTCGGCGGCCGATCGCAACACATCTCGTCTCCCAGACGACGTATTGATCGGTGCCGGATGCGGCTACCGATCTGAAGGTTCTGCTCAGGGTGGCCTGCGATGGTGTCGCCACGAACGACATCACCGGCCACGAACAGCCCTAGGTGCCGCAGATGCCAAGCCGTCGCCATCGTTCCCGCTCGCTGCCCCGGCCGGGAGAAGCCGCCGATCTGGGCTGCCGATGACGTGCTGTTGACCGGGTGATCGCGTAGCGGCCCGTGAGTTCGTCGGGGACCACGCCCTCCTCAGGTTCTGAACCATCGCTGACCCCTTCGGGACGCGAGGTGAAGCGAGAGGGGGGGCGAACCGGGGGCGCCCTCTGGTATCGCGCGGCACCTGAACTCATGTGCTAACTTCCGGTGGCCCGCCGTACCCGTCTGGACCAGGTGAGTTGATCGTGCAGGACACCTTTCGCACACTCCAGTGGCGCCAGGCCACGTGGCTGGAGTTGTTCTTTGACCTAGTGTTCGTCGCCGTGATCGGGGTGGTGGCGCACACGTTGGCCCACACCCATCACGGTCACCTCAGTGTCGAGCAGTTGTTCGATTTCTTCCTGACCTTCGTTCCGGTCCTCTGGGTATGGTCCACACATACCCTGTTCGCCAACCGCTACGACACGGACAGTCACGGACAGCGATACGTCACCCTGGCCATCATGGCCCTCGTCATCGTGATGTCGACGTTCATCACCTCAACGTCAGGCAACGGGTTCACGGGGTTCGTAACCTGCTACGTCGGCATGCGCGGACTTCAGGCCTACTCCTATGCCAAGGCACCCCGCACGACCCCAGCAGGGAATCAACTGGCCCGCAAGCTGGGCGTGGTGATAGTCGTCGGCACCGCGATCAGCGCCCTCTCACTCGCGCTACCCGAGGGATGGCGGGAAGCGGCGCTCTATACCGGGATCGCAGTCGAGATCATCCTCCAACTGCGCCTGACCCCAT
The DNA here is from genome assembly GCA_047974565.1 of Actinomycetales bacterium. GTDB lineage: Bacteria > Actinomycetota > Actinomycetes > Actinomycetales > CAWJMD01 > JBDIAG01. Next base: position 5,250 of record JBKECN010000107.1, read on the forward strand.
TGGCCTCGACGTTCCCCGTCCACCGCAAACACCTGGCCGAACGTGTCGGCCTGCTGACCATCATCGTCCTTGGCGAAACCGTTATCAGCATCATCGGGAGCATGTCGTCCGCCGACGAAATCACCTCGGCGGGGGTCATCTCGGCGGTCGCAGGCTTCGTCCTGATCGCGCAGATATGGTGGGTCTTCTTCGGATCACTGCACCGCCTGGAGCGAGCCAAGCGCCTCACCACGGGCAACGTCATGGTCCTGTCCCATTTGGTGTTCTACGTAGGATTGATCTTCCTCGCCAACCTGGTGCGTCACGCCATCAACCAGGACCTGGACCACGAGACCTTCGCGATCATGGCAGTCACGGGCATGACCCTGTTCTACGTCGGCAAGCAGATTCCGTACATGGTGGCCTTCCCTCCCTATCGCTTTGGCCTGGTCGTGAACTCCGTGGTCTGTATCGGGATCACTATGGTGGCGACCCTTATGTCACGCACGGAGTACTCCCTGATCGTCATGTGCGTCGGGATGGCTGTCTACGTACAACTCAACGTTCGATGGCTGATCCCTTCCTACGACGTCAGCGACTACCTCCTCGACGAGCCAGAACCGGGGCACTCGTCCGGCATGCTGGGGACTCAAGCCGCTCAGTAGCGGCCTTGACGGCGCGCTGGCGGGTGCCAAGAGGGCTCTGCCTCGTGACGACGCCCGCATCCGTCGCGCACCCGCACTTCCACGACCCAGACGGACACCGCGCTCCCGGCCTCCCGCCAACGCCGCCACCGTGTTCGGCGACATCATGGCGAGAACCCGGCGCGCCCGGATGGGACGTGCTCGGGCTGGAGAGGCATGCAGCGCGAGGGGCTCCTCATCGCGGACCAGCACGCCGACACCGACCTGGGCGGCTGCATCTTTCGTCCCCGAGGCCTACCTCAGGCCCCTGGCAACCCTCATGCGGCACGTCGAGCCGGCCTGCACACCACGTTCAACTTCGATGCCCGGTTATCCGAATCGAGCGCCGACTCCCTCCGGGTCGTTATCGACCACACGCTGCCCGCTCATGCCGCCGGCGGCGCGCTCTCCATGCGGCAAGCTGATCGCCGACCTTGACATGGAAACCGGATCTGTGGACAGACCCAGTACGACCACGGACCCACGCCTACGCTTGGCCGCGAGAGCGCGTGTGGGAGTGCAAGGGCGGGCGTTAAGGACATGCCTTCGCCGCAGGAAGCGGGTGGCGTCCGCTGGCTTCCCCACCCCACGGGCTTGGCCCGCTCGAAAGGACGAAGATGACACGTGACTTGTACCTACAGCGCATCGTTCATCAACTCAACCAGCACGATGCCGATCCTGACCGAGACCACGTCGCCGGGCGCGTGACCACCTCAGCCAGGGAGAGCATTGAGGTCAGCACCGCGCTGATGACTGCCATCCGCCACCTTGTGGACTGTGCGAGACACGACCGTTCCGCCATGGTCCTACCCTTGCCAGCTCGCGTCGGAGTCGGGGACGCAGCAGCGGTCACCGAGTTCAACACCGAGTACCTGCACCAACTCGCCGCCGAAGGTCGCCTGGCCATCCAACCCGACGAGTTGGGCGGCACGGTCCTGCTCGCTGACGTGCTGGCATTGGAGGCACAGGTGCGGGTGCGTCGGGAGGCCGCCATGGACGAGCTCATCGATCAACGACTCTGGCTCGCCGAAGGTGAGTGAGGGGCCCCACTGCCACTGCGGACGTTCTGCGACGCCAACGTCTTACGTGGGGGGCTCACGTGCGACATCGTGCTGAGCTTGTCGTCAGCGGGGACTGATTGACGTGCGGTGGTCCTCGACCGTCCTCGCTGAGGTACGTCGAGATGTTTCCCCCACTCATTCATGGGTCGTTGATCGAGAAGCGCCTGGCTGCCATGTGTGCTCACTTTCCCCAAGCCATGACGCGCGGGTTCGAGCATCTGATTGCTTCGGCTCCAGCACACCCTGGCGATCAGCACGTCCTTGCAGCCAACGTGCACGCACAATTTGATGTGTTGCTCACCGAGAACACTCGACACTTCTGGCCCACAGATCCCCCACCGTTGTGCGTGAACACCTCCACCCTGGGCCGAGCCCTACTCCCCGACCAGGTTGAGGAGCAACTGCGCACGAGCATGGCGCGGACGGCGAAGCGGGTCGGCCCGAGCTGCAGCACGGGCTCATCCCTGCGCGGGCAGGGCGGCGCGGAGTTGAGTCCATAACGTTGGTGTACGAGCCCTGGTTGATCGTCGTGTCCTGCCGGCGGACGCGGCGGTCACCGGGGATCCTTCGAGTGAACGTCTCACAGCACTCTCGAAAGGAAGCACACCGATGACCGCCGTTCCTAGTATCGACCCTGCACTGTTCCTGGATGAGCAGCTCGCGCAGGCCTCGCCTGATCTGATGCGGGACTTGTTGTCCACGTTCATCAACTCGTTGTTGTCGGCTCAGGCCGACGCGGTGTGTGGGGCGGAGTACCGCACGCGCCCGCAGGAGCGGTCCAACCGCCGCAACGGGTACCGGCACCGCCCGTTGGATACTCGGGTGGGCACGATTGATGTCGCGATCCCGAAGTTGCGGGAGGGCTCGTTCTTCCCGGACTGGTTACTACAGCGGCATTCCCGGGCGGAGAAGGCCCTGACCAGTGTGGTGGCGACCTGTTACCTGCTGGGGGTCTCGACCCGGCGGATGGACAAGCTGGTCAAGACGTTGGGGATCACCGGGTTGTCCACGTCGCAGGTCAGCGAGATGGCCAAGGACCTCGACGGGCAGGTCGAGGCGTTCCGCACCCGGCCCTTGGATGGTGGCCCGTACACGTGGTGTGTAGCCGGTTTGGTGGACTCCGGATTAGGCTGCGATCTTCATGCGTGCTATTTCCTCGAGTGCGGTAAAGCCTATCTCCTTCTCGAACGGTGTCAAGTAGTTGTTGAATGAATGCCGGCGGAGAGTGTTGTAATATGTGAACCATTCACGGGATTCGCGGATGACCTGATCCAGGCTGGCCCACGGCCGGGTGTGGATGAGTTCTTTCTTATAGGTGGCGTTGAATGATTCACTGACGGCGTTGTCGAAACACGATCCGGTGCGTCCGAGGCTTGGCGGTGTTGTTGTTCTTGCGGCAGAACGTGGCGAAGTCGCTGCTGGTGTATTGACAGCCGCGGTCACTGTGGAAAATGACTTTCCCGGTTGGGGTGCGGGTGGTGATGGCCATGGTGAGGGCGTCGGTGACCAGGTCGGTGCGCAGGTGGTCCGCGATGGCCCACCCGACCAGCGCCCGGGAGTGCAGGTCGATGACGGTGGCCAGGTACACCCAGCCACGCCAGGTCGCGATGTAGGTGATGTCCCCGCACCAGGCCTGGTTGGGTGCGGGCGCGGTGAAGTTCCGCTTGATCAGGTCCGGCGCCGGGACCGGCTTGTCCCCGGGCACCGTGGTCGTGCGGTACCGGCGGGGGTGGCGTCCTTGCAGGCCGGCAGCACGCATCAGGCGGTGCACCCGCTTGGTGGGTGACCCTTGTGACCCAGGGCCCGCAGCCCCGCCCAGATCCGACGCACCCCGGGATTGCCCTTCAGGTGGGTGTGCAGGGAACGGATCAGCGCGGTGAGTTTGTCGTCATAGGCCGCCCGCTGACCCGGTGGCTGGGTGCGGGCCGTGACCCACCGGTGGTAGCCCGAGGTGGTGAGGCTCGAGCTCGGCGCACATGAACGTGAGGGGGAACCTCGGCTCGCCCTCGGCGGGGTTGGCCCAGTCCGCGATCGCAGCGAATTTCACGGCTGGTTTTTCGCGAACCAGGCCGACACTTTTTTTGCGAACGCGATCTGCATTTCCAGTTCGCTGATCCGCGCCGAATCATCACGGGCCTGCGCGCGCAGCCGGAGCAAGTTCGGCGCGTTCGGACTCAGTCAGCGGTTCGTCCACGCGCACCTGTGCTGATTCCCTTTCCTGGCGTTCCTTGTTCACCCATTTCCCTAACAATGTTTCGCTACACCCGATATTGCGGGCGACCTCAGCCATGACGCGGCCCTCGTCCAAGACGAACGCCACCGCCTGCTGCTTGTACTCCTGCGTGAACGACCGGCGAGTCGAACCCATCACGAAACTCCCTTCAATCCAAGCAACCCCAACCATCCACCAAACCGGATACGGTCTAACGTTCGTTGCCGCGGACGCGTTGACGATGAAGGTCCGCGAGCAGGGGCGGGTGGTCAAGGTCGCGGTCATGCTCGCCACCGGGGTCAACGCTGAGGGGTACCGGGAGATCCTTGGTGTCCAGGCGTCCACCAGCGAGACCGGGGCCGGCTGGTTGACGTTCTGGCGGGACCTGACCGCGCGTGGCCTGACCCAGGCTGGCCCGGTCGTCATGGTGACTTCTGACGCCCACGCTGGCCTGGTCGAGGCGATCGGGTCGACCCTGCCCGGCACCAGCTGGCAGCGGTGCCGCACCCACTACGCCGCGAACCTGATGGCGGTCACCCCGAAAACCAGCTGGCCATGGGTCAAAGCGTTGCTGCACAGCGTGTATGACCAGCCCGACGCTGCTGCCGTGCACGCCCAGTTCGACCGTATCCTGGACACCCTGACCGCCAAACTCCCGGCGGTGGCCGCACACCTGCAGGACGCCCGCGCCGACATCCTCGCGTTCGCGACCCTGCCCAAGGGGGTCTGGAAACAGGTCTGGTCCAACAACCCCCAAGAACGGTTGAACCGGGAAATCCGTCGACGCACCGATGTCGTGGGTATCTTCCCCAACCGAGACGCCGCGATCCGGCTGATCGGTGCCGTCCTGGCCGAGCAACACGACGAATGGATCGAACAACGCCGCTACCTCGGCGTCGACCTCCTCAAGAAGTGCCGCGACACCCTCAACCACCCCCAGGGGGTGAACGAACCAGACCCCCTACCCACCATCCCAGCCCTCACCGCTTAACCCCGACACACCCGAAGGATGAGAAATCCTCAGACACCACGCAACGGGACTTGACCAGTCGATGGGCGACGTTCGCGGACCTGATGGCGGGCTCGCCGGTGACAAGTCGCTGTTGGTGCATGTACTGGAGGCTCGGCGCCGAGTACCGGCGCCGACCCTCCGAAAGTAACCGCGCCGACTTCCAGGCCCTCCTCCGTGACGGCGAGACGTTGGGCCTGGTTGCGATGGATTCGGCGGGCTCGGCCGTGGGCTGGTGCCAGCTGACCACACGGGAGGACCTGCCCTGGCTGGAGCGCTCGTGGCGAGTGCGCCGGGTGGACGACACGGACGCGGCGTGGGTGCTGTCCTGCTTCTACGTTCGCAAGGGATGGAGAGGTCGCGGCGTGACTGACCTGTTGATTCACGCTGCTCAGGGACACGCGCACGCGCTGGGAGCGGCCGTGTTGGAAGCGATCCCGTTGGATGCGCAGGTATCGAAGAGTTCTGCCAGCACGGGGTACGCCGACACGTTTCTCCGCTGGGGATTTCGTGAGATCGCCCGGCGTTCGCCAGAGAGACCGATCCTGCGGTGCGAACTCCCTGCACATCATGGCGACACCACAAAGATGCAGAAAGGGTGCCCGGAAGGATCGGCATAGACCCATAACGGCTCCTCGGGGTCGTTACTGCGATCGAAGAGCACGGCACCACCGGCGTCGAGGATCCGCTGGTGCGCCTGCTCCAAGGCGTCGACGTTGTCCACACAGAATCAAGGTGGAGCTGCTGTGGCACCGTGTGGTCTGGCCACGTTGTCAATGGCAATCCGACCGCCCAACGCCAGTATTCGGGCACGGCTCATCCCTGCGCGGGCAGGGCGCGGCGTGGGGCAGGGCGCCTCACGGCCAAGGATCGAGGCTCATCCCTGCGCGGGCAGGGCGCGGTTCATCGTGCCGAGGTAGTAGCCGCCCGATCGGGGCTCATCCCTGCGCGGGCAGGGCGCGGTCGTCCTGCGCCACCACGCGGTCAGCGCGGCGGGGCTCATCCCTGCGCGGGCAGGGCGTGGTTCTGAGGACCTCTGGTGCCTCTCTGTGCGACGGGCTCATCCCTGCGCGGGCAGGGCGTGGGCCCTTCAAGTGCTGCGGCGCCAGATTGACGAAGGCTCATCCCTGCGCGGGCAGGGCGCGGCTCCTGGGCTGGATCCTAACCGGCAACGACACGGGCTCATCCCTGCGCGGGCAGGGCGCGGACCAGATCATCGACCACGCACCCTACGGGTCACGGCTCATCCCTGCGCGGGCAGGGCGCGGGTCGAGGACCCGAAGCGGTGGACATACCCGGCGGGCTCATCCCTGCGCGGGCAGGGCGCGGAGACCCTACTCACCCCTGCGGGTGGGTGGATCGGGCTCATCCCTGCGCGGGCAGGGCGCGGCGGTCGGCGACCTCGTCAGGAGACCACCCGACGGGCTCATCCCTGCGCGGGCAGGGCGCGGAGTGGGGCGTGGACTTTCCACGAGCGGCGGTCGGGCTCATCCCTGCGCGGGCAGGGCGCGGCAGAGAACTTCGGTGCGGAACCCGTCGACCTTGGGCTCATCCCTGCGCGGGCAGGGCGCGGCCACAGATCGGCCGTGTTGTAGGCCTCGACCAGGGCTCATCCCTGCGCGGGCAGGGCGCGGTCTCACCCGTATGCCACATGACCTGACATGTCCGGCTCATCCCTGCGCGGGCAGAGCGCGGGACAGGGCGTGGCGGGCGCCTCGCGCTCACTAGGGCTCATCCCTG